>NZ_JBICUT010000004.1:0-509840 GCF_043198445.1 Spirillospora sp. NPDC048823 | reverse complement strand
ACGAGCCCGAACCTGTCACCACGCCTGGCACACCTACGCCGAAACCACACCATGATCACAGCAGGTCAGGACCAAAATTACAGCTGCCGTATCAGTGCTCAAGACCTGTTCCCGCTCTGGCGTGCGTCGTGAGTAATCGCGGGGTGCGAAGCCCAGAGAATGGCCCAAGGGCTTCTGTTCCATCCAGGAGCCACAGGTCGGGAAAGACCGGGCGGGTGAACGTCAGTGGTGACTGGTCAGGTCCGCTAGAGGTGTCCGATTTGAACACAGTGGCCTGACTGTCGATCATGGTGTGGTGCCCGCTGCTGACAAGCCCTCCTATGACGAGCTGGCGGCGCTGGTGGTGGAGTTGTCGGCTCGGCTGGAGCGGGCGGAGGCCCGGATCGCCGAGCTTGAGGCGCAGTTGGGGAAGAACTCTTCGAACTCCTCCAAGCCGCCGTCGTCGGATGGGCCGGCCAAGCCGCCGCCGAAGTCGTTGCGGGGGAAGAGTGGCCGGCGGCCGGGCGGGCAGGCCGGGCACCGGGGGCAGACGTTGTGCCAGGTTGCCGAGCCTGATCGGCGGGTGCGGCATGAGCCTGGCCGGTGCTGGGGCTGCGGCGGGGGCCTGTCGGGCGCGGCCGGGGCCGGCGTGGAGCGGCGCCAGGTGTTCGACCTTCCGGAAATCCGTGTCAGGGTGACCGAGCATCAGCTGGTCAAGCGGCGGTGCGGGTGCGGGACGGTGACCCGCGCGGACGCCCCGGCGGGGGTGGATGCGCCGGTGCAGTACGGCCCGAACGTCACGGCGATCGTCGTCTATCTGTACGTCGGTCAGTTCCTGTCCAAGGACCGCACCGCGCGTGCGCTGGCCGAGCTGTTCGGCACGCCGGTCTCGGCCGGGACGGTCGCGGCGATGACGGCGCGGGCGGCCGCGGGGCTGGGGCGAGCGGGCGGGTTCACCGAGCAGATCCGTGCCCGGCTCACCCGTGCCGATGTGGTGCACTTCGACGAGACCGCGCTGCGGGTCGCGGGTCGGCTGCGGTGGGTGCACTCGGCCTCGACGGGCAAGTACGTGCTGCTCACGGTGCACGGCAAGCGCGGGGTCGAGGCGATGGACGCCGCCGGGGTGCTGCCGCACTTCGGTGGGGTCGCGGTGCACGACGGGTGGGCGCCCTATGACACCTATGACCAGGCCGTGCACGCTCGCTGCAACGCCCACGTCCTGCGCGAGCTGCAGGCCGTCCTGGACCACCACAACGCAGCCGGCGGCGAGGGTGTCTGGTGCTGGGCGGTTCAGGCCGCCGACGCCCTGCGCACCATGAAACGCCTGGTAGAGGCCTCGCTCGCCCGCGACGGCACCCTGGACGGCCTGGATGGGGCGAAGATGGCCGCGGCCAAGCACGCCTTCCGCTCCGCTGCCCGCCTGGGTGTGAAGGCGACCGCGGCCCGGGCCACCAGCCTGGAGAAAGACCACAACGCGCTGGCTCGCCGGCTGCTGGAACGCCACGACGATCATCTACGGTTCACCGTGGACGCGCGGGTACCGTTCGATAACAACGCGGCAGAACGCGAGATCCGGATGATCAAGATCAGGCAGAAGGTCTCGGGCTGCCTGCGCACCCTCACCGGAGCCGAACAATTCTGCGTCATCCGCTCCTACCTGGCCACCACCGCCAAACACGGCTCGGCCTCCTGGACGCACTCACCCAGCTCGCCCTCCGACGCCCCTGGTTGCCCTCCACCGCCTGAAACAGCTCACACGTTCTCAAGTAGCTGACCAGTCACCGTCAGTGAACTCTCGTTGATGCCTCGTTACGATTAAGGCCCGTAGATGGAAGATGATAAGGGCCGTACAGGACTGGCCGTTGAAAAGCGGCACGTGCCGATCGTTGAGCCTGTGATGGTCGGGAGAGCACCACTGTCCCGGGGTATAGAGAGCACCCAATCCGGTCGCACCTTGCACGTGCGGAACGTGGAAACCCCGTTGGAGTCCAAGCGCGGAAGCCTGGTAAGCCGACCGCAAGGAAAGCCCAACTCTCCAGCGGGACTGGGAAGGCCCGAGAAGCGAATGCCGGCAGCCGAAAGGAAACGGGAAACCGGGTGAGGCAACGAGATCCCTCCATCGAGTGCCCGGATAACCGGCCGGATACGGGCGGTGTGCCCGGCCCGAAAGGGAGCCCACGCGGGTCTGGTGAATCTGTGAGGACGAAGATGGCGACGGCGACGGAATCAAGGGGCAAGTTGGACGCTCCAGGAACCCTGGAAGCGAACGGACCCGAGGGCGGACTCTTCGACTGGAAGTCTGTTGACTGGAGAAGAGTAGAAGGGGACGTACGACGTCTGCGCCACCGGATATTCACAGCATCGCGGAGAGGAGACCTCAAGCAGGTCCGTAATTTGCAGAAACTGATGCTCCGGTCACGGTCGAACGTTCTCGTAGCGGTACGACGCGTGACGGAGATCAACGCGGGACGTAAGACGCCAGGGGTAGGTGGGTTCACCGCGCTTACCGACAACTCCAAGTCGGCTTTGGTCGAATGGTGTTGTTCTGATGCGCATACTTGGACACCGATGGCGGTCAAGCGTGTGTACATCCCGAAGAGCAACGGAAAGCAGCGGCCGCTCGGAATTCCCGTCCTCCGGGACCGGGCCTTGCAGGCCCTGGTGCTGAACGCGCTGGAACCCGAGTGGGAGGCGCGGTTTGAGCCGAGATCATATGGCTTTCGACCGGGCCGTGGCTGCCACGACGCAATCGAGGCAATCTACCGTGCGCTGCGAGGGAAACTCTCAAAGCGTACCTGGATACTCGATGCCGATCTGGCGGCGGCGTTCGACCGCATCGACCACCAGCGGCTCATCTCCACGCTGGGAACCTTCCCCGCCACGGAATGGATACGAGCATGGTTGAAAGCCGGAATGATGGAACGCGGGAGGTTCGCCCCGACCGCTGAGGGCACCCCGCAAGGGGGCGTCATCAGCCCACTGCTGCTGAACATCGCGCTCCACGGAATGGAAGAGGCCGCGGGAGTCAGGTATCGAACGGACGGCGTACATGCCGGAAAGACGGCACCCGCAAGTCCTATCCTGATCAGGTACGCGGACGACTATGTAGCCCTGTGCCACACCCGTGAGCAGGCGCAAGAAGTCAAAGCACGGCTCGCTTCTTGGCTGGCGCCGAGGGGACTGGCCCTCAACGACGAAAAGACGAAAATCGTCCATGTCGATGAAGGCTTCGACTTCCTCGGGTACAACGTCCGGCGATATAAGGGAAGCAAGCTCCTGATTAAACCGAGCCCTGCGGCGGTGGCCCGGTTCCGCGAAAAGCTGCGTAATGAACTGCGTAGACTACGCGGGAGCAACGCGCTCGAAGTGATCGCAACCCTCAACCCGATCCTACGAGGCTGGGCCGCCTACTACCGGAACGGGGTCTCTAAGCGGACTTTCAGCGAAATCGACGACTACCTCTGGTGGGCTGTCTATCGCTGGGCGGTTCGCAGCCACCCGAACAAACCGAGAAAATGGGTCGCTAGCCGTTATTTCGGAGCGTTCAACCCCGCCAGTCAAGCCAGATGGATTTTCGGCGACCAAGCCACGGGTCGATATCTCATCAAGCTTGCCTGGACCCCGATCGTCCGACACGTGATGGTCGCTGGGAACGCCTCCCCAGACGACCCGGAGCTGGCTGAATACTGGACGCGGAGGCGGCGCAAACAAAGGCCGCCACTGTCAGATGGTCGCCTTGCAATGATGCGACACCAAAACGGACAGTGCCCGCTCTGCGGCGAGTATCTACTCTTCGCTGATACTGAGCCACAACACCCTGATGACTGGACGGTATGGCTTACCGGAATCCGTAAGGCGATCCGCTATCAAGCGGTCGTCCAGACGGAACCTGGGAGCGATTGCGATCGGAAGCCACCGGCACAACTCCTCCACTCACATTGCGTAAAACGGCTGGAGCAGCAGCCGTCTGCGCACCTGCGTGCTTCACCTCCGTGACGCCAACAGGATTCGCTTGAGCCGTGTGCCGCGAAAGTGGCACGCACGGTTCTGAAGGGGGACCGCCGCAGTAATGCGGCGGTCCTACCTGACACCGGTTACAACGCGGCGCTGCTGGCGGAGCTGGCCGGGCCGCAGAACGTCACGTCGGTCGAGATAGACCCCGGTCTGGCCGAGCAGGCCCGTGCCGCGCTCGCGCGAGCCGGTTGCCGCGTCCAGGTGGTGACCGGGGACGGCACGCATGGCCACGCCGCGAACGCTCCCTACGATCGCGTGATCGCCACGGCCGCGGCGTGCCGACTGCCTTACGCGTGGGTGCGGCAGACGCGGCCGGGCGGTCGCATCCTCGCCCCCTGGGGACCGACTTTCCACCCCGACGATCCGCTGGCGGTCCTCATCGGCGGGGAGGACGGGACGGCCGAAGGGCGCTTCACGTCCCCCGCCTGGTTCATGCCGCTGCGGGATCAGCGGATGCCGCAGGACGTCAGGCACCGAACCCGCGAGCGTTGGGAGGAGATGGGCGAGCCGGCCGTCACGCGGTTCGGCCTCACCGTGACCGCCACGACGCAGCACATCTGGCTCGACCGCCCGGACAACGCCGTCCCGCCCACCCTGCCGCACAGCGCCGGTTAGCGAAGCGTCGCCCTGCCCCGGTGCGCACCCCCCGCTGCGGCGTCCGGTCCGCCGGTCGCACCGGAGTCGCGCGCGGAGGCGTAGGTGCCTCGTTCGGACGACGACGTGCGCATTCGTGAACGTGCACGGATGCGCACGTTCATCCTCGGCACGAAGACATTCGTCGAGACCCGTTCGAGACAGCGGCAATCGATGACACGCTGAGCGGTCACATGATAACCCTTAGTCATAAGTTCGACTGTCCCCGGTCAGCAGTTTGCCCCCAGCCCTCACCGGCCCGATCACGGAGGTCACCGGTGACCAGTCCCTTCGTCCGCCGGCAACGACTCGCCACCGAACTACGGACCCTGCGCGAGCAGCGCGGCATCACCGCCGACGAGCTGTCCAAAGCGATCTTCCGCTCCCGCACGACGATCTCCAAGCTCGAGAACGCCCGCACCCGCCCCGACGTCGGCGACGTCTCGAACATCCTTAATGCACTCGGCGTCCCCCGTGAGCAGACCCAAGAGATCATCGAGATCGCGCTCGATGCCAACGCGCGCGGCTGGTGGGACTCCTACGGCGATGCCATGGGCGCCCGGCAACGCATGTACGCCAACATCGAGTCCGGCGCCGCCACGATCCACGAGTACAACCAGACCGCCCTTCCTGGGCTTCTGCAGTGTCTCGAATACAACTGGGCACTCATCGAGCTTGACAAGCTCGATGGATCCAAGCTCAATTACGTGCCCGAGAAGAGCGTGGAAGCACGTCAGCGAAGGCAGGAGAACGTCTTCCGCCCTGGAGGTCCAACGGTCGAAGTCATCATCGATGAGTTCGTCTTGAAGAGACTGGCTGTTCCTTCCGCAATCATGGCGACGCAACTTCGCCACATGGTTCAGCTCGTGACCCACGAACCGCGCTTCACCGTCCTCGTCCTCCCGCTGGACGCCCGCGTCCCAGCGACCCGACTTCCGGCATCGGCCTACACGATCTACTCGTTCCCCGACCCGCAGGACCCATTGCTGGTCGTCGCTGAGACCAGCAACTGCCTGGTTCACACAACCCTGAGTGAGGTGGCAGGGTATGAACGTCTACATGACCGGCTCCGGCAGGCTGCACTTCCCGCCCTAGAGAGCCTCTCTCTTCTGACGGACGCGGCCGACCGGCTGAGCGAACAGGCAGGCCCGTAACGTGAAGCAGCAGTACAGCGGCTGGCGCAAGTCGACGCACAGCGTCCCGGACTCCACTTGCGTCGAAGTAGGCCGCTCCCCCCACGGCACCATCGGCGTACGCGACACCAAGCAGTGTGGCAACGGTCCCATTCTGGCCTTCACCCGCCAAGAGTGGGCTCACTTCATCCTGACCGTTCGTTCCACCAAGGCATAGGCAGCCGCCAGCCGAGCCCGTCGAGGCGGGCTCGGCCCCTCATCAGCTTCGCCCGTCAGCGTCGGGAGATGCCCCATAGTGGGTGTGGCAGTACAGGTCAGCCGGGACGACCGTCGCCGATATTCTCAGGCGAGTCCCGCGTGAAGCGTTCAGTCCCGATGTCGTCTGGGGGCGCAGGGAGGATGGCTGGGCGGGTTCCCCTGCGCCGACCGGACGGTCTGGGGCAGTGACTCGAGCTGGCCCGCTCCGCCGGCTCGATCATCACGCAGGTCGATGACGGGGCCACCGAGCGAGGGATCTGGCCGGCCAGCTCGGCCAGCGCGCCGCACATCGTCGCCAGGATGCTCGAAGCGCTGGTGAGACACATCTGGCTCGATGACCCGGGCTCTCTGGTCTCGCCTACCGTGCCCGGCGGGACGATTTAGCGAATCGGCACCCTGGCTCGCCCGCCGCCTCAGCCACGGCAGTCGGGCCAGGGTGCATCGACGCTGCATCGCTCGTACTCAGCGGCGGTCACCGTAAACGTTTTTGTAGCGTTGTCCAGTCTACTCCAAACGGTCACGTAATAAGCTTCCGGGACAGTCGCATAGGTGGTTACCGGCCGCCTTTCCGGCAGCATACAGTTTCCCCAGCTTGTATATTGCCGGCACCCAGTCGTCACCCAGGTCGTATGGGGTTGGGATCTAGCCGGTTGGTACTTCCGCTCCGCCACGACCATCGCAGGGCGCGCTTGGGTATCTTCCGCCTCATAAGTTGCAGATCCGTCGGCATTACGCGTCTCTCGGACAAGAAAGGCACACGCCAGCACAGTTGCCACCAGGCTTACCGTCACATACAGGACAAAAAATTTATTGCCTCGTCGCCACATAAACGCTCCCTCCACCTACATAAGCGACTGCCAGGAACTTTGAGAAAGCCGGCATCCGGAGTACCGCGGGAGCAACGGTAATCCCTAGCTCGCTAGGAGGCCGGCGCCCAAGCAGTAAGCCTGATCGGCTTCACCTGAATCTTGACCACCTTGTTCTTCGGGTTTTCGTTGTCGGAAGCCGATAGCTGGAGCTTCTTAGCCTCATCTGGCTCGAGCTTCCCAGTCGATGTAGTTCCTTCGTAGACGATGACGCCCCTGCTGTCCAGCCCTACGTAGTCCAACCAGAACTCGTGGACCTTGCTGTCTACGTTCTTGATGGTGAGGTAGATGTCCGAATAGCAGAATCCGCCGGGACAGTTCACCTTCATCTTGCTCCGAGCCGCCTTGTACAGCTTGCTGACGTCCTCCGTAGCAGGTGACTGCGAACCGGATCCCGGGGCGGGGCTCTCGGTCTCGACTGTGATCGTCACCGTCTTCTTCTGGTTGCTGCTCGCCTTTTTCGTTTCCTCACCGCCAGAAACCTGACTCCAGACCAGGCCGCCTCCGGCTATAAGAGCGACGAGTGAAGCCGCGACGACCGCGTACCTCGGACGGAACTTCATGCCTGGCTTTATAGCGTTCCAACCACCTAGACCAGTGAGCGTCCGGTCGAGATCACCTTCCGTCCTGGCGCCCATAGCGGCTTCCAGGCGCTCATGGAACTCTTCACCCGTCAGCTTGCCTGCGGAATACGCTTCGCGTAGCACGGTGGCAGCTTGGTCACGCTCAATATCGCCAACCAGGTCGTCAGCCGACATAACACTTCCTATAAAGTCCGGGGGTTCGCACCCCACCAACGGCACAGCGGTAATGCCTTCACGAGGCGCCACTGGCAAGAGACGCAGAGGCATCGTAATAGGTGCTCAGGTATCCAGAGGCACGCAGGGCCGGGATCGGGAGCCGACCGGCTCGAACCGCCACCGACCCGGTACCAGGTGACCGACCTACCTCAAGCCGGCCGAGAGGACTCCGGGTGGCGGGGGCCTTCGCCGGGGGGCGGGTCGAGGATGGTCTTGTACGGCTCTCCGGTACGGATGGCCTGCGCCATGGCGTCGTACACTTCAAGGATCAGCTCCTTGGTCCGATACGACCCGAACGCCGCGACGTCCTTCTTCTTCACGATCGGGAACGTCTCCATGATGTAGTCGACGTCGTCCCGCTCGATCCCGTACAGGTGGAAGAAGGCCGCATCCAACTCTGCCCGCAACAACCGCCGTCGCTCCTCATCCCACCGGAACAGCTGCGCTGCGCCAACCACCTCTCGCGCCAGGCCTGACATATCTCGTGAAACGCAATTGAGCTCAGCAATGCGCCTAACAAGCCACCGATTCAAGGGTACATCAAGCGACCAGGCGGTCGGCTCTCGGTAGGTACTTGGAGGCAACGCGGCCAGTTGCTCATAAACAAAGAAGTTTAGGTGAGTCCCACCATTCTTGAGCCGCGCAACGTAATCAGAGACATACGAGCCGAGCTGAGACACGAGACAAAGCGTCAAGTCCGCCGCCTCAGGCGTTACCATGATGGGAAGGTTGTTGCCGACGCCTACCTTCGGGAAGGCCGCGTCGATAGTAGTTCTCTCGTCAGTCGCACGACAGATATCCCGCCAGCCGAGGAGCCAGTCATGATACCAGCGCTTTGCGGCGAGACGAGAGTTGACACCGGAGTACATAATCGGCTTTCCATACTTATCGAGCTCTCCACTTGAGAGATCGTATTCCGGGACCCAGTAGCGAGGCATAACTACGAAACTCGGGTCCATTTTCTCGGCCAGAGTGGCGTCGCGGATAGCGCCATCGTTCTCATATGTTGCCCACCGATGATCATAGTGGTGGATCATCTTGGCCTCGTACAGAGGCAAGTAGCGCTGGTCGCCGCGAGTGAAGACATTGCCCTGTAGGCGCCAGCCGTCCGTTTCGAGATCCTCTCGCTCACGGAAGAGATGAGAGTCCGAAGTCATGTTAAAAAGCCCCTGCATGAAGCTGATGCTCCAAGGGTTTCCGTTCGAATCTCCCTTCTTCAGCAGCACTGGGATACGACGATAGATGTTTAGCGTAATACGCGCGTCACGTGGCGAACGGAAAATTGGGCAAGTGCCTGTATTCGGATTAACCAGGAGAATTTCGTCGGGCGTGAGAGGAACATGCTTGTCGACCTCGCGGAGTTCCTCGACATCGCGTACAAAGAAGGCAAAGTCGGGCTTCGCCTCTCGTTTTGCCCGTCCCACCAGGGACAGAATGCAGAACTTGTACCTTGAATCGACACTCCCAAAGAAACGCTTCCCGTGGTTTTCAAAATCATAAAGCATGGCTATAGCCCGCCGCTCCACGAGGTCACGAAAGAAGTATTTCGTAGTGTCATCGGTGGCGACTGCGGTGGGCACTACCATGCCCATGTTCCCGGACCGACTAATGATCGTGGTGCCAAGTTCAGCAAACAGCGCGTCACTCTTAGCGCGGCCACGTCCACAGAGCGGATAGGCGCCAGAATTGGAAGGCATCCTCCGACTTACATCAACCCGCCGCTTAGCATCCTCGTATTCTCGCCAGAGCATCTTCGCGCTGGAATCATCTTTGAGTGCAGCGATCATGCGCTTTCGCGTTGCCCCAGCAGCTTCTGCGATCTCGGGTGCCCGCGCAGCAAAGAACTCCTGCTCCTTAAGCTCAAGGTGCTCCCACGGGGGGTTACCGAGGACGCAGGTGAAACCGCCGGTCCAGCCGGTTCGGGGGTCGGTGCCGGGGGCGTTCTCATCCTCAGGGACGGTGAAGACGGTCGGGAACTCCAAGTGCCAGTGGAAGAAGCGGTACTGCTTGGCCAGCTTCCGCAGTTCGGCGCGGCTGCGCGGGGCGAGCGTGTCCGCGTCCTGGCTGAGCTTGATGAGGTCGCGGGTAGTGATGGCGGGGGCGTGGTCCTCCCTCTTCGTCCAAACGAAGGCCGCGCACCAGGCGTCGTGGAGTTCCTTCTGCTCCAGGTACTCGGACGCTTCCTGCAGCTCCTGGTACGCGTTCTGCTGGGCGTGGACGTGGGTCAGGTCGTCACTCTGGGCGTCCGTGATGGCGGCGGCGCGGCGGGCCAGGCCGTGGTTGCCGGCTCGCAGGCCGGTCTCGTCGAACAGTTCGCCCTGCACGCCGAGGTGGCGCTTCTCGTACGCCTCGCGCTCCCCCTTGTTGCGCTTCTTGAGGGCGGTGACCCACTTCTTGTCGTCGCCCTCAATGGCCTTGAAGGCGTCGTCGGGCAGGCCGGCGTCCAGCAACTTCGGGGTGGTGCCGAGGAGGGCGTTGCCGACCTTGATGTGGGCGTCGAGGAAGGTCAGGGCCTTTCCGGGCTCCAGGGCCTCCAGCCAGAGGGAGACCTTGGCCAGCTCGACCGCCATCGGGTTGATGTCCACGCCGTAGATGCACCGGGACACCACGTCGCGCAGGGCGTGACGGATCGCCTCGTTGGACGGCTCCGGGTCGCCGGTGCGGATGAAGGCGAGGCGCTTGGCGATGCGGCGCGCGGCGGCGACGAGGAAGTGGCCGGAGCCGCAGGCCGGGTCGCAGACCGTGAGGGCGAGGAGCGCGTCCTCCTGCTCCTCGGGGGTGTTGCCGGACTTCACCGCGTCGTCGATGACGGGCTCAAGGGCGGAGTCGAGGAGGGTGTCGATCAGGGAGGACGGGGTGTAGTACGAGCCGCTCGTCTTGCGGTCGTTGCCGCTGAGCTGCCGCAGCTCGAAGGCGCCCTTGGCCGGGTCGTGCTTGGGGACGTACTCCAGCAGCGACTCGTACACCGACCCCAGTTCCTCCGAGCCGAGGTGTTTGAAGTCGACGCGGCGGATGCGGCGGGCCTTCTGGTCGTGGACGCGCGACAGCGACCGCACCGCGTTGAACAGGTGCTCGTTGGTGAGGGAGAGCCCGTGCAGGGCGTGGTCAGCATCGGAGAGCTCGAAGATGCCCCCGAGGGCGGGGAGGCCGAGTTCGAGACGTCCGCCTTCCTGGTTCAGGCCGTCCAGGATGAGCGTCACGGCCTGCCACTCGTCGGCGTGGCGGCCGCCGTGGCGGCGGGCGGCGATGCGGCGGAGGCGGTCCGTGGAGAAGTAGGTGGTGTAGCGGTCGCGGGCCGTCTGGGGCGCGTCCGGGGAGAGCAGGACCTCGCGGTCTTCGGCGACGAAGAGGAACAACAGGCGGTAGACAGTCCGGAGCAGCGCGCGGTGCAGGGTCTCCGGGGTGACGGCCTTGTTGTCGGTGTCCTTGAGCGCGTCCCGAAGAGTCTGGTTGTCTGGGTGTTGGATGAAGCCGGTGCCGAGGGTCTCGATGGCTTCCTTGACGGTGACGCGGAGCTGGTCGAGGACGCGGGCGCCGGAGTCGATGGCTTCCTGGCGCCACTTCTCCAGCCAGCAGGAGGCCGGGCCGGCGTCCTCGCCCTGGTGCTCGAACCGGGACGAGTGCGCGACCCGGTACAGCAGCACGAACGCGTCGAACGCCTCGCCCTCGAAGATGGCTTCGAGGTCGAACTCGACGTAGGCGGAGCCGGCGAGGGCGCTGGAGTCGCGAAGGACGCGCAGCAGCCGTCCGTTGGTGACGATGCCCCAGAGGGCTGCGGCGCTGCGATTTAGGTACTCCTGCACCGCCGACTGCGGGGCCGCGTCGGCGGCGCCGGGGATGCCCTTTGCGCGCCGGTCGAGTTCGACGCCCCAGCCGAGCTGGTGAATCGGGACGTGCTGCCAGTGGTGGCTGATGGCGAACTGCTTCTCGCCGTCGTCGCTGGGCAGTCCTCCGGCGGGGACGCGCGGGAGGTGGCCGTAGCCGAGTTCCTGGAAGAGGCGTCCGAGCCAGTATTCGCGGGTGACGCCGACGGCCGGGTCGCCGTCGGTGAGCTGCTCCTTGAACGCGGCGTACCGTCCGCGTAGGTACGTCCAGGAGCGCTCGGCGACGTCGGTGACCGTCTCGTCCTTGGCCAGGTGGTACGCGGCGGGCTTCGCGCCGGGCAGGTCGCTGTTGCCGCCGGCGATGCGGAGCAGGGTCTCTTCGGGGAGAAGTCCGCCAACGGAGGCGATGCCGAGGGGAAGGGTGCTGGTGCGGCTCATCGGGCGGCCTCTCCGGTGACGGGAAGGTAGACGTACAGGCCGAGGACGTCGGCGTTGGGGTCGGCCTCGACGCGAAGGCCGCGGGTGACGACGCCGGTTTCACGGCGGCGAGTGGCCTCGCGGACGCGTGCGTGCGACGCGCGGAGGCTGTCGGCCAGGTCGCGGCCGTACTGGTCGAGGTGGGGCCGGAGCGTTTCCAGGCCGTCCAGGATGCGGGTCGCCGTGGCGGTGGCGAACTCGGGCGCGGTGTTCTCGTCCGCGCGGACGTCCAGGAGGGCGAGCGCCTCGTCCTCGCTGAGCCATTCGGCCTTGGCGGGGCTGCCGCGGAACGCGAGGACGCGGGCGTCCTCGGCGATCTGCTGACGGCGGCCACCGTCGCGGGTCGGCAGCGTGAGGTGGAACCGGTAGCGGACGAGTAGCAGCGTCGTCCGGGTCGGCACGGCGGTCGTGCGGATCACGCCGCAGCGGCGGGCCGGGCGCTGCCAGTCGTCCAGCTTCGGATCGAGGGCCGCGTCCAGGACGAAGCGGGCGATGGTGTTGACGGTCGCGTCGGTCCGGACGAGCGCCGCCTCGCCGCGCTTGACCGGGGGCAGCGGGTGGAACGCGATCTCGCGGGCGTTCTTCGGGCCGAGGACGGCTTCCAGGCCGCTCATCAGCGTGGACGGCAGCCCGCCCGTGTCGGCGGTGAACGAGCCGTCGGCGGCCTCGCGGGAGATCTGGCCGCGCAGCTTCACCACTGCCGTCCGGACGAACTCGGCGGCCTCGGCACCCGAACCCAGCGCGGCGCGGATCTCGGTGACCTCGCGGGCCACCTCGTCCGCGTGGATGGCGTGCTGGGCGAAGCGGGCACGGGACGCGCGCTCGCGTTCGGCGGCGCTCACCCAGTCGGCGTGCAGGTCGTCGCGCTTGGAGGTAAACCCGAAGTCGAAACTCAGCTGCTCGGCGTCCTCCTCCCGGAGCAGCAGACCTTCGAGGACGGCGTTGACCACGCTGTCCGACTCGTCCAGGACGGCGACGGAGACGCCCGTGGCCTTGCGGATTTCGGCGTGCTTGCGGATCAGGACGTCGAGGACGATCCCGTCGATCTGGTTGTCGGCCCCATAGAGGGTGACGGTGCGGACGACGTCGCGGCGCTGCCCGTACCGGTCGACACGGCCTTCGCGTTGCTCGTGTCTCGTGGGGTTCCAGGCCAGGTCGTAGTGGATGACGGCGTCGAAGCCCTCCTGGAGGTTCACGCCCTCGGACAGGCAGTCCGTGGCGACGAGGACGCGCTGCTCGGGGCGGGTCTGTTCTTCGTTGTCCTCGTCGGCGGGAGCGCCGGAGATCATGCGTTCGATGCGGGCGATGCGCTGCTTCGGCGACAGGGTGCCGGTGACCGAGACGACCTCGGTCTTCTTGCCGAGCGCGTCGCCCAGGTGCTCGGCGACGTATTCGGCGGTGGGGATGAAGCGGCAGAAGACAATCGGGTTGTAGCCGTCCTTGAGCAGCTTCTTCACGAGCTTGGTCAGCTCGCCCAACTTGGTGTCGGCCGCGCCTTCGAGGGCCTCGGCCTGCTTCGCCATCCGGCGGAGCCGCTGCTGCGGTGCGGTGCCGTCCGCGTCCTCCAGGTCGGCTCCGGGGGCGGCGTCGACGGCCTGGGTGGAGTCGTCGTCGGTGAGGTCCATGACGGCGATGCGGCCCAGCTCGTCCGCTTCGGGGACGGTCTTGGCGTCCAGGTTGGCGGCACGGGTGCGGAGGGTCTGCGCGGCGGCGCGGGGCGAGGACGCGAGAGAGCGCAGCAGCGCGAGGGCCGACCACCAGCGGACGCGCTGCCGGACGACGCCGTCGCTCTCGTCGAGGGCCTGCTCGCGGGCGTAGTCGAGGACGGCCGTGAACAGCTTCCGGTACTCGGCGGAGAGCTTGTAGGAGACCTCCTTGCTCTCCCGGTCCTTGGGGAACGGGGTCTCCTCGCCGATGTAGGTGCGGATGTCCGCGCGGCGCCGCTGGATGAAATGGCGGGCGAGGCGGCGGCGCCCCGCGTCGGTGTCCAGCGGGACGGTTTCCAGCTCGGGGTCGAGGAGGCCGAGCAGGTTGCGGAAAGCCTCGTCCTTGCCGCTGTGCGGGGTTGCGGTGACGAGGATGAGGTGCCGGGACGTGTCCGCGGCTACCTTGCTGACGAGGTCGTGGCGGAGCTGGCGTCCGTCGCGGGATCCGGTGGAGCCGGCGGCGACGCAGGTGTGGGCCTCGTCAACGATGACCAGGTCCGGGCAGTGCCGGATGAACTCGTCGCGGTGCCTCGGGTTCTTGATGTAGTCGGTGGAGACGATGACGTTCGGGTGCCGCTGGAACAGCGACTCGCCGATGTCAAGTGAACGCTCCAGCCGCGGCACGGTAGAGGCGAGCACGAGTTCGGTGTCGATGCCGAACTTGTCGCGCAGCTCGTCCTGCCACTGTTCGGCCAGTGCCGGGCTGCACAGGATGGCCAGGCCGGACGCCTCGCCCTGCGCCAGCATCTCGGCGGCGATGAGGCCCGATTCGATGGTCTTGCCGATGCCGACGTCGTCGGCGATCAGCAGCCGGACGGTCTCCTGCCGCAGCGCCATCAGCAGCGGCACGAACTGGTAGGAGCGCGGGTCGACGGCGAGCTGGGCGAGGGAGCGGAACGGCCCGGCGCCGGAGCGGAAACCGATGCGCAGCGCCGACCGCAGCAGCCCGGCCGAGCTCTGGTCGCCCAGGTCGTCCGGGGTGGGCGGCGGGAAGCTTGCCGTCTCGACCTTTTCCAGCGCGGGAAGCACGCCGACCAGGTCGTCCTGTGCGCCGCCGAGGGGGCGCAGCACCAGCAGCTCGGCATCAGAGCCGGGCTGCACGACCCATTCACGGCCGCGTGCTCGAACCAGTACACCTGGGGCGAATTGGGCGGCCTCTGGCACGTTGATGCTCATGTTCCGGGGGTCCTTTCGGGGGGTGCCGTGCCGCTTACTTGTCGCCGGGGCCGAAGATGCTTCGGTTGGCGGAAACCGTGGCGTGCCAGTCGCCGTTGTGGCCAAACCGGACCACGTGCCATCCGGCGTCGATCAGTCGCTCCTCGGCATCCTCGTCACGCGTGCTGACGTGCTCGTCGTCGTGAGCCGGGCCGTCGACGAACACGGCGACCTTGGCCTGTCCGGGAAGCCGGTACACGTAGTCGGGCTGCGCGAGCGCCTCGGTGACGAGGACCTGCTGCTCGGTGGGGAGCCGGTAGCCGCGCTCCTGCAACCACGTGATCAGCTCGCCCTCCAGGCTGCTTCCCGCCTTCTCAATCAGCACGGCGGGCTGCTCGTCGCGTTCGACCTTGCTCTGCGCGAGGCGGAGCAGCAGGTCGCGGACGGCGTGCCGGTCGATCATGTGGTGGAGCAGCTGGTTGCCGAAGGAGAGAAGGCAGTCGTAACAGCCCTTCTCGCAGCGGTTCTCCGGCCGCGGCCCGCCGAGGTCGTCCCCGGTGTCCGGGTCGAAGTGGGCGATGTGCAGCGCTTCGCGTGCCACACGGGCCAGCGCGTCCCGGTCGGACTGGAGGCGGCGCAGGACACCCGCGCCGCCCTCGGCGGACTCGACGAACAGCATCCGCAGCCGGTCCGGGCCGTTGTCGGGCGGCAGCGGCTCGCTGTCCAGCTCGGAGTCCTCCAGCTGGAAGACAGCTTCGATGCCGCGTTCCAGGGCGTACTGGAGCGAGATCGCGGTCTCGGCGGGAACCGGTTCGGAGAGGGTCAGGACAAGAATGTTGCGGCGGTCCTCCACGTACGGGACGACCCGCAGCTTGCGGACCTTGTCCTCGGTCTCGCCGTCGGCGAGGCCGGTCTCCTCGTCGGTGAGCTCGGTGCCAGGCGCGGCGGCCTTGGCGTCGCGGGACGGAAGCCAGCGGCCGTTGACGGTGTCGAGCCAGAAGCCGGTCTCGCGGTCCTTGCCGCGCCGGTAGCCGAGGTTCGCGACGCGGACGGTGGCGCTGTCGCCGTAGTCGAGGTTCGCGATCGGCCCGTCCCCGTCGACCGCGCTCGCCTCCAGGCGTCCGCGCCGCTTGCCATGATCGTGGAAGCGGTACGACGTCTCCAGCTCGAAGCCGGCCCGGCGGCGCTCCTCCTCGTCGGAGGAGATTCGCTCGCGGCGCTCAGTGAAGACGGTGTGGAGTTGCATCCAGCCGCTGGTGGCGGTGGGGAGCGGCGTCTCGCAGATCTCGCACTTGTCGAGGCCGGGGCGCGGCTCGTGGTGGTATCCGCAGTTGCGGCAGCGGCGTGCCTCGCCTGTCGCGACGTCGCCGCCCTCCTCTGTGGGCACCTGGACGCGCTTGACCTGGTAGCGGCTTCCTTCGTGGTAGATCAGGGCGCCGGGGCCGAACTCACGAATGGCAATGAACCGGGAACGCTGCAGGTAGTCGCCGTCGCGGTCGGCGAGCTTCCCGCCGCGTCCGGGGATGTAGGCGGCCAGCGGCAGGCGCGGGAACGAGTAGCCCGGCAGGAAGCCTTCCGACGCGAGGTAGCGGTAGGGGTTGAAGTCCGAGAGGGTGCCGCCGTCCTGCTCGTTGCGCAGCAGCTTCAGCTGGGTCTCGGCCTCGGCGCGGCGGCGCTTGGCGCGCTGCCGGGCATCGGTGGTGAGGGTGTAGTCGTCGGCGCGGTCATGCTGGAGTTCGCGTTCGGCCTTGGCCCGCTTGTAGAGGGTCCGCCACCGCTCACAGGCGGCGTCGAACTCTCCCGGTGCCGATCGGACGACACGTTCGAGCCACTCGTCGTCCCACCATGAGGTGTCCTTCTCCAACTCCACCATGAGGCCGGCGAGCATCCGCTCGGCGCGTTGCCGGGCGCGTTCCTGCGCCGGCTCGGCGTTGATCTGCTCGCGCACATGGCGGAGCAGGGGAAGCTCCGGGTTGCCGATGTCGATCAGTTCCGGCATGGCGCGTCCAAGTGGCAGTTCCGTCTCGGCGAGCCAGATCGCCTGGACGTGCGAGCGGACGAGGTCCTCGTTGCCGAGGTCGAGGCGCGGTGCCGCCACCGATCCCGAGACCATCTGGTCCGAGCGCCGGAAGTAGTAGCGGTCGTGGCTGTTACCGCTGGCGCAGTAGGTGGTGACCAGGGCGGCCTGGCCGGACCGGCCGGCGCGTCCGCTGCGCTGCGCGTAGTTGGCCGGGGTCGGCGGAACGTTCCGCATCGTGACCGCGTTCAGCCCGGCGATGTCCACACCGAGCTCCATCGTCGGGGAGCAGTACAGCAGCGGCAGCTTCGCTTTACGGAATGCCCGCTCCCGGTCCTGGCGGACGTTGCTGGGAACCTGCGCGGTGTGCTCGCGGGCGAACAGGCCCGCGAAGCCCCGCGACTGCTTCTGGTAGAGGTCGCGGAAGAACGGGTTGACGCGCGGGCGGGTGTCGGTGCCGTTGAACTGCCAGCGCAGCGGATCGGCGACACCGAACTCGCCGTCGCCGGCCCGCCAGATGATGACGGCCGCGTTGATGCGGTAGCCCGGCACTCCGCCGTTCTTCGCCGGGACGGCCTCGGTGATCAGCCCGTGGTTGGACAGGACGTGCAGCAGGTCGCTGATGATCTGCTGGGCGTCCTCGGTGTCGATCTTGTCTGTCCAGGCCGGGAAGCGTCCGGGACGGCGCAGGTGGCGGCCGAACCTGCTGCGGCCGGACAGGTTGAGGTCGCTGCGGCTACCGCCCCTCTTGCTCGAGCGAGCGAAGGCGGCGCCGACCGGCACCATCCGCTCCCGCTCGGCGAGGGCCCACGGGTCTTTCAGCTGTCGGGAGAGCTTGCTCATCTCCTCGAAGCCGAGATCGGTGAGGCATTCGACGTCGATGGCGAGGACGCGGCGCATCTCGTCGAGCAGGATGCGGATCAGCTCGGCACGCGTCCGCGGGTCGGCGGTGCGGAGCGGGCCGCACGTGCCGGTCCACGTCTTCTCCAGCTCCGACAGCTCGTCCAGGTCGGCGTAGTCGATCCTGATAAGGCCGGTTTGCTCCAGGTTGGGCATCGTCACGCGCCAGCCGCGCTCAAGATCGACGAAGAGGCGGTAGGCGACGACCTCTCGTAGCGCCCGCTGGGTGCGCTTGCGCTGCGTCGACAGCTCCTCCGGGTTGAGGGCGTAGTCGGCATGGTCGAGATGGAGCTGAGCGGTCACCGCCTGCGCGACGTTCTCGTGGTGGAGGCCCTCGTCCCCCTCCGCGAGCGCGGCCTGGTAGAGAGCGCCGCGGAGCTGCGCGACCTGCGCGAAGTCGTTGAAGTGGCCCGCCTGGAGACTGGCGTCCTGTCGGTTGTCGACGAACGTCAGCAGCTTGCGGGCGTTCTCGGGAAGCTCCTCCTCCGGCATCGCCTGGAGGCTGCGGACGATGCTGCCGCTCAGCACCGACACCGCCGAGCTGCGTCCCTCCTGGTCGAGCCGGGCGAGCTTGCCGAAGTCGTTGCCACGCGCCTGCTCGTAGGAGACGCCGCAGCTGAGGCAGAAGCCGAACGGCGTGGGCACGAACGCGGCGCGGACTCCGTCGGTGGCGCCGGAGTCGCGGTCGAGGACGGTGCCGTCCGGGAGGACGCGCAACACCTGCGGGACGTACTTGCGGCGGGACGGGATCACCTCGGGATTGCCGCCCGAGTCCAGCGTGAGCCAGTTGTCGGGCAGGCGCTGCTCCTCCAGCGCCTGGGCGGTCGTCTCCGGCCACGGCGACTGCTCGGAGATGTAGAGGTAGCCGGCCTGGTCGTCATCGCCGCGCCGATGCCGGATGACGGTGCGGCCCGCCTGCTCCTCGCGCGCAACCGACAGGTACTCCTGGCCGCACTGGCGGCAGAAGGCCAGGGGCAGCAGCAGCTTGTCGGGCTCGCCCGGGACCCGCAGCTGATAGTCGCGGGTGATACGGCGAACGTTCTCTGGTTCGAGCGAGACGAATACCGTGTCGCCCTTCGACAGGAACTGGTGGAGCCGGAAAGCGAACAGGTACCGGCCCTTGACGGTCGGGTGCGGTGCCTCCGAGCCGGCCTTCAGCGTGGCTTTGATCGCCTCGGCGCAGCGCTGCTCCGACATGCCGGTCAGCTCCGCCAGCTCCTCGGCCGCCTTCTGCACCGTCGTGGGCCTGCGGCGGATCAGCCGTCCCGTGCCCTTCTCCGTCTCCACGCCGAACGTCGTCTCGATCCAGCGCGCGAGCGGGTTGCCGACCAGTTCGTCGTAAGACGCGCCGAGGGGCGGCTGAGCGATCTGGACCGCCAGCTCGACCGGGTCGAAGCCGCCGTCCTCCGTTGAGCGCGTCAGCGTCTCGCCGATGACCCGGTGCCGCTCGATCGGAGTATCAAAGACCTTGCTCGCCACCTCGGCCACGGTGCGCGCCTGGTTCTCAGTGCCGCCTTCGCTCGCCATCGTCGCGGACGTGCCGACGCACTGCAGATCACGCGCGTCGCAGGCGTCCCGGACACGGCGAACGAGCATCGCGACGTCCGCGCCCTGCCGGCCCCGGTAGGTGTGCAGCTCGTCCAGCACGAGAAAGCGCAGGCCGCGGGCGGCCTGGATGAGGTGCTGACGCTCACGCGGACGGGTGAGCATCAGTTCGAGCATGACGTAGTTGGTCAAGAGGATGTCTGGCGGATCGTCCAGGATGGCGCGGCGCTGCGCCTCCTTCTCCTGACCGGTGTAGCGGGCGAACGTCACGGGCTCGTGGCCCTCGCCGTAGCCATTGCGCAGGAACTTGCCCAGCTCCTCGAGCTGCGAGTTGGCGAGGGCGTTCATCGGGTAGACGATGATCGCCTTGACGCCCGCCGGTGCTCCTTCTTCGCGGAGCCGCAGCACCCGGTCGACGATCGGGATGATGTAGGCCAGCGACTTGCCGGATCCGGTGCCGGTGATCAGGACATAGCTGTCGCCGGTCCTTGCGGCTTCGATCGCGTCGCGCTGGTGCCGGCGCAGCATCATCGGCTCGCCAGCGAGCGAATCCTCTGCCTTGTGGAGCCGGAAGATGCGCTCGGTCTCCGGGTGCAGAATCCCGGACCGCACGAGGTCGGGAACAGAGCCGCCGTCCGCGAAGCTCGGGTTCAACGACAGCCACGGGTCGGGCCATTGCTCTCCCGCGTCCAGCCCTCGCCGTACATGATCAGCGATGTCGTCGTCCCGGACGTTGACCGCCCCTGACGTGAACTCCCGGTAGTCCCGGATGAGCTGATCATGCACTCCGAAGACGTCCATATCCCCCTCTTACGCAGCCACGCACCCGACTCCACCCTGTTGCCATATACGCAAGGGGCGACGCAACCCCCCGTCATAACAGTTAGGCTTCGACCGCACAGAGTCACTGTCAACCGTCTAGAGAAAGGGACGCGGCGGCTAAGCGGCAGGTTGACGCCGTCGAGCAAGGATTTCATCCAGCCGAGAATTAGTGACAGCGCGCCTGCGGAGAGTGATATTCGCGTCGGCATCCTCGTTGTTTGTTCACACTGGAGACCATGTCGCATGTACGCGCTTAATGGAGCTGACTCCAAAAGTCAAGAGGTGAGCACCCAAGTGGCCACTACATGCCAGCGAGCAGGTGGTGCCTTGCAAGACCCGACACAGGCCGATTCCGCACGGACCAATGATCGCCGCCGTGCACACGAGCGGAAGCCCCGTCCTGCTTGGGAAGACCCATAGATGGACCTTGCACCATAATTGCCAGCTCAGACGTACGATGCCCACATGAATCTGTCGCTGATCACGCGCGAGGCAGTCCTGAACGCGATGGCTGAGTGTGATCACGTCGGCCGAGACCGCTTCCTCGAGATGTACGGTTTCGAACGTGCCCGTCGGTACGTCCTCCGTCACGACGGTGTGCACTACGACTCCAAGGCCATCATCGGAGTGGCCCACCGCTACGTGACAGGGCATCCGCTGACCGCAGGCGAGTTCTCCGGGGGGCGGCGAACGGTAGGACGCCTCCTCACGCGCTTGGGCTTCGACGTGGTCACGGATGGGCCGCGCTAGCTAGCCACTCATCGACAGCCTGGTAGTCGACCGGAGTGAGGCCGCTGTTTGGGTTGACTCGGTGCAAGATAGCCGGGCCAGGGTGGTTTGCGGATACCCATACACGATCGCTGTCGGTGATCTCGTCATCGAGCCAGACGAAGGGGCGCCCTCCCGCCCTGGCGACCAGGGTCCGGGTCTTCCAGTGCAAGCCGTCGCGTACGTCCTGCTCTTCGGTCGCGGGCGCGTCCGGCCAGGCCACGATCGCCAGCTGGGATAGCCCGAGGCGCGGTGCGATGCAGTCGTTCGCGTCGTCCATCCAGCTGGTGGCCCAGATCAGCTCGCAGCCGAGCGCCAACAGCCGTTTTCCGTGCTCGGGATCGATCCGGGCCACAAGCGGATTCTCGTCGGCATCGGGTGAGGAGACCGCCTCGTAGGTCGGATACTCCCCAGGCGTGGCTCCGAAGGGGATGAGAGGGCCGTCGACATCGAGGAAGAGGAGCGGACGCTGCTTGGATCCGGTCACGGCCGCACGATATCGGCAGAGTTGCAGCCTGGATGGATCGATCAGGTGCACGCGAGCTCGCGGTCAGGACTTCCAAAGCGAGAAGGGCCGGAGCGTCCGGCCCTGCTCGTCGACCTCTTTCGTCTAACGGGTGGTTGAGCGGTTGCGGGTTCTGGCCAGGGCTTCGAGGGCTGTTTCGTCGGCGTCGGGGAGGGTGTGTAGGTAGCGCTCGGTTGTTGCGATGGAGGCGTGGCCAAGGCGTTCCTTGACGACCTGGAGGTCGGCGCCGCCGTTGAGGAGCCAGGAGGCGTGGGCGTGGCGTAGGTCGCGCATGGTCGGTCTGAAGTTGAGGCCGGCGGCGGCCAGGGCGGGGTACCAGATCTTGCGGCGGAACCAGTCGTTGGGGATGTGGCCATCGGTCTCGCGGACGCGGCGGGGGCGGGGGTTGTCTTTGCCGTCCGCCCGGCGGGCGGCTCGGTAGAGAGTGAAGGCGCCTCGGCAGTAGTCGCAGCGGCAGCGGCCGGCGGTGTAGCCGCTGAGGGTGCCGTGGTTGTAGGTGCGGCCCTTCTCGTTCGGTTCCGTGCGGCCGAGGGTGGCTGGGTCTGGGATCTCGGTGATGCGTGCTCGGGGCTTGTCCTGGGGTGGCATCTGAAAGAGGAGGTCGTCTTGGGTCAGGTTGGCTGCTCGGATGTGCTCCTCTAGCTTCTCGGTGATCTGGGTGCTGAGCTTGAAGCGGCGGTACTCCTTGTCCTTCGGGTAGTCCTTGACGAGGAAGTGGCGGCCTTCCGGGTGGAACTTCGGGTTCAGCTCGACGACGGTGCGGCTGACCGTGAGGATGCGGGACCTGAGGTTGAGGTCCTTCACGCGCAGCTCGCTGAGCTCGCCCCAGCGGAGGCCGCTCTCGATCTCGGTTTCGGCGAGGAGCCGGAAGGCGCCCTCGGGGAGTGCGTGATAGACGTCGTCGAACTGCTCGGGGGTGATGATCTCGAGGGGCTTGCGGACGACCGGGGGCGTGCGTACTCCGCGGCAGGGGTGGATGAAGGTGACCTGGTCGTCCATGGCCGTGGTGAAGATGGCGCTGAGGATGATCTTGTTGTAGCGGATGCTCACCGGCTTCATGCCCTGGTTCTTGAGGGCGGTGATCCACGCGCGGACGTGCTCGGGGAGGATGTCGATCATCCGCATCGAGCCGAACATCGGCATGATGTTCCTGTAGATCGCGTACGTGTAGCCCTCACGGGTGGTGGCCTCGACCTGGTGGTTCGGGAGCCAGGTGTCCTCGACGTAGTCCTTGAAGCGTTGTCTGCCTCGGCCGGGGTCTCCCGTGCGGCCTCTGGAGACTTCGACCTCCGCTCGTTGCCATGCTTTGTCGGCGTCCTTTTTGTTGGAGTATGTCCCGGCTGACCGCAGTCGACCTCTGATGTCGACGTAGCAGGCCGTGTAGCGGTACTTTCCGTTGTTGCCCTTGCGTTTCTTCGCGTATCCCAAGGCGCGATCCTTCATGATCATCCGTCCGTGATTTGTCCGTGGACGGTGGCGGACGGGCCATCCTTGTCCGTGAATGGCTGACACCGCCACAGGCCGTCTACCTGGGATTTTAACGCGAATCGTCTTTACCTGCACGACCCCCGAATGGCCATGATTTGGGGTTCGGGATGAAGATGTCGTGGGTTCAAATCCCGCCACCCCGACACAAAGATTCAGGTCAGAGGCTGACTCCGAATCCCGAAAACACGGCATTCGGCGACCCGCCGGCGACCGCGATCAGGATGGCGTTCCGCACGATCTCGTCTCCCAGATTCCAGCCGCGCAAGTGGGCGTTCGCCCTGACCATCCTGGCGTTGAGAACGGCCTGGCCGTGATGTTCGCCGGAAGCGTCACCGGAAGCGCGATCAAGCCTCCAAGGCCCGTTACGAAGCCGACCGTGCCCACAGTTAACATGACCAGGTTCGGCCTGCCGGCAACACGCCCTCCGGCATCCGGTTCTCAGCTACGGCAGCTGTAATTGGGGCTGTGGCCTGCGGTGATCACGTGGTGTCGGCGTAGGCGTGCCATGCCTGGTGGCATTTTCGGGCTCGGTATTGGTGGCGTCGGCGCCAGGTGGACCATGCGTGGCGGTGTTCGGGATCGCGGTAGGGCTCCGGCACGATCGGTCCTCGGATGTTGCGCAGGAGTTCGGGGACGGTGATCGCGATCATGTCGGGGTCCTCGTCCGGGCCGGTGGGTTCGGTGGCTGCGGTGACGGCGAGGTAGGTGTAGGCCAGCAGGGCCAGGCAGCTCCAGCGGTGCCAGGACCTCCACCGGGTGGTCTGGCCTTTGTCCAGGCCGCAGGCCTGTTTGGCGAGCTGGTGGTCCTCTTCGATCCTCCAGCGCAGTGTGGCGACCGCGACCAGGCGGGCCAGCGGCGCCGGGCCGGTGGTGAAGCACCGGTAGTAGGACAGTTTGCGGGTGTAGCGGTGCCGCCGCACCAGCAGGACCGCGTCACCGGCCTGGTCACCGGCCTGGTCTGGGCCGTTGGGGGTGTCGTCGGGAGCGATGGCGAGTATGGCCCAGTTGTAGGAGCGGACGCCTTTGGTTCCGGTTCCGGTGCGTACGCGCTGCCATCCGCCGTCGCCGATCAGGCGGACGGCCTTGCGGGCGGTGGTGGTGTGCGGGCCGAGCGCCACGGGGTGGTCGTGCTTGACCGCCATCACATAGTTCATGCCCAGGCTGCGGATGTGGCGGCGCAGGTCGCGGCCGCCGTAGACCTCGTCGCCGGCGGCCTGACGGATCCAGTTGCTCAGGCACGACTGGCTGATGCCCAGGCTCTTGGCCAGCGCGGAGACCGACTTGTCACCGGTACGGGCCAGCTCGACGGCGCGGCGACGGAACTCTGGCAGGTGAGGTGGTGGCACGAGACACTTCCTTCCCAAGTTGATCAAGGTCAACTCAGATCGGGTGTCCGTGGAACGGGGGGAAGCTCAGCCCGAGTACTGGCGGGCGGCGCCGACGCAGTCGGTGGAGGACTTGGCGTCGCCGGTCTCGTCCAGGATGAACACCGCGTCCTGACCCGCGTGGGGATCATCGCCGGTCAGGTGCCCGGCCGCCCACACCGCGGTCTGGTCCAGGACCTGCCGCTCGTCCCATTTCGCCCGCGACAGCAGATGCTGCAGCCGGTGCGGGCCGGTGTGCCCCAGCGCCTCGCCCAGGGTCCAGCAGTTGTGGTCCTCCAGCTCCATCAGCAGCCCCAGCACGAACTCCCGGACCAGTCGCCGGGGCTCACACCTGCGGAAACATCCCGCGATCCGGGCCATCACCGCGTCCAGGAAATCCGCCCGGCGCTCATTACCGGCATGCGCTATCGTGCCCCCGACGGCCGCCGGGCTCTTTACTTTCGTCACACAAAGCAACGATCACGGCGGCCGTCTCGCATGTCCGGAACTCCACCCGATCGTGATCATCCCCGGGCGCCCCGCCGACCAGCAGCATCATCCCCACAGCCACGATCTACAGCTGCCGTATCAGCGCACCGCACGACTGCTAGACGGCCGGGCTTCCCGATCCGTTGACACCGACCACGTCAGCCAACTCCCGGGGATCACTCCCGGAGCACCGGCATACGGACCGGCCCGGGGGCGACCCAGCGGGCCCGGGGCTCCTCACAGCAGGCCGACCGCCTCGGATGGATCGATGACGGCCAGGTAGTCGTAATTGCCGGTGCCGGCCGTGCGTTCGAGCGTCCTGATGATTTTCTGGCCGTTGTCGCGTGGACCCTGGATGTAGAAGGGCTTGCCGTCTTTGCCGAAGGTGATGGCGCTGGGCGGGGACCACGGCCCCAGCAGCTCGGCCGCGGCCTCGAAGTCGGGGTGGGGTTCGAAACCGAGGCCGCGGGCGTAGTCGACCGCTCCGTACACCAGATGCCGAGCCAGCTCCGGGGGCGCGGGCACGCGCCTGCCGGAGAAGGAGAAGAAGAACTTGTCGGTGTACTCGGGGAGGCGGCTCGCGGCCATCTCCTTGGGCGGCCATGCGTTCTTGACGCCCAGGCAGTAGACGTCGACCAGGAATCCCACGGCCCTGACCCGGTTGTGTCCGGCGGTCCGTGCGACAAACACCCCGGCCAGGCCGGATGACTCGGATTCGGGTGCAACGAGGCCGGGCCAGTCGGGCTCACCCGCGACCGTCAGTCCGCTGCTCCATTCCGGTGTGACGTAGCAGGCGACGATTTCATCGGATTTCGCGTGGGCCGCTGCCACGGCCCGGATCAGCGGGGTCACCTTGGCCGGGGACAGACCGAGAGCACGGGCGATCTGTTTGGGAGAACGTCCGGACGCGCGGAGTTCCCTGACCCGGGCCAGGAGTTCGTCGTTGTTCATGTGCGCCTTCAGGGGTATCGGGTGCGGTCATCTGGTCGGAGTTCAGCCCGGCGGGTGGAACCCCGCCTGGTCGAGTAGCTGTTGGAGCACTTTCTTTCCCGGGTGGGCGGCGCGGAGTCGGGCGACGAACTCGGAGTGCTCGAGCTCACGGCCGCATCGCCCGGCGAGGTTGCGTGCGGTGAGCAGGCATCGGATGGCGTCCTCATAGCCTGGACGGCTCCCGCGCCGGATGTGGGTTTCGGCCAGATCCCGGTAGAAGGGGATCGCGTCCTCAGGGTGGGTCCGCGCGTGGGCCTCGAGGACGCGCATCCGCAGATCGTGGTCGACCCGGTGATTCTGCACGATGCCCCACGCCGCGGGAACGTCGTCTTGGCGCAGCAGGATCCGTACCAGCAGGTCCGCATGCTCGGCAGTCCGGGCGCGCAGCAGGTCCATGGCACGTGCTCGCCATGTGGCGTCCTGGCCGGCCGCGTCGGTCAGGTCGACGTAGGTCTGCACGGTGGGGGCGGTGGTGAACCTGGTCCACAGCACCTCCATCACGTCCACGTCACGGCCGGCGCGCCGGTGGCAGTCCAGGGCCAGCGACAGCAGCCGGGAATTCGCCGGCTCGTCGCTCAGTCCCTTGGTAATCCACACGAGTGCGTCGTCATCGCGGCCATCGCCGATCAGGACGTCGGCGATATGGACGAAGTCCCATGATCTGGACGCCGTGCGGGCCAGGAACTCCACTACGGCGTCGGTTCCGCCCTGGGCACGGGCCAGCCCTTCCCGCAGTTTCCGCAGCTTGTAAGGCTCCCGGCCGTTCCCGCCCGGGGCCGCTCGTTCCCGTTCCAGGAGCTCCCCGTAGCGGTTCAGGCCCTCGGGCCCGAGGACGTCGGCGTAGTCGACCAGGTTGTCGAAGGTTCCCCAGCCGCTGCGCAGGGCGCCGGCCAGCAGCCGTCCGGCGAGTGCGACGGGATCGGGGGCACCCGCGCGGCACGCGTCCAGGTGCAGGTCGGCGGCGCGCACGAGGGCGTCGGGCAGGTCACCGCCGGAGCATCCGTCCTCCAGGACCTCCTCCAGCAGGCGGATGGCATCCTCGGTGATGTCGACAACGGCGTCGGGCGCCTCCTCGAGCAGACCCTCGATGTCGTCGAGGACCTCCTCAAGCTCCTCGGTATCGGGATACCACTCGTCGAACCCGTAGTCATCACCGTCATCGCGCTCGGCCGTCAACTCGGCGACGACGCTCGCGATGTCGTCGCGCAGTTCCTGGATGACAAGGGCGTCCGGACCGCCGGCCGCCTCCAGCAGCCGGCTGGTGAGAGCGGGGTCGCCGACGGCCAGTTCGGCGAGCTTGGCCGCCAACCACCCGGAGTCCTTGGTGCGCAGTACGGCCAGCAGGTTCGGTTCACGCCGTTCGCGACCCGAGCGCAGCCAGGTCAGCGCCACCGCCACCGCATGCTCGCACAATTGCGGGGCCGGGGCCGCGCAGGAGATGTGGGCGCAGTTCGCGCCCAACCCCGCCGTGGTGACGAGCAGATTCGTCGCGATGCCCTCGACGTGCGCGCCGACGCGCGTCCCCTCCACCGTCACCGCATCCACCAAGCCGCGATCGGCGAGCGAGCGGCCGGACTCGAACGCATCCTCCCCGGCTTGGGAGCGCACGGTCTGCTCGGTGATCTCTACACTGGCCATGCGGCCCATTGTCCCGCGGCCGTAGCGGCGCAGCGCCGCATTCGGTCATTCCCGCCGCGACGTCAGGCGACCGAGGGTCGTCCCGCGGGGAGAGTTGCGCGGTCGAAGCGGGCGATGAGGCTGGGTTTGCGGTGGTGCTTTTGGTGCAGGAGCGTGAACCGTTCGGTGAACTCCCGGAGGATGCCCGCGCGCTCGGCGATGACCTGTAGGTCTTTGAGGAGCTCGACGGCCACGTCGTAGTCGGACGGTTTGCGGGCGTCGATCAGTTCGTCGACACGTGCCCAGGTGATCTCCGGGTCGCGGGCGATGGCGTCGAGTCTCTTCTCGCGAGCCGCCGCGCGCTGCTGCTCGCGGCGGGCCTCCTGCGCCGTGCGTGCCGCCTCGGCTTCGCGTTCACGCTCGTGGCGGACTTCGGCGGCGGTGTCCAGGAGTTCGGCCACCGTGCGCCGGGGACGGTCGTCCTTTCCGGCGTCGGGTTCGCCACGGAAACTACGGAGTAGCTCCATCTGGACCTGGTGCCCCTGACCTTGCGCGACTCGGAGGAGGAAAGCCTTCCCGGCCTTCACCGGCAGTTCCTCGATCCATTCCGCGAGCCGGCCGGAGTCGTCCTTGGCCTCGGCCAGGGGCGGGCTCGTCCGGGCGGCGACCTGGAGCAGGTCGGGGTCGAGGCGGAGGAAGTCGGCAAGAGCGCGCTGGGAGGCGGTGAGGGCACGCAGTCCTGCGGGTACCGGCGGCTCGAGTTCGTCTTCTTCGTCCTGCTCGAAGGCGTCCTCGTCGCGTTCCCACCTTCCGTAGGCCGCGAGCCAGGCGAGGTAGAGGGGGCGCAGATCTCCGGCTGCGAGTTCGGTGCGCACTCCGATGATCGCCGAGAGGGAGTCCTCGGCGCCTTCGACCCAGTCGCCTCCTTCGTCCTCGCTGGTCAGGTCAAGGATGAGGTGCTTGCCGGAAACCTCGACGGTGACGTGGGGGTCGATGCAATACCGTTCGGCGGCCTTGAGGGGGAGCAGCGTGCGGGGAAGTCGGAGCATCACCTGGTGGGTGCCCCAGTTGGTGACGTACAGGTGGGCGTCGTAATAGCGGCGCATCATCGTGCGCGGGTCACCCCGGAAATCGCCCCAGTCGTATTCGTTCGTGAAACTGGTGGCGGTGATCCGTGCCCGCGTGGACAGTGCGCGGACTTCAGCCTGCTGCCGTTCGTCCAAAGGCTGGTCGACGGCCAGGAACTCGTAGTACTGGTAAGTGCTCATCTTCGCTCGTCGTCAGCGGGCCCAGTGCTGGTAGGACACCCAGGACGTGGGCAGCTCCACCAGCGCGTCCAGTTCGGCATCGTTCAGCCTTGTCACTCTCGTCAGAGTAGTGACGCCGCGCGAACGATGTGAGATTTCATCCGAACCGGGCGACCACAAGGGTGGCGCCGGTGTTGCATCGGGGGTGGGCGGTTATGTGGTCAGGTTGATGTGGGCGGTGATCGGTAGGTGGTCGCTTCCGGTGGTAGGCAGGGTGCGGATGTGGCCGATGGTCGCCGAGCGGGCCATGACCTGGTCGATCCGGGCCAAGGGGAAGGCGGCGGGGAAGCTGAAGGCCAGGCCGCGCTCCGCCACGTTCAGTTGTGAGGTCAGCGGGGCCAGCCCGCGGTCGTCGACCGTGCCGTTGAGGTCGCCCAGCAGGATTGCCGCTTTCAGCTTTTCGGCGGCGACGGCCCTGCCCAGCAGGGTGGCGCTCTCGTCGCGTAGGGAGGATGCGAGGCCGCTCGTCCCGACGCGGACCGAGGGTAGGTGCGCGACGTATACGGCGATCTCACCGTGCGATGTTCGGGCCACGGCCCGCAATCCGCGGCTCCAAGGCTCCGTGATTGCCTGGGCCTTGATGTCCAGGGACTGGGCCGCGGTCAGCGGATGCTTTGACCAGAGTCCGACGGTGCCGTGGACCGTGCGGTACGGGAAGTCGGAGGCGAGGGCCTTCTCATAGACCGGCAGGGCCGAGGGCGTCAATTCTTCCAGCGCGATGAGATCCGGTTTCGTGTTGGCCAGGGCGCGTGCCGTGCCCGCCGGATCGGTGTTCTCGTCGCTGACGTTGTGCTGGACGACGACCAGGTCACTCGCCCCGGGCTCGGCCGCAGGCAGGAGCAGCCCGCCGAAGTGGAGCGCCCAAGCCGCCACCGGCAGGAGAAGGGCCACCAGCGCGGTGGCCGAACGGCACAGCACCGCCAGGGCGAGCAGCACCACGACCAGCAGGCCGAGCCATGGCAGGAACGTTTCCAGCAGGCTTCCCAGATGGCCGATGGAGTTGGGCACGGCCTTGTGGAACGCCAGCAGGCCGGCGGTCACCGCCGCGAGCGCGGCCAGCACCCGGCCACGCGTCCAAGCCGATCGTCGTCTCTCGTCCTCGTCATCGTCCGGATCTCGTCGGGCCGCCCACCTGGACACTGCTGTTGTCAGCGTCGTCGCGCCGCCGCCTGCCCGCGCCTGTTTCACCATGGCTTCCTATCCACTTGGCCTTGCCTCCTTTAGGACCGGCCACCAGGTGGACCAGTTCTGATCTCTACCAGTTGCAGACGGTCTGCAGGTGGGCTCCGTTGGAGGACAGCTGACGGCAGTACGGTCCGCGGGACGGGAACGCGTTCGGAGGATGCGGCGAAGGGGGTGATGGGCGAGTACTTCGCATGAGAGGCGTACGTGATGGAGACGCGAACTTGACCGCGGACGTGGATCGGCCGCCGGTGGCGGACGCGGAGCTCACCGACAGGTTTCGGCGGGATCCGGACGAGTTCACCGCTGTCTACGATCGCTACTTCCGCGATGTGTACCGGTATGCGGTCGGGCGGCTGGACGTGCAGACCGGCGAGGACATCGCCGCGGAAACGTTCGGGCACGAAAGCCGTGTCGTCACCTCGCTGGCCGCGCAGCGTTTGCAGCCGCAGCTTCTCGCGGCCCTTACCGGGCTGAACCAGCGGGAGCGCGATGTCGTCCTGCTCATCGCCCTCGGCCAGCTCAGTCATGGGGAAGTGGCGCAGACGCTCGGCATTGCCGATGGCACGGCGCCGGCAGTGGACCCGCTTCGACGGTGGGGCGCTCAAGAAGGTTCCTGGGCGGCATCCCGTCACGCTGCGCGGCACCGATCTGGGGATCGCGGAGATCGCGGAGCTGCCGACGTCCCCTGCTGAACTGAAGGCGACGTTGCTGAAGAGCAGGACCACGGAGCAGGAGAACGCGGAGATCACGGAGGAGACCCACCTGCTCCTGCTCCTGACCGGCCTGCTCGGGGACGTACCGGCGCCGCCCAAGGTCCGCGCCGCGGCCCTGCGCGCCCTCGCCGCGCTGCCCCACGTCGAGAACCGGGGGAAGGTCCCCGGTGGGCAGAGCCTGCTGTTCGCCGCCGACGGTGGCGGGACGAACCTGGTGGTCAACCCGAAGACCTCCGCGGTGAACGCCGAAGGCTTCGCCGACATCAACGGGGGGCGGGAGTCGATGGGCTCGACCAACTCCACGTCCGGATGGACCAACGAACTCCCCCGATAGTCGGCTCAGAGGACGGGACGTGAGCCTCCCACCGCTGCGATCACGGAATCAGGTGATCACAGCGGTGGGCGGTGGGCGCGTCCGGCCGGAACCGATCGCTCACCGGTTCCGCCCCCGGGCGCGCTTGGTCAGGCGCCGGCGTCGGGTGGCTGTTCGGGGTGGCCGCGGAGTTCGGTGTTGATGCGCATGGCTTCGGCGAGTTGGTCTTCGAGGATGATGATGCGGCAGGCCGCCTCTAGCGGGGTGCCCTCGTCGACCAGGTCCCGGGCGCGTTGGGCCAGGCGCAGCTGGTAGCGGGAGTAGCGGCGGTGGCCGCCGGCGGAGCGTTGCGGGACGAAGAGCTTGGCCGCGTCAAGGCCGCGCAGGAACGCCGGAGTGACGCCGAGCATGTCGGCGGCTCGGCCCATGCTGTAGGCGGGGTAGTCCTCGTCGTCGAGTTTGTCGTCCAGGGCATCGCCGGCTCCGGCGGGTGCGGCGGTCGCCGGGCCTGGTGAGGTGGTCTGCGGGTCCTGGTGCTCTTGGTGACTGCCGGATCGAGCCGGGTGGGTGGAGTTCACAAAACCTTCCGTACTGCCATGTGCCTGCTTTCAAGGCTCAATGTAGAGAGGAAACGCCGCTGGCCCCGGCGCCGAATGGGCGGCGCCGGGGCCATGAGGTACAACACCATCTGTCCGGCCTTCGCACTGCCCGTTCAGACGGGGCGAAGGCGCGGGGATCGCAGTTGCGTGACCGTGACCACTGTCGAATCTGTGGAGCTGCGGTACCCGAGCGGCGTGACTGGAGCCTGCGACGGGCGATCCCGATGGTGCCGCCTTCCTCCTTTCGTTTCCTACCTTCTGTTCACTACCTGTTCTCTTGCCATCACTTGCGTTCCTGCGGCCGGCAGCCCGTTGGCCACCGGTGACCAGGCGGGGTGTCGGAGTCCCTTCCACTGCGTTGACCCCGGCACGCCCGGCCTGCGTCATCCATCTCACCGGGCAGTTCGTCCTCTGCCACGTCTCATGGACTTGTTCTTCGTCGATGGCAGAGACTCTACCCACCTCTCGCCGGAAAATCTACTTCCGTGGGCACATATTTCTTGTGATCCACCTAACGTGTTCTTCGCGCTGTCGGAGTCGGTGTCAGGGCGGTCGGCGGGAGGGGGCGTCTCGCCGTTTGACCAGGTGTCTTCCGGTGCAGACTGTTCAGGTACGAGGCCGTCAGCGGGGGAGGCGGGCCTGTGGGGTGCTTTCGGAACGTTGCCGGGGTGGTGTTGTGCCTTGGCCTGCTCACGGCGTGCGGGGCGGACGGCGACGGGGGCGGCGATGCGCCGGCCACCGCGGAGGGGTCTTCGGTTCGCGGGAAGGTGATCGTGCTCGATCCCGGTCATAACGGGGGCAACGCGTCACATCCCGAGGAGATCAACAAGCAGGTGTCGGTCGGGAACGGGCGTAAGGCATGCGATACGACCGGCACCGTCACGCCGGAGGGCTACTCCGAACACGCCTTCAACTGGGATCTGGCGAACCGGCTGGCGAAGGTGCTCAGGGACAAGGGCGCCGAAGTCACGTTGACGCGGGAGAGCGACATCGGCGTCGGGCCGTGCATCACGGAGCGGGCGGCGACCGGTGGGCGGGTCGGCGCCGACGCGGCCCTGTCGATTCATGGGGACGGCGGTCCACCGTCCGGGCACGGTTTCCACGTCATCGTGCCGGCGCCCGTGGCGGGAAACGCGGGAATCGTGGACGAGTCCGTGCAGCTCGGCAAGGCGATTCGTGCGGCCTACCACGCCGGGACGGGCCTGCCGTACGCCACCTACATCGGCGAGGACGGCCTGGACCAGCGCGATGACCTCGGCGGGCTCAACCTGGCCAAGGTGCCGACGGCGTTCATCGAGTGCGGCAACATGAGCAACGAGGTGGAGGCGGCCAAAATGGCCAGTCTCACGTTCCGGCGACGCATGGCCGACTCTCTGGCCAAGGGTTTCGAGGATTACTTCAGCCGATAGAACGTGTTGCGTTGCCCCTGGCGGTGGGCGGGGTTTCCCGGCAGGATGCGGCTTGCGGGCCGCGTGCCCCTGGGAGATCTCATGGATCTGGTACTCGTTCTGCTCGTGGTCGCCGGCTCTGTCGGCGGGCTGGTTCTCCTGTATCTGCGGGCCGGCGGCTCGGTGAAGCGGGCGTTCGCGAAGGCACCCGCGTCGACGGTCGCGGCGGCTTCCGGGGTGTGCCGGCTGTCGGGGCGGGCCAGGGCGGTGGGCGCCGTCCCGGCGAGTGAGGCCAGCGGACGTTCGTACCTGGCGCGTGAGCTGGCGATCGTGCCGAGTTCGGGCGATTCGGACGGGACGCACCGGTTCGGGCAGGCGGTCGACTTCCTGCTGGACGACGGCAGTGGTGTCGCACTCGTCAGGGCCGCGGGCGGACGGGTCGCGGTGGCGCGGGACTTCGAGGCGCCGGTGACGACGCTGGACAAGGTTCCCTGGGTCGATGACCTGCTGCGTTCCGGCGGTTACCGCAACGGTTCTCCAGCGACCTGCCGGATCCGCCTGTACGAAGGGGTCATCGACCAAGGAGCCCAGGTCAGCGTTCTGGGGCAAGCCGAGCCGCCGGACGACGCCGCGCGCGCTCTGGGTGCCGTTGTGGTCATCAGAGGGACGGCGTCCGAGCCGGTGATGATCCGTCCTGAACCGTTCAGCGAGTCAGCAGACTCCTGAGGGCCTTGGTCACTTCGGCGGGGGCCTCCTCTGCCATGAAGTGGCCGTAGGGGACGGTGGTGTGGTCGAGGTCGGCGACCCATGCGCGCCACAGGGCGACGGCGTCGTAGCCGAGGGCGGCGCCCCAGTCCTGCTGGAGGACGGTCACGGGCATGCGGAGTCGAGTGCCCGCGTCACGGTCGGCCTGGTCGTGTTCGACGTCGATGCCTGCGGACGCGCGGTAGTCGGCGACGATCGACGGGATGGCGTTGCGGCCGGCGTCCAGGTAGGCGGTCCGGACGTCGGCGGGGATCGCGGACGAGCCACTCCCCCAGATGTCCAGGAAGTGGCCGAAGAAGGCGTCCGGGGCGCCGGCGATCAGTTCTTCGGGCAGGCCCGGCGGCTGGGCCATGAGGAAGAGGTGAAAGCCGACTGCGGCGGTGACACCGTGCATCGCGTCCCACATGTCGAGGGTCGGGAGGACGTCGAGGCAGGCGAGGTGGGTGACCGTGTCCGGGTGGTCGAGGCCGGCGCGGAAGGCGACCAGGGCTCCGCGGTCGTGTCCGGCTAGAGCGAAGCGGTCGTGGCCGAGGGCGCGGGCCAGGGCGACGATGTCGGCGGCCATGGTGCGCTTGGAGTAGCCGTCGGCGGGCTTGTCGCTGTCGCCGTATCCGCGGAGGTCGGGGCAGATGACGGTGTGGTCGGACGCCAGGTCGGCGGCGACGTGGCGCCACATCAGGTGGGTCTGCGGGAAGCCGTGCAGGAGGACGACCGGGGTTCCGGTGCCCGCGACGGCCGCGTTGAGGGAGACGCCGTCGGCGACGGGGATGCGGCGATAGTCGAATCCGGTGATGGTTGGCATGACTTCAGGCTGCCGGGCGTGGATGAGCATTCGATGAGCGCGCTATAGCGTTGCCTGCGTGGGGGTCGTTTTCGGGGTTTTGGGGCCGGTGACGGCGTGGGACGGCTCCGGCGGCGTGCTCGCTTTGAGGGGGCCGAGACATCGTGCGGTGCTGGCGCGGCTGATCGTCGCCCGGGGGCGTGTCGTCCCGGTGACGCGGCTGGTCGACGATCTCTGGCTGGATCCGCCGCCAGACGCGGTGGGGGCGGTTCGTACGTTCGTGGCGGCGTTGCGGCGTGCCTTGGAGCCTGAGCGTCCGCCGAGGGCACCGTCCCGGCTGCTGGTCACCGAGGGACCCGGGTATGCGCTGCGGGCCGACGTGGACGGGGTGGACGCCTGGCGGTTCGAGCAGGTGGTAGGTGACGTGACCCGTCCGGCAGAGGAGCTGATTCCGCGTCTGGACGAGGCGCTGGGGTGGTGGCGCGGGCCTGCTTATGCCGATTTCGCCGACGAGCACTGGGCTCGTGCGGAGCGTGCGCGTCTGGCGGAGTTGCGGTTGCGGGCCGTCGAGCGCCGGGCCGAGGCGAAACTGGCGCTGGGGCTCGCCGCCGATGCGGTGCCGGATCTGGACGCGCATGTCGCCGAGCATCCCTGGCGCGAGGAGGCGTGGCGGCTGCTGGCCCTCGCGCTGTACCGCACGGGCCGGCAGGGGGACGCGCTGGCGGTGCTGCGCCGGGCCCGGACGCTGCTGGTCGAGCAGCTCGGGATCGACCCCGGTCCGGCGTTGCGCGGGCTGGAGGACGACATGCTGCACCAGGCCGACCGCCTGGAGCCCGGCCAGGACGCGGCGTCCCGCGTGTGGGCGCAGGCGACCGAGGCGTATGACCGCACGGTGGCGTCCGGTGCGCGGTCCCGGCTGGAGTCGACGGTCGGGATCCTGCGCAACCTCGCGGTGACCGGCGGCGGTGGACTGGAGGCGGCGCGCGAGCAACGCATGGCGGCCATCGCGGCGGCCGAGGAGCTGGGCGATGCCGAGCTGACCGCGCGGGTGATCGGCGCATACGACGTCCCCGCGATCTGGACGCGGTCGGACGACCCGGAGCAGGCATCGCAGGTGGTGGCGGCGGCGGAGCGCACCCTCGCCGCGCTGACGGCCGGCGGGCCCTCGGTGACGCGGGCGCGGCTGCTGGCCACGGTCGCGCTGGAGTCGCGCGGTGCCCGCACCGGCCGCGGTCGTGAAGCGGCTCGGGAAGCGGAGCGGATAGCCCGCGGCCTGGACGATCCGGCGCTGTTGGCGTTCACTCTCAACGGCGTGTTCATGCAGAGCTTCCATCGGGCGGGGTCGGCTCCGCAGCGGGACGGGATCGGCGCCGAACTCGTCGAACTGTCCGCCCGGCACGGTTTGGTCAGCTACGAGGTGCTGGGACACCTCGTCCGGCTCCAGGCCCGGAGTGCGCTCGCCGATTTCGCGGGAGCCGATGGCCATGCCGCGGCGGCGGAGCGTCTTGCCGAGCGCCATGAGCGTCCGCTGGTGGGTGTGTTCACCGCCTGGTATCGGGCGCTGCGGCTCGCCGCGTCCGATCAGGTGCCGGGAGAAGAGGTGGAGGCCGCCTACCGGGACGCCGTTGCGCGGATGGACGGTTCCGGTATGCCCGGGTTCGAGGCCGGGTTGCCCGCGCTGGCGGAACTGGCCCTCCGGGTCCGGGACGGGCGGCCTGCGCAGACGGACGCGCACACCGATTGGGGGCCTTACCTGCCGTGGGCCCGTCCGCTGGTTCTGCTGGCGGAAGGGCGGCGAGGCGAAGGCGCCACGGCACTGCGGAAGGCACCGGATCCGCCGCGTGATCTGCTGTTCGAGGCCATGTGGTGCCTCACCGCACGGGCCGCCATCGCGGTCGACGACCGCGAGGCGATGGAACGTGCACGCGACGAACTGGCCCCGGCCGCGGAGGAACTGGCCGGCGCCGGCAGCGGGCTCCTCACCTTCGGCCCGGTTTCCCGGTACCTGGACGACCTCACGGCCGCACTCCGCTGATCAGGACCGCTCTGGTCCCTGACCCGGGGTCTCTAGAACCAGCAGGGGCCTGTTCCCCACGCCCACGTCCATTCCCAGGGGAGTAGGAGGTGGATGTGGCAGTTCATGTTGCCCCAGACGATGTAGGGGCCCTTGTCGTCCCATCCGATGTCGCCCATGTTCTCCTCCACAGCTGTCTGGAGAGGGGCTGGGAGTTGCTTGACGACGCTCTCCGGGACCTGGCGTTCGGGCTCGGGCGTGGGGGCCGCCTGGGCCGGGACCGTTGCGGCCAGGGTCAGCGTCCCGGATAGCGCCAGAACCGCCGCCGCCTTGCTCAGCTTCTTCATGGCCCTGATTCTGACGACGGCGGACGCAGATTTCTTGTCACCCAAGCAACAAACTGCCAGCGTCCACTGGCGCAGTCGGCGTGGCCGCGCGAAGCTCGTCCGCTGAATGGTGGTGGGTGGGGGGCTGGATGACGGTTTACCTGGGGGGACGTTGGTTTGCGCGCCCTTCGGGTAGGGCCGCACGAAACCAGCGAGAGGAGACGGTGTCGTGACGGACGTTTCGAGTGGGGGGCCGCAGCCGGGGGACGAGCGTCCGGTGCTCACCAACCGGCAGGGCCACCCGGTCTACGACAACCAGAACCAGCGCACGGTGGGTTCCCGGGGCCCGGCGACGCTGGAGAACTATCAGTTCCTGGAGAAGATCAGCCACTTCGACCGGGAGCGCATTCCAGAACGTGTCGTCCATGCGCGGGGTGTGACGACGTACGGGTTCTTCGAGGCGTACGGGAAATGGGGCGACGAGCCGATCGCGTCGTACACCCGGGCGAAACTGTTCCAGGAACAGGGGAAGCGGACGCCGATCGCGCTGCGGTTCTCCACGGTCATCGGCGGCCGCGACTCGTCCGAGGCGGCGCGGGACCCGCGTGGGTTCGCCATCAAGTTCTACACCGAGGACGGCAACTGGGACCTCGTCGGGAACAACCTGGCGGTCTTCTTCATCCGCGACGCCATCAAGTTCCCCGACGTCATCCACGCGCTCAAGCCGGACCCGGTGACGTTCCGCCAGGAACCGGCGAGGATCTTCGACTTCATGTCGCAGAGCCCCGAGTCGATGCACATGCTCGTCAACCTCTTCAGCCCGCGTGGAATCCCGTCCGACTACCGGCACATGCAGGGCTTCGGCGTGAACACCTACAAGTGGGTGAACCAGGCGGGCGAGACGAAGCTCGTCAAGTACCACTGGATGCCGAAGCAGGGTGTGCGGAGCATGACGGGGCAGGACGCGGCGGCGGTGCAGGCCGGTGAACTCGGGCATGCCACCAAGGATCTGCGCGACGCCATCGACCGCGGCGAGTTCCCGGAGTGGGAGCTTCTCGTTCAGATGATGGACGACCACGAACACGCGGAACTGGACTTCGATCCGCTCGACGACACCAAGGTCTGGCCCGAGGACCAGTTCCCCGCGCTGCCGGTGGGACGGATCGTCCTGGACAAGAACGTCGAGAACAACTTCGCCGAGAACGAGCAGATCTCGTTCGGCACGGGTGTTCTCGTCGACGGCCTCGACTTCTCCGACGACAAGATGCTCGTCGGGCGGACGTTCTCCTACAGCGACACGCAGCGCCACCGGGTGGGGCCGAATTACCTGCAGCTGCCCGTGAACCAGGCCAAGGGCTCCCGGGTGCAGACGAATCAGCGCGACGGGGAGATGGCCTACTACGTCGATTCCGGGGGCGAGAACCCGCACGTGAACTACGAGCCGTCCATCACCGGCGGCCTGCGGGAGGGCCGGGATCCGGTGCACGACGAGCAGGGCCCGGAGATCCGCGGCCGGCTGACCCGCATGCGCATCGAGCGGGCGAACGACTACAGGCAGGCGGGCCAGCGGTACCGGCTGATGGAGGACTGGGAGCGCGACGATCTGGTGAGCAATTTCGTCGAGCTGATCTCCGAGTGCGCGCGTCCCGTGCAGGAGCGGATGGTGTGGCATTTCCTGCTGGTCGAGGACGACCTGGGGCTGCGCGTCGGCGACGGGCTCGGGATCGGCCCGGATGACGTCAAGCATCTGGATCCGCTACCCGGCCAGGACCTCACGGACGAGGACAGGCAGCGGCTCGAGAACCTCGGGAAGAACGGCCCGCGGAACGTGGACGGGCTGAAGATGACCCACTGCGTCCCGAACGAAAGGGCGGTCCACCAGCACTAGCGGCAGGGACGAGCGTCCGGCCTAGTTCTCGCTGAGGAGGGCGTGGAGGCGGCGGTCCATTTCGGGGCGCATGGCCCGGCAGTGGCCGTCGACCGCGGCATCGACGATCTCCTCCTCGGCGGTGAAGGCGGTCTCCATGACCGTGATGAACTCGGTCGTGGGCGGGTAGATGCGGGCGGCGGCGTTGGCCGTCCGGCGGACGACGACGCGGGCGCCGGCGCGCAGCGCCGACTCGAAGTGGTGGATCTCCTGGCCGGCGTGGGCCTCGCTGGCTCCGAGGTCGCGGAACGAGTCGAGCACCGCCCCCCGGTCCCGGACGCCGAGGTAGCCGGTGAGGGCGTCCCGGACGAGTGTCAGCACGGCACTGGCCCGCACATGCGTGTAGGCGGGGACGCGGGTGGTGATCTCGCCGACCACCTCGGCGGTGATCTCGTCGAGGCGTTCGGTGAGGAACTGCTCCAGGTCGGGCTTCATGGGATGTCCCCCATGTCGTTGGCGGGTGCCGCCCGCGCGAGCGCGGTGGGGTAGGCATGTTACCGACGCGTAGGGACGAAATTAACCCCTTTCTCCGCAATGTCCCTAAAGAGGCATCGGTTCATGGCATGCGCGACACCGCGCATCAAGCAGGGTTGGCTGTCGAGCCCTCCGTGCTCAGGAGGACGACCGTCTCTCGGTGTTGGGGCGCGAGAGCGGAGCGACGACGCGGAGTGAGGGCCGCGCGGGCTCCGGCCAGGGAGGCGGCTCCGCAGGGGCCTGCGGAAACGCCAAGGGCGGCCAGGTCGCGGGCCGTGCGGGCGGTGGCGGCGTCGGTGACCGCCACCGCCGCGTCCAGGCCCGAGCGGAGGAACGGCCAGGCGAGGCTGGACGGTGTGGCGCAGTTGAGCCCCGCCATGGTGGTCGATCCGGTCTGGACGGTGACCGGACGGTCGTGGTGGAGGCTCGCCAACACGCAAGGCGCCGCATCAGGCTCCACGCAGAGCAAGGTGGGTGCGGATCGTCCGGCCCTGTAGTGGGTCACGGCCGCCTGGGCCAGCGAACCCACGCCGGCTGGGACGGCGACAAGGCCGGCTGGGACCGCGCCGGCCGCGGCGAGCTGTTCGTCGATTTCGGTGAAGAGTGTGGAGTAGCCGTCGACGATCCACTGCGGCACGCGCTCGTAGCCTGGCCAGGCGGTGTCCTGGACGAGCAGCGCCGAGGGGTCGGAGGCCGCGACGTCCGCCGCGAACCGGACCGCCTCGTCGTAGGGTGCCGGCACCTCGGTGACGCCCGCGCCCTCCTCCTTGATCGCGGCCACGGCGGCCGGGTGGACGCCGTGCGGGACGAAGACGTCCGCGGCGAGCCCCAGCATGCGGGCCATGGCGGCGACCGCGCGGCCGTGGTTGCCGTCCGTCGCGGTGACGAGCCGCACCGGAGGCCCGGCTGCGCCGCCGTGGCGAGCGAGGTCGCGCGGCCGCGCGAGCGGGGCGCGGGGCGGCAGGCCGTGGTGCTCGCAGAGCGCCCGGTGCACCCCCCACGAGGCGCCGAGGATCTTGAACGCGGGCAGCCCGAGGCGGGACGACTCGTCCTTCACGAACAGCCGCCGGACACCGAGTTCGGCGGCCAGGGACGGCAGTTCCACGAGCGGCGTGGGGGCGTATCCGGGGAGCGTCCGGTGGAAGGACGCGACGTCGGCGGGGGCGGGCGGGCACGTCCACGCCCTGGCGGCCGGACGAGTGAACCAGGACAAACCGAGCGAGGCGGGAGCTGTGGCCATGGGTCACACGTTTCCGCAGGCCACTTCCATCGGTCCAGCGAATGTTTCTGAGCGATAATCATCAGCAGAACCGATGAATGGGGAGGGGTCTCCGTGTTGGATCTCCACCGGCTCCGGCTGCTCCGCGAGCTGAAGCATCGCGGGACGCTCGCCGCCGTCGCCGAGGCCCTCTCCTACAGTCCGTCGTCGATCTCGCAGCAGCTGTCCGTCCTGGAGAAGGAGGCCGGCGTGCCGCTGCTGGAGCCGGTGGGGCGGCGCGTCCGGCTGACGGCGCAGGCGGAGATCCTCGTCGCGCACACCGAGGCCGTGCTGGAGCGCCTCGAACGCGCGGAGGCCGACCTCGCCGCGTCCCTGCGGGGCATCACCGGGGTGCTGCGCGTCGCCGCGTTCCAGACGGCCGCGCTCGCACTCGTTCCGGACGCGCTCAGCCTGCTCCGCGACGCCCATCCGCGGCTGCGCGTGGAGCTCACCCAGCGGGAGCCCGAAAGTGCCCTCCCCGGCCTGCTCGCGCGGGACTTCGACCTGGTCATCACCGAGGAGTACCCGGGCGACCCGAGCCCGCGCCCGGCGGGGATCGAGTACGCCGAACTCGGCGAGGACGAGATGACCCTGGCCATCCCCGCACCGGCCGATGGGGGGCCGGCGGATCTCGCGGGGGTGCCGTGGGTCATGGAGCCCGCCGGTACCGCGTCCCGGCGGTGGGCGACGAGGCTCTGCCGCGCGGCGGGGTTCGAGCCGGACGTGCGGTTCGAGTCCACCGACCTGCTGCTGCATCTCCGGCTGGCCGAGCGCGGTCATGCCGCCGCGCTGCTGCCGGGGCTCGTGTGGTCGGGACGGCCGCCGACGGTGCCGGTCGTGCGGCTTCCGGAGGAGGAGCGGGTGCGCCGCCTTTTCACCGCGTCCCGCCGCGGAGGCGGCTCGCACCCGGCCGTGCACGCCTTCCGGGACGCGCTCGCCGGCGGATTTGCAGAGCGGAACTAACCTGGAAAGTCACCGAGCACCGCGCCGGAACCCCGCCCCCCGCACCCTGACTCCACCCCAGTGGTCAGGGTCCGTCTCAGGGGGCCAGGACCACGGATCTCCCGGGGGATTACTCCACCCCGGTTGGGGGTTTTCCCCGATGGCGATTAATTCGCCCCGCGGGCAGAGTCATATTCAGCAGCAGGGGAACGAGGACCCCTCCGCAGGAAGAAGGCAAAGATGTCGAACACGCCGACCCTCACCTCGCTCACCACGTCCGACCTGGCCGAGATCCTGTTCTGCTGCGGGATCCAGGCCTCCGACCACCCCTCCGCCGAGCAGGTCCGGACGGCCATCGGCGACCGGTTCGGCGCGTGCGGCGGCGACCGCTCCGCCTGCGTCGCAGCCGTCGCCCAGGAGGCCGGTGACCACCCCGAGACCTACCTCCAGCGGATGCGCTGGGCGCTCACCACCGTGTCCGAGGCCTACCACCGCGACCTCGTCACCGCCGCCTGACGGCCCCACGACACCTGACAGTCCCCACGACAAGGGAGGAAGCCCGATGCGTTCACCGTTCACCGACCGGCGCGAGGACATCGTCCCGCGTTCGCTGCGCGACCTGCTCGCCACCGAGGCGTCCCAGGCCGTGAACGAAAGGCGCCGGCGTCGACAACGCAAGACCATGACCGTCCGGCGCGTCACTTAGCCGCCGCGCCGAGACACCCCGCGCGGTCCGCCGGTCGAGGGCGGACGTTCCGGGTCAGTGGCGCGTCCTGCTCTTCGTCTTGGACTTCTTCTTGGACTTGCTACCGGACTCCCACTCGTACCCCGGCGTGTTGTTCTCGCAGTACCGGTCGGCGACCTCCCGGTCGGTCGCGTCGTGCTCGCACCAGCGGCTCCCCCCACCGCAGGCCGTCAGCCCGAACGTGGCGACCAGGACGGTGAGCGCGAGGGCGACGGGACGTTTCTTCGGCATGTTCGGCCTTTCCGCGGCTGCGACTAAGACGACGACGTGTCTCCAGGACGATGACATGTCTCCGACGTGCGCGATCACTGACACGTTCCGCCAGCGGACGATACGGGGCGTGACCGTCTCCGGCCGCGAACTATGCTTGCGGCCGTGAGCGAAGAGCCGATGGACGATCAGGACGTCCACCCCGGCGGCGGTGGCCGCGAGTACCGCATCGGCGAACTCGCGAAGGCCGCCGGCGTCCCGGTGCGGACGCTGCGCTACTACCAGGAACGCAAGCTGCTGCCGCCACCGCGCCGCGAAGGACGCATCGGCCTCTACTCCGAGGACCATCTCGCGCGCCTCCGCATGATCGGGAACCTCCTCGAACGCGGCCACACCCTCGAAGGCATCCGCGAACTGCTGTCGGCGTGGGAGCAGGGCCGCGACATCGGCGCCGTCCTCGGCGTCGAGAAGGCCGTCACGACGCCGTGGTCGCAGGAAGTCCCGGTGACGATGACGCTGGACGATCTGGCAGCGCTGTTCCCTGGAGAGGTCGACCCGAAATCCCTGGAGAGGGCCGTCGCCCTAGGCCACATCGAAGTGGACGGCGACCGCGTCACCCACTGGAGCCGCCGCCAGCTGGAGGCGACGGTGACGCTCGTCCAGGCGGGGGTTCCACTGCAAGAGGTCCTCTCGGCCGGGCAGGAGCTCCAGCGCAGCATGGACGACCTGGCCGCCATGTTCATCCGGCTGATCGCCACGCACGTCGTCGGACGCATCGACGAGCAGGACCTCGGCGATCTCACCGACACCCTCGCGCGGCTGCGCCCCGGCGCCCAGGTCACCGTCGAGGCGGGCTTCGCCCGCGCCATGGACCGGCAGGTCCGCGCCGCGATCGATCAGCTCCTCGGCCGCCTCACCGCCCCCTGACCCGCCCGGACGGCCGTTCGGCGGAACGCGGCCGTCATGGTGTCGACGAACGTCTGATCGGCCGTAACATCGGGGAGATGGTCGACGACGAACGCTGGAAGGCGCGATTCCGGGCCGCCCGGATGAGCCTGCCCCGATGGGCGCGAGACGCCCCGAGCCACAGCATCTACCGGTCGAACGTCACCGGGACTTGGGAAATCTACACGTGGGACCGTGACACCGGCGCGCAACGTCAGGTGACCGAACGGCCCAACGGCACATGGATGGGCACCATCGACCCGTCCGGTGAATGGGTGTGGTGGTTCGCCGATACGGACGGCGACGAGTTCGGTGTGTGGAAACGCGTCCCGTTCGACGCGGAGGAAGGGGCGGAGAGCGTCGAGGCCGTCCCCGGACTGGAGCCGTCGTACCCGTCCGGGCTGTGCCTGGGCCGAACCGGACTTGCCGTCGTCGGGCGGACGACCGACGAGGGCAACACGATCTACCTGTGCCAGGCCGGCGCCTCACCCGAGGTGCTCTACCACCACGCGGAGGACGCGCACGTCGCCGCGCTCTCGCGGGGGGAGAGCCTCATCGCGATCGGGCACAGCGAGCACGGCGACAGCCGCCACATGGCCCTGCGCGTGGTCCGCCCGGACGGCGCCACGGTCCGCGACCTGTGGGACGGTCCCGGCAAGGGCGTGTACGGGGCCGGGTTCGCCCCGGTCGAGGGGGATTCGCGGCTCCTGGTCAACCACGAGCGGCGCGGCCGGGACGAGATGCTGATCTGGGACCCCGTCATCGGCACCGAACAGGAGATCGTCCTCGACCTGCCCGGTGAGATCGGCGCCGGCTGGTACCCGGACGGGACGGCGCTGCTGATCTCCCACTCGCACGAGGCGCGCGACGAGCTGTACCGCTACGACCTGTCCGACGAGACCCTCACGAAGATCGACACACCGCGCGGGGTGCTCGGCGGCGCGGACGTCCGGCCGGACGGGACCGTCGAGTTCTCCTGGTCGTCCGCCGCCGAACCCCCGGTGATCAGGTCGACGTCCGGTGCGGTCGTCCTCACGCCGCCGGGTCCGGCCGCGCCGCCGTCCGTCCCGGTCGAGGACGTGTGGGTCGACGGCCCCGGCGGCCGCATCCACGCGCTGGTCAGCAAGCCGGACGGCGACCGTCCCCACCCGACCGTGTTCGACGTCCACGGCGGGCCGACGGCGCAGGACGACGACTCGTTCGTCGCGCCCGTCGCCGCCTGGATCGACCATGGGTTCGCCGTCGTCCGCGTCAATTACCGGGGGTCGACGGGCTACGGGTCGCAGTGGCGCGACGCCATCGAGGGACGGGTCGGGCTCACCGAACTGGAGGACATCAAGGCCGTCCGCGACTGGGCGGTGTCCAGCGGGCTCGCCGACCCGGCGCGGCTCGTCCTGACGGGCGGGTCGTGGGGCGGTTTCCTTACCCTTCTCGGCGTCGGCACGCAGCCGGACGACTGGAGCGTCGGCGTCGCGGCCGTCCCCGTCGCCGACTACGTCGCCGCGTACGAGGACGAGATGGAGGGCCTGCAGGCGTTCGACCGGTCGCTGTTCGGCGGCTCCCCGGACGAGGTCCCGGACCGCTACCGCGAATCGTCACCGATCACGTACGTCTCGCAGGTCAGGGCGCCGGTGATGATCCTGGCCGGGGAGAACGACCCGCGCTGCCCCATCCGGCAGATCGACAACTACCTCGGGCGGCTCGGCGAGCTGGGCCATCCGCACGAGGTTTACCGGTACGACGCCGGGCACGGCTCCCTCGTCGTCGAGGAACGGATCACCCAGATGGCCGCCGAAATCGGCTTTGCACGGAAGCATCTCGGTATGTCGTGATCTACCCCGGGGGCGGGCGAGGGCCTCGCCCGCCCCCGGGTTTACAAGATCGAAGGTCGGGCATTCCTCCGACCGGCCGCCACTGAGCAATGAGCCGGTAAGGACCCGGCTCGCCCCCCGGCGCTCGACCGTCGTTGATCGGGGGGATCACATGACACGGCTTCAGCACGTCCATGCGCTCGTCCGGCAGGCCGCCGCCGGCCATCGAAAACCCGGGGTGCACGGCCCGGCGTTCCGCCTGACGGCCCTGGTGACCGGACTCGCCGTCGCCACCACGACGCTCACCGCCGCACCAGACCGGGCATCCGCCGCCCACCCGGCCACCGATCCGGCTGCCGGACCCGGGCCGCTCCCTCGTTCGGCCTCACCGCCGGCTCTTCTCCAGGGGACCGCACCACCGGACGTCCCACCCCAGAACGCCGCGTCTCCGGACGTCCCACCGCAGGGCGCCATGCTCCCGGGGACCGAGCCCACCGGTGCCGCACCCCAAGGCGCCACATCCGCGAACGCCGCGCCACAGCACGCGCCTTCCCAGGGCGTCGCGCCTGAGAAGGCCGCCGCCCCCTCGGGTGCCGTGCGTCCGGGCGTCCTGCCGCTGGACATTCCCGAGTCACAGCGCCTGGAGCAGCGGTTCGTCAAGGACATTCTGCGGGGAAACGGCATCCGCTGGACGTCGACCGGCGGCTGCTCCAACCGGAAGGTCACGACCTGCACATCGTTCGAGAACATCCGCTGGGGGACGATCAAAGGGCTGATCGGCTTCGCGGAGTCAAGCGGCTGCGAGATCACCGTCACCGGCGGCACCGAGCGCGGGCACGCGAGCGGCACCCACAGCCACTGGAACGGCTACAAGGCCGACATCGCACCGGGACGCTGCGTCGACCGGGCGATCAAGCGCTACCCGTCCGCCGGTGTCCGGGGCGACGGCGCCGAGCTCTACCGTTCACCGGGCGGTGCGCTGTTCGCCCGCGAGAAGGACCACTGGGACGTCACCTTCCGGTGAGCGCACAGGCGCCGCGTGGTCAGGCGCGGACCTCGCGGATGATGCCGACCAGCTCCCGGGTCACCGACTTGAAACCCGGCATGCGCGACATCGACACCATACGGTTGACCAGCGGGACCGTCCGTTCCACCAGCAGATACGTCTTGCGGCAGCCCGGCGAGCTGTCGTGCACCCAGTACAGGACGATGCCCATCGAGTAGATCCACAGCAGCTCGGGCAGCTCCGCCCGGAACTCCTTGTCGATCTTCAGGTCGGAGCCTTCCACGACCTCGCGGTAGATCGCGACCGCCGACTCGCGGGCCGGGCCCGACTCGGCGCTGAACGGGTTGAGCGGGCTCGTCGGCTCGGCGGCGAACTTGAAGAACTTCCCCGCGAACTCGTGGTACGGGACCATCGTGTCGACGCGGGCCATCAGCACGCCCAGCAGCCGCCGCGCGAACTCCGTCTCCGCGTCCAGGACGGCACGGCAGGCGGCGAGGTGCTCGTCCTGCAACTCGTCATAGTAGGCCTGGATCAGCTCTTCCTTGGAGCCGAAGTAGTAGTAGGCGTTGCCGACCGAGACGCCCGCCTCCTTGGCGATCGCCCGCATCGTCGTCGCCTCGTATCCGCGTTCCCTGAACAGCCGCAGCGCCGTCTCGACGATCAGGGACCGCGTCTGCTCGGACTTCACGGCCTTCGTCTCGGTCACGCCTGCCACCCTAAAGCCCGCCACGCCGTCGTGCTCATTCCGCGAAGGCCGCCGCGACCGGCGCCCGCTCCTCCGGCCGCGCGGCCTTCGCGCTGGTCAGCGGCCGGTGCCTCCGTAGACGACGGCCTCGACCTGCTCGGCGTCGAGGTCGAACGCGTGGTGCGCCGCGGCGACCGAGGTGTCGACGTCGTCCTGGGCGACCACGACGGAGATCCGGATCTCCGAAGTGGAGATCATCTCGATGTTGACCCCGGCGTCGGCGATCGCGCCGAACAGCTTGGCGGTGACACCGGGGTGCGAGCGCATCCCCGCGCCGATCAGCGAGACCTTGCCGATCCGGTCGTCGTAGCGGAGCGACTCGAACCCGATGCGGTCCTTCAGCTTGTTGAGGGCGGTCAGCGCCGTCTGCCCGTCGGTCGACGGGAGCGTGAACGAGATGTCGGTGCGTCCGGTGGACGCCGCCGACACGTTCTGCACGATCATGTCGATGTTGATCTCGGCATCGGACAGCACCGTGAAGATCGCGGCGGCCTCACCGACCTTGTCCGGAACGCCCACCACGGTGATCTTGGCTTCGCTCCGGTCGTGGGCGACGCCGGAGATGATCGCCTGCTCCATGTCGTGTCCTTCGATCTCGCTGCTGTCGACGACCCAGGTGCCTTCCTTCTGACTGAACGAGGACCGCACATGGATCGGGATGTTGTAGCGGCGCGCGTACTCCACGCAGCGCAGATGCAGGATTTTCGCACCGTTCGCCGCCATCTCCAGCATCTCCTCGTAGGAGATCTTCGGAATCTTATGGGCGGCGGGCACGATGCGCGGGTCGGCGGTGAAAACACCGTCGACGTCAGAGTAGATCTCGCAGACGTCGGCGCCGAGCGACGCCGCCAGCGCGACCGCGGTGGTGTCGGACCCGCCGCGGCCGAGCGTGGTGATGTCCTTGGTGCCCTGCGAGACCCCCTGGAAACCGGCCACGATGCAGATCGAGCCCTCGTCCAGCGCGGTCCGTATCCGCCCCGGCGTCACATCGATGATCTTCGCTTTGCCGTGCGAGCCGTCGGTGATCACACCGGCCTGGGAGCCGGTGAACGAGCGGGCCTCGTGGCCCAGGTTCGCGATGGCCATGGCCAGCAGGGCCATCGAGATCCGTTCGCCGGCGGTGAGCAGCATGTCGAGCTCACGGCCCGGCGGCAGGGGACTGACCTGCTTGGCCATATCGATGAGATCATCCGTCGTGTCACCCATGGCGGACACGACGACGACCACGTCGTTGCCCGCCTTCTTCGTCGCGACGATGCGCTGGGCGACCCGCTTGACGCCTTCGGCGTCGGCGACGGAGGAGCCACCGTACTTCTGCACGATTAGAGCCACGAGCGGGCGCTCCTCGGATCGGGGTCAGGCGTACCGAACGACGAGTGTACCGAGCCCGCCAAAATGGATCACAACCAGGTAACTCTCTGCCCGCGGAGCGGGGAGGCGGCCGCGCGGTCGCCTGGGCCCCCGTCCGCCGCGCCCGCCGTCCGACCGTCCGCGTGAGCTGTTCGAACGTGACGCACAATGTACCGTGGCATGGATTTCCACGGCTGCCGCACAATTACGCTGAACTCTGGGCTCCGAGGACGATGGGCGGCGCGGCATCCCGGAGGGACTTGCGCGCATGAGCCGAACGAAATCGCGACTACCTTTCGCGTCCAGAGTCTCCGAATGGCGGAGCGAACGCACTTCATGGGCGCTCTGCGAAGCGGTTCGCGCGAATGCCCGGGAATTGGACGCCGCGCTGGATGCCGGCGAGTTCACGAAGCCCCAATCCGCCGAACGCGCACACCTGCTGGCCCGCGCCCGGCAGGCGCTGGACCGGGCGCACAGCGTCATCGATTTCGATCAGCATTGGCGGGCCCCGACGGCGTCCCATGTGACCGCGGCGCAGATGCACGTCAATTCCGCGCGCACCATGTGGTTGAGAACGCTTCCGGCCGAGGACGTCGTGCCGCACCTGCCGGACCTGTTCGCGATCATCAAGCAGCACCTGCCGGCGGACGACACGCGCAGGGTCGCCGCCGAGAACCTCGCACGGAACATGCAGCAGGCGCAGCTGGCGAACCAGGACTTCACGCCGTCGCCCCAGTCTGTGGGGGCCGTGCTGGAGGCCGTCGACGCCGCGCGTGAGGCCTCGCTGAAGGAGAAACTGCGCGCCACGAACTTCGTGCGCATGGTCCGGTGGGTGACGGCGCTCCTGTTCTGTCTGGCGGTCGCCATCGCCGTGTTCAGTGCCATCTGGACATCCGCCGTGCCGCTGTGCTTCACGCTCGCGAACGGCTCCCAGCAGGAGTTCGGCATCGTCTGCCCCAGCAGGTCCGCTCCGCTGCCGCCCGGTGCGCAGGCCGAGCAGCAGGTCGGCCGGGTCGCCGCGCCGGCGGACTACGCCATCGTCGAGATCGCCGGCGTGACGGCGGCCAGCATCGCGGCGGCCACGGCCCTGCGGAAGGTCCGGGGGACGTCGACCGCCTTCGGGATCCCCGTTGCGCTCGCCCTCCTGAAACTCCCCACCGGGGCGCTCGTGGCCGTACTCGGGCTCCTGCTCCTGCGCGGCGCGTTCATCCCCGGACTGAGCGCCCTCGACACATCGGCCCAGATCATCGCCTGGGCGGTCATCTTCGGCTACTCGCAGGAGCTGTTCACGAAGTTCGTGGACAGGCAGGGCCAGGCGGTGCTGGAAGGCGTGCACGGAACCGCCGATCCGAGGGCGTCAGGTGAGATCGTCCGTCCGGAAGCGACGGCCACGGTGCCGTCGCCGTCGCCGTCGCCGTCGCCGAACGGCAGCGCACCAAAGGGTCGGTTCCGGCGGAACCGCACCAGGGGTTGAATGTCCAATTATATCTAGGTTCATCCGGAGTCCGCCGGAGAATGCAGCTACAGCGCTCTTTACTGAAATCTTCCTTGATTGACGTTGATACGCGAACTCACCGGACGGAGAGTGAGTTTTGTCGGAGAAACCGAGTACAGGAGAGTAACGATCATGACTGAGCATGAAACTCAGACGGCAAAGGCTCCGCCGTGGCCGGGCAGAAACATCACGCAGCCACCGCCCATGAAGGGCGATGACGTCCGCACCTGGCAGATGCAGATGCGCAAGCGGGGCTGGACGAGCATCGTGGTGGACAGCATCTACGGCCCGCACTCCGAGAAGGTCTGCCGCGCATTCCAGAAGGAGAAGAAGCTTCAGATCGACGGCATCGTCGGTCCGAAGACATGGAAGGCGACCTGGACGGCGCCGATCACGAAACCCGGCGGTTGATCGAGACCAGCGGAAGCGGGCGTGCCGGACTGCGCGGCACGCCCGCTGCTCACTGCGCGGCCCCGCCCGCTCACCGGGCCGACGGCACGGGCCGACGGCACGGGGCGCGGGCGAACCCCTAAGTGGTGATCTTGATGGGGTCGGGCACCGGTTCGGCGGTTCGCGTCGCACGGGCGCGGAGGCCGAACGCGGTGATCACAGCTGCGGCCAGGGCGGCCGCGAAGGGGACCGCAAGGGCGATCCGGAGGGCGTCGAGGCTCGCGCCCCGCGAGCCGTCGCCGCCCAGAGCCGCGACCTGGACGGCGGTCACGGCGGACAGGCCGAGCGCCGTGCCGAACTGGATCGCGGTGTAGAACAGGCCGCCGGCCAGGCCGTGTTCGCTCTCGTCGACGCCTTCCGTGGCGGCCATCGTCAGCGGGCCGTAGGCCAGGGCGAACGCCAGCCCCAGCAATCCCATGATCGGGAACATGGTCGTGTAGGCCCAGTCGAGGCCGACGGGCAGGAACAGCCCGTACGCCGCGGCCGCGAGGACGAGGCCGCCGAGCAGGACCCGGAGGTTCCCGAAGCGGTTCACCAGGCGCGGCGTCACGGTGGGCGCGAGGACGGTGTCGATGCCGAGGACGAGCATGGCCAGGCCGGTCTGCCAGGTCGTCCAGCCGCGGAGTTCCTGCAGATACAACGTCATCAGGAACTGGAAGCCCGCGAAGGCGCCGATGAACAGCAGCGCGCTCAGATCCGTCCGCACCAGTGCGGCCGAACGGAGGATTCCGAGGCGGACGAGCGGCTTCGCGGCCCTGTGCTCGACCGCGACGAACGCGGCGAGGAGCGCCAGGCCGCCGGCGAAGGCGCCCGCGGTCAGCGCGGCGCCGTCGCCGGGGCGTTCCAGCCGGACGACCCCGTACGCGAGCAGCAGCATCGCGCCGGTGACGCTGAACGCGCCCACCAGGTCGAAGCCGCCCGAGATGCCGCGGGGCCGGGCGGAGTCAGGATCCCTGACCAGGGGAACCGCCGCGGCCAGGATGACCGCCGCCAGGATGACCGGCGCGAAGAACACCCAGCGCCAGCCGAGCGAGGTGAGCAGCCCGCCGGCGACGAGACCGAGCGTGAAGCCGCCCGCGGCCGTGCCCGCGTAGACGCCGAGCGCCCTGGTGCGCGCGGGTCCGGCCGGGAACATGGCGGTGACGAGCGCGAGCCCCGCCGGGGCCATGAACGCCGACGCGACCCCGGTGACGAACCGGGCGGCCAGCAGCGTCCAGCCGCTCGTGGCGAACCCGCCGAGCCCGGAGAACAGCAGGAAGACCACCAGCCAGAAGAGGAACACGCGGCGGTGGCCGAGCAGGTCGGCGGTGCGTCCGCCCAGCAGCATGAACCCGCCGTAGCCGAGCACATAGGCGCTGATGACGCCGCTGAGCATCCCGGTCGACAGGCCGAGGTCCGCCCGGATCGACGGCAGCGCGACGTTGAGCATCGCGACGTCGATGCCCTCCAGGAAGACAGCGCCGCACAGCACGAGCAATTGCGCCCAGGCACGTCTGTCCATACGGGCAGCGGATGTGGACATGAGCCGACTCCTCTGGGAGGAGGGCCCGGTTACCTTCATGGATGCCGGTTCCCTCTTGTTACCGACAGCATCGTCAGTCACCATTGGGCATCATGGAAGACGGAACTTTCGCGTCCCCCGGTTACTGCGGGGATACCGCCGCCGACGAGGACGTCCTGCAGTGGCACACGCGCAACGACTGCGAGGTCCGGCAGATCCTGGAGCGCGTCGCGGACAAGTGGTCGCTGCTGATCATCGCGTTGCTGGACCAGCGTTCGCTGCGGTTCACCGAGCTGCGCCGCCGGATCGACGGCATCAGCCAGCGGATGCTCGCCAGAACCCTCCGGCATCTGGAGCGGGACGGGCTGGTCAGCCGGACGGTGCATCCGACCGTCCCGCCGCGCGTCGACTACGCGCTCACGCCCATGGGGGTGACCCTGCACGAGACGATCCGCTCGCTGGTCACCTGGACGGAAGAGCACCAGAACGCGATCGCCGCCGCCCGCGCCGCGTACGACACCCGCGTCCAGGCCGAGAAGGAGGCGGCGGAGCAGGAGGCGGCCGAACGCGACGCCGTCGCCCACGAGGTCCTCACCGCCATCCGCTGACCCCGCCCCTCCACGCGGACCACCGAATAGTGGGGCAAAGCGTCTATGTAACGGCAGGGGCCGGCGGGATGCCGTGGTTCATCCCGCCCGCCCGTGATCCGTTGCGTCCGTGCCCCGCCCCGGCCGGGGCGTGCGCCGCGGTGACCGAGCTGATGGGAGAGCTGATGGCCGAGTTGCCGCGGGTCCGCAGGGGGCCGCTGGAATCCTTGTACGCGGCGCTACGGCGGCGGGCGCCGCAGGTGGCCGCGACGCGTCCGGACGGCGACGGCGACGGCGATCCCCGGTTGCACGTCGCGTACCGGGGGCAGGAGGCGCACGTCGTGTGGGACGGCGACCTCGGGTCGTACGCGTGGGGCTCGGAGACCGGCGGGCAGATCGGCTCGGACGCCGAGAAGGCGGCCGAGGTGATCGCGTGGGCGCTGGGCGCGCCGGCCGGGCCCGGCGCGTCCGGCTAGGCGGGCGCCGCCTCGGCCTCTGGGGCGACGTCCAGGCGGGCGTTGGCGACGAAGGCGTGAAGGGCGCGCAGCGCGGCACCGGCGTGGTTGCCCCAGTGGTTGAAGTAGGAGTACTGCCACCACCAGAGGGCTTCCAGGGGGCGGTCCTGGTTGTAGTGGCGCAACCCGTGGACGAGGTCGCTGGCGACGTCGACCAGGTCGTCCGACAGGCGGTAGGACGTGGGCTCGGTGTCCTTGTACGGGTCGAACACCTCGACGTACTCGTCCAGGGCGACCAGCCGCTCGGACAGGCCCTGCCGGACGGCGTCGAGGTCGGGGTCGTCGCCGACCTCCGGCTCCCAGTTGTCCGGGAGGATCACGTCGGCGCTGGCGCCGAGCTGCGCACCGGCGAGGATGACCTGCGACACCTCAAGGAGAAGCAGCGGGATGGTGTGCGTACCGCCGTCACCGCGGGCGACGGCCTCCAGTCCGTTCAGGTAGTTGTCGACATGGCACGCCACGCGTTCGGCGAGGGCGTTCCAGTCCTGCGGGCTGTTGGTGTCAGACATCGAGCAGCCTCCGTCCTTCGAATGCGCGGCCCAGCGTCACCTCGTCGGCGTACTCGAGGTCGCCACCCACCGGCAGGCCGCTGGCCAGACGGGTGACGGTGAGGCCCATGGGCTTGACGAGCCGGGCGAGATACGTCGCCGTCGCCTCGCCTTCCAGGTTGGGGTCGGTGGCGAGGATCAGCTCCGTCACCGTCCCGTCCGCGAGGCGCTGCATCAGCTCGCGGATCCGCAGGTCGTCCGGGCCGACGCCCTCGATGGGGCTGATCGCGCCGCCGAGGACGTGGTAGCGGCCGCGGAACTCGCGGGTCTTCTCGATCGCGACGACGTCCTTGGACTCCTCGACGACGCAGATGACGCTCGGGTCGCGGCGCGCGTCACGGCAGATCCGGCACTCCTCCTCTTCCGCGACGTTCCCGCACGTCATGCAGAAGCGGACCTTGTCCTTGACCTCCTTGAGCGCCTTACCGAGACGCTCGACGTCGGCCGGGTCGGCGGCGAGGAGATGGAAGGCGATCCGCTGCGCGCTCTTGGGGCCGACGCCGGGCAGCCTGCCCAGCTCGTCGATGAGGTTCTGGACCACCCCTTCGTACAACGGACCCCTCCTTTCTCTCGACCGGCCGGATCAGGCGCCGGAGCCGGAACCGGGGCCCCCGAGGCCGGGGAAACCGCCGGGCAGCCCGCCGCCTCCACCGAGACCGGGGATGCCGCCTCCGCCGCCGAGGCCCTCGGCGAGCGGTCCCATCTTCTCCTGCTGCAGCTGCTGTGCCTCGCGGCCGGCGTCGCGGATCGCGGCCAGCACCAGGTCGGCGATGGTCTCCGCCGTGTCGGCCGCGTCGTCGGTGTCGACGGCCTTCGGGTCGATCGACAGTCCCGTGACCTCGCCCTGCCCGTTGACCGTCGCGGTGACGAGCCCGCCGCCGGCGGTACCCTTCACCTCGGCCTCCGCGAGTTCGCGCTGCGCGCTGAAGAGCTGCTCCTGCATGGCCTGCGCCTGCTGAAGCAGTTCCTGCATGTTCAACTGACCACCGGGTTCCACGGTGCACTCCCTCTTCCGGCCCCCCGAGAGGGCCTTCTCTCTGGCGCTCCGCCAGCCACCGGATGTCCGTCCCCCGAGACTACGGGTTTCCGGCGCCCCGCCGTAAGTACGGTCGCCGGTGTGCCCAAACGTGAAGATCTTGGACGGGTGTTCCGCGTCCCCGCTAACGCGTGGAGGAGTTGTCGATCTCGCGGATGATCTGGCCGCCCAGCTCACGCTGGATGAGCGCCATCCCGCTCATCTCGGCCTCCGCGCCGTCGGCGTCCGCGTCGCCTTCCGGGTCGACCTCGTCGCTCTCGTCCACCGGGGTGGGTTCGGGTGGCGGCGGAGGCTCGTCCGGCGGCGGAGGCGGTGGTTCCAGGGCCGCCTCGGCCCGGGGGGCCGGCGGCGCGGCGGCCGGCTGCGCGGGCGGCCGCGGCTGCTGCCGTGAGGCCGGGTTCGGTGTGGCCGCCGTACCGAACCCGCCATTAGGGCCCGGCCGGCCGGGCGGCCGCCCGGCGGGCGCGGCGCCGACGACGGTCTCGATCCGCCAGTCGACGCCCATCCGTTCCTTGAAGACCTCGCGGAGGACGGTGTCACGCCCGCCGTTGACGAAGCCCAGGCGGCGTCCCTCGGCGTCGAACCCCAGGGTGAGGACCTTCCCGTCCAGCGAGACCGGCTGCACCCCGGCCATGATGACCATCCAGGTGGCGCGGCTCTTCTGCTTGACGGCCTCGACGACGTCCGGCCAGAGCCGCTGCACGGCGGAGAAGTCCATCCCCCCGCCGGCTGCGGCCGGACTGGGCGCCGGACCGGGTGCCGGCTCGGCGGCGGCCGCGGGCGGACGTTCCCGCGCGGGCGGCGGAGAAGGGCGTTCAGGCGGACGGGGAGCCTGTTCAGGCGGACGGGGAGCCTGTTCAGCCGGAGCCGGAGCCGGAGCCGTGGGCGGCGGCGTGGGCGGCGGCGTGGGCGTGGCTGGAGCCGGAGCCGGCGTCGCCGCCGGGGCCGGGGCGCCGGTGAAGCCGCCCTGGGAGGCTTGGCGTTCGAGGCGGTCGAGGCGGGCGAACATCGACGCCTCGTCCTCGTATGCGGCGGGCAGCAGGATCCGTGCGCAGATCAGTTCCAGCAGCAGCCGCGGGGACGTGGCGCCGCGCATCTCGGTGAGGCCGGTGTGCAGCAGGTCCGCCGCGCGGGTCAGCTCGCCCCGCCCGAGAGAGGCCGCCTGGCGCCGCATGTGCTCCAGCTCGTCCGGTGCGACGTTCAGCAGCCCGGACCCGCCCGCCTCGGGGACGTTCGACAGGATCACCAGGTCGCGGACGCGTTCCAGCAGGTCGGCGGTGAAGCGGCGGGGGTCCTGGCCGCTCTCGACGACCCGGTCGACGGCGGCGAAGACCGCCGCGCCGTCGCGGGCCGCGAATGCCGCGATGACCTCGTCCAGGAGCGCGGAGTCGGTGTATCCGAGGAGGGACACGGCCCGCGCGTAGGTGATGCCGTCCTCGTCCGAACCGGCGAGGAGCTGGTCGAGGATCGACAGGGTGTCGCGGGCCGAGCCGGCGCCCGCCCGGACCGCCAGCGGCAGCGCCGACGCCTCGTACGGGACGTCCTCCGACCGGAGTATCTCCTCGACGAGTTCGGTGAGTACACCGGGCGGGATCAGCCGGAACGGGTAGTGGTGCGTCCGGGACCGGATCGTCCCGATGACCTTCTCCGGCTCGGTCGTCGCGAACACGAACTTCAGGTGCGGCGGCGGTTCCTCCACGAGCTTCAGCAGCGCGTTGAAACCCTCCCGGGTGACCATGTGCGCCTCGTCGATGATGTACACCTTGAAGCGCGCCGACACCGGGGCGAAGAAGGCCCGCTCCCGCAGGTCGCGGGCGTCGTCGACACCGCCGTGGGACGCGGCGTCGATCTCGATCACGTCGATGTGCCCGGTCCCCGCAGGGCCGAGGGCGACGCACGAGTCGCACTTGCCGCACGGGTCGGGGGTCGGCCCCTGTTCGCAGTTCAGGGAGCGGGCGAGGATGCGGGCGCTGGACGTCTTACCGCAGCCGCGCGGACCGCTGAACAGGTACGCGTGGTTGATCCGGCCGTTGCGCAACGCCTGCTGCAAGGGCTCGGCGACGTGCTCCTGGCCCTTCAGCTCGGCGAACGTCGCTGGCCGGTACTTGCGGTACAGAGCCAGACTCATCGGGGAGCCGCCCTCCCTCGAAAAGCAGAGCGTCAGACGCGGTGTCCCATGGACGCGGTGTCCCTAAATCAAGGGACCCCCCGCACACCCGCCAGAGCCTGCTTATCCTTGCTGCCTTCCGGCCCTGGGGAGGTTCACAGGGTGACGCCATGCGAGGGGTCTGCCTCAGAGTCTATGGCATCCGCCGCCCAGGATGGCCACGCTTCCGCGTAGTCTCCGCCTCATGTCCGCCCCGACGCACGGCACGCTCCTGCACATCGCCGAACGAACCCACTGGGACGCCGCCCGCGACACCGGAGTGTCGTACACGATGTCGACGCTCGGGCGGACACTCGGCGAGGAGGGCTTCGTCCACTGCTCGTCCGACATGGCCCAGGTCGAGGGCGTCCTCGGCCGCTTCTACACGGGGGTTCCCCGCTCGGACCTGGTGCTGCTGGTGGTCGACGTGTCCCGGCTCGACGCCCCCGTCCGCTACGAACCCGCGGGCGACGAGGTCTTCCCGCACGTCTACGGACCGATCCCGGTCTCGGCCGTAATTGATGTCAGGTCACTGCCCGAGAACCGGTAGGCTTCCCCGTGGAGGATTCGCCTAGTGGCCTAGGGCGCACGCTTGGAAAGCGTGTTGCGTGCAAGCGCTCGCGAGTTCGAATCTCGCATCCTCCGCCGCTACGAGGCCGGTGCCCAGCAGGCACCGGCCTCTTCTCGTGCTCCGGCCGCATGCCCTGCCGGACGGCGTTGGACTAGGCCGAGAGCTTCTGCAGGTCCTCCGGGCCGAGGTCGCCGGCCGACGGGACGTTCCGCAGTTCGCCGGTGAATGTCGTCGGCGGGCGTTATCGTGCGGGCGCATGGCTCTCGATCTCGTCGCGCTCGCCAAAGAGCAGCGTGCCTCGCAGGACTGGGAAAGCAAACAGATCGGACGGCACGACGTCCTCATCGAAGGCTTGATAGGAACCTTCGTCCACCTCTTCCGCGGCGACCGCGTCCTGGTGTGCCAATCCAACCGGGGTTATCGCGAGGACGTCGTGGAAGCGCTGCTGGACGCCGTGGCCGATCTGATGGACGCCGAGCTCGGCGACACCGTTCACGTCCGGCCGATCGACGTGCCGGGCTTCGCGCTGGACCGGGCCGTCCTGCTCGGCCCCGGTCAGGCCCCATTCTGGGACAAACGCGACCCGGAGTTGAGGGAGCGCGGGCTGCAGGTCGTCCCCGCCTACCGCGGCGAGGTCGCCGACGGGGAGCCCGCCTCGCGGTTCCGGTGGGCCGTCATGGGCAAGGGCCTGTCCCTGCGTCACGGCGAATGGGACCGGAATCCGGTGCCGCGCGCCCTGGTCAGCCGGACCAACGGCCCGAAGCGCGGGCTGCCCCTCCCGAAGGCGCAGGACATGATCATGTCCGCGAAGACCGCGCTGGACAACTACGCGAGGAGCCTCACCCCGGACATCGAGATCGTCCTGCGCGACGTCCGGGGCCGGGAGCTGCGGCTGTGCCGCGACTGGGACCGCTACAACGGCGCCCTGACGGACGGCCGGAACGAGCTGGAGGTGTCCGTCCCGGCCGACCGGCTGTGGGAGGGGCTCGGCCCGCTGTTCCACGGCGCGGACGCCGACCAGGCCACCCTGGTCGCCGACCCGGACGTTTCCTATCCGATGCTGGTGATGCGGGCCAACGACCGGTACCGCGACGGCACCCTCAAGTCGCCCGTCCCGCTGGAGCAGGCGCTCACAGCGCTGGGGAACCTGGAACGGGTCGACGGGTACTTCCTGGTGTTCAACGGCCGCTCCGGCGGCACCGTGCAGGTGATGTGGAAGGGGGACGGGCCGGACCGGCCGCAGCTGTGGCTGGAGACGCCCTACCCCGACAAGCGGGAGCTGCACGGCAGGTTCGTCACGGCCGAGGAGGCCGAGCGGATGGTCACGACCCTCGCCGTGGAGGACCGCGTCGCCGTCGACGAGCTGGACGACCTGGAGATCGACACCTGGTAGATCGACGACCGGCGGGCGAGCGCGGGGGCCTCCGTCACGGGAGCGGCACCGCGGCCGGTACTTACTGACGAAGCCGTTGAGCTGGGAGGTAACTGGTTTACCGGTGGTGGCAAGCAGAGTGACGCATGTTGTTGCGTTGCCTTCTCCAGGTCACCCCGACGCCGTAGACTCGAAGTGTGATCTTCAAGGCGGTGGGTGAGGGAAGGCCCTATCCCGAGCACGGACTCTCGTCCCGGGACTGGGCCAAGATCCCGCCTCGCCAGGTACGTCTCGACCAGCTCGTCAGCACCAAACGCGAGATGGACCTGCAGTCGCTCCTGTCGAAGGACTCCACGTTCTACGGCGACCTGTTCCCGCACGTGGTCCAGTGGAAGGGCGAGATGTACCTGGAGGACGGCCTGCACCGGGCGCTGCGGGCCGCGCTTCACCAGCGGCAGGTCCTGCACGCGCGCGTGCTCGACCTGGACGCCGTCGACATCACCTGATCGTCGACATCGGCTGATCAGCGACGGCTTCGGCCTGTCAGACGCGTCCCAGGTCCCGGTTGGCCGCCTGCGGGCGGGCGGCGCGGAGACCGGCGGCCTCCAGCGCCTTCCGGTAGGCGGTCGCGGCCTCTTCCGGATCGTGGACGAGTTCGAGCAGCTCACCCAGTTCCCTGAGCAGATGCGCCGCCGGACGTCCCGCGGGCAGCGTCGCCAGCTGTTCCGACGCGGCGCGCAGAACGACCTGTGCCGCCATCCGGTCCCCCTGGGCGACGCGTGCGCGCGCGAGGACGAGACGGGCCAGGACGGTCTTCTGCGTGCGCGCCGCACGGTCGTTGTCAGGCTGCGGGGTCACGGGAGGGGAGTACGTCGGGGCGGCCAGGGCCATGCCCGTGTCGAGGAACTGCTCCAAGGTGGCGATGGCGTCGTCCAGATCGCCGACTAGGACGAGCGCACGAGCCTTCGCGATCGTCCTCTCCGTGGCTTCGGCACCGTCGAGATTGGCCGTCCCCCGGAGAAGGTCGAGCGCCTCCAGCGCGGCCTCACGGGAACCCTCGGCGCGCGGACATTCGAACCCGTACTCACCGGCGGGAACGGCAAGGGACGGCGCGTCCGCCGAGAACGGCATGACGCCCCTGAGCAACGCCTTGGCAGCCGCAAGGGACAGCCGTTCGCGAGCCTGCTCCGGGCTGGTGTCGCTGCGTACGGCCAGGGCCCGGTCGGCGAAGTACAGCGAGTCGCCGATCGTTCCCTCCTCAAGGGCACGCATGCTGGCCCGCTGGTAATGGACGCTCGCCGGCTCGTCCGCGGAACCCTCCGGGTGCAGGAGCCGCCGCCCGAGCTCATGTGCGCGCGCCGGATCCGAGCGATCCACGTAGGCGAGCAGCAGGATCCGCCCGACCTCGGTGTACTCCTCGCCCACGCCGAGCCCGAGATGGTGCAGCCGCGCGGCGGCGCGCTCGCCGAGCGCGATGGCCTGCCCCAGGTCGCCGACCGTGTGGTAGCAGCGGGCCAGCGCGATGACCGGCGGCAGCCCGCTCGCCCGGCCCGGGTCGCGCTCGGCCTGCTCGCGCAGCTCCTCGAAGAGCGCGATCGCGTCGTCGGTGCGGCCCAGCTCCTCCAGGGCGCGGGCGCGTCCCCAGCGGGCGCGGGCCGTCAGGTCGGGGTCGTCGCTGCGGGCGATCACCTCGTCGAAGCCGGCCTCGGCCGTGACCGGGTCGCCGCGCAGCAGCGCCAGATGCGCGTGGCGCTCCCGTACCTCAAGATGGGCGCGCTGCTCCGGCTCGACGCCCTCCGCGAGATATTCGGGGGTGCAGCCGAGGCGCTCGGCCAGCATGCGCAGGACGGTGGGCGTCGGAGTGCGCTTGCCCGACTCGATCAGAGAGATGTAGCTGTCGGAAAGGTCGTGACCGGCGAGCTGTGCCTGCGACAAGCGTCTGGTCAGCCGCAGGTTGCGGACACGTTCGCCGACGTTGCCTGGACCCGGCATGTGGACTCACTTAGCGGAAGTAAACAGGCGGCTGGAGTGCCGACATGATTGCACATTGCGGGTTATCGCACATCGAGAGTAATGAAGCGGCAGGAGACGAGATCGGCTGGTCGGGCCCCGCCCGGCCCCGCGCGCACGCTGCTGCAACGTCGTGGCGCGCCGGTTGCGGCCGGTGGATCCCCCGGCGATCGCGACGCCTGTCACCCTCGGAAGGTATCCGACCATCCACGCATGATCAGAAAAACCACCGATATTGATCAGCCCGCCGCGTTTAACGGCTAGCGGCCCGGCCGCTCAGCCCTGGTCGTCGGGGCCCGGGGCGGTGGGGACGTCGTCCGCATCGACCGTCTCCCTCGGGCGGCGCGGCGGCGGAGGCGGGGGGAGCGTCTTCTCCTCGGGCGCCGGGTTCTTGTTCGGGAAGATCATTTCGCAGACTTCGAGGTAGAGCTGCTCGGGGTAGGGCAGGTAGTCGACGTTGGTGAGCGCCTGGTCCTGGCCGGCGGACTCCAGGATGAACTCCCCGTAGCCGAGCATGCGGCCCGCGATCGTCCGCTTGAAGCTCATGTCGGTGACCTTGGCCAGCGGCATCATCGCGACCCTGCGGGTGATCAGGCCCGTGGTCAGCAGCATGCGCTGGTTGGTGATGACGAAGTAGTCGACGGACCATTCCGCGACCCGCCACACGAACCAGCCCAGCAGGATCAGCCAGCCCCACCAGATCCAGGTCATGGCAGCGGTGACGGTGTTGCTCAGCACACCCGCGACGATCAGGCCGCCGAGGACGAGACCGACGGGGACCATCAGCACGGCCGGATGCCGGCGCACCGTGATCACCTGGTTCTCGTGCGGGAGCAGGTACTTGTTCACCGATGCCGGCGCGGAGTCGCCGGGGGTCACGAGCCTCATGGCGGCCTCAGGCGAGCGCGTTGACGAAGGTGGCCAGGGATCCGGCGGCGGACGCGATGCCGCTGGCGGCGCTGTGCACCGACTGCGCCGCGCCGTCCGGCTGCTTGATCACGTAGAAAGCCACGAAGGCCACCGCGGCCCACGTCACGTACTTTTTTGCGGGCACGGCTGCCTCCCGGAGCGTTGACCCACGGACCCCGGTTCAGTTTCGCACAGCCCGCACGACCGGCAAAGCAAGGCCTATGGCGCGTTGACGACGGCTTGTGACGCGCCGTCGCGGCCTATGGCGCGTTGTCGAGCGACGAACGGCGCGCCCGGCGGCGCTTCTCGGCCGCGACGGTCGCGAGCACCTCCAGGTGCCGGCGCGCGATCCGTTCCACGAGATCGGGCGGCGCCGACCCCGTGACCTCCTCGGCGCCGTGCCTGGCGGCGGAGACGCACCGGTCCACCGTGTCGGCGCCGTGCACCCCGTCGAACTCTTCGGTGAGCCTCTCGCCGATCGCCGTGTAGCGCGGCAGGTCGCCATCCCCTAGGTGAGCCATCACACGTCCTCGATCGAGCTCGCTCACACCGCCCGGTCCGTAACGGTCCCCTGTGCCGGGGCGGCGGAGGGGAACGCGCACTGGCGTTCCGTAGCGCCTTCGTACCCTCCGCCGGAGCGAACGAACATCGCAGGTCAGGTCGGGCATCCGAATCGTGATGACGTGGATGGCCGGCGGGTTTCCCGTGGTGGGACGACGGCCCCGCACCCCTCGGAACCCGCGTGGGTCAGACGACGCCGTAGAGCCGGTCTCCGGCGTCCCCGAGGCCGGGCATGATGAAGCCCTGCTCGTTGAGGTGGGAGTCGATCGCGGCCGTCACGACCCGGACGGGCGCCGTGATGTCGGTGAACGACTGCTCCAGGTGCTTCAGCCCCTCCGGGGCGGCGAGCAGGCAGATCGCGGTCACATCGTCGGCGCCGCGGTCGAACAGCAGCCGGATGGCGGCGGCGAGCGTCCCCCCTGTCGCGAGCATCGGGTCGAGGACGTAGCACTGCCGGCCGGACAGGTCGTCCGGCAGCCGCGTCGCGTACGTCTGCGCCTGGAGGGTGCCCTCGTCCCGGATCATCCCGAGGAAACCGACCTCGGCGGTGGGCAGCAGCCGCGTCATGCCGTCCAGCATCCCGAGGCCGGCGCGCAGGATCGGCACGACGAGCGGCTTCGGGCTCGCCAGCTGGACGCCCTGCGCCGGGACGAGGGGCGTCTGGACGGTGGCGTCCGCGACCCGGACGTCGCGGGTGGCCTCGTAGGCGAGCAGGGTGACCAGCTCGTCGGCGAGGCGGCGGAACGTGGGGGAATCGGTGCGGACGTCCCGCAGCGTGGTGAGCTTGTGCGCGACGAGCGGGTGATCGACGGCGAGGGTCTGCATGCGATCACCGTAGCCCACCGTCCGCGATCGGCCGGACCTCGCCGAAGTTGGATAGGACGCCGTTGAGCTGGGCAGTATGGCGTTATGAACAGCGAAAGCGATCACCAGCCGGATGGTCCGGCGCGGGCTCGGGAGACCGTGCCCGACCCGCCTGAGCCGCCGGCTCCCCCGGGTTCGGCCGGTGGGCGGCCGGACTCGCCCGGGGGTGCCGCCGCGGCGCCGCCTCCGGGAGCCGCGGCTCCCCCGCCCGGAACCGCGGCGCAGTCTCCCGCTCCCCCCGCCTCCGGTGATCCCGCCTCCACCGCCTCCGCCTCCGAGGACGCGCCGGCGTCCGCCGAGCCCCCGGTGACCGATGTCACAGCCGGGCAGGACGTCCGGCCGCGCCCCGGCCCCCAGGGCGACATCTCCCCCGAGCAGGTGCGCGAGCATCTGCGGCGCCGGGCGATCTTCCTGCGGGAGCTGGCGGAGGCCCGTGAGCTGCGCCGCCGGGTGACGCCGCACCGCTCGCGGCGCGCGCGGATCCATGCGCAGCTGCGCCGCCGCACGTTCCGCATAAATTGACGCGGATCCACCAGATTCTTCCGCTGGGCACCGGATTGCGGCACTGACTCCCGGTCTCACGCGCGGGTGCGGCGCCCAGTTTGGCGTTGGAGCGCGCGCGGGCCCGCCGCATCTGGGACCATGCCCTGGCAAGTTACGCGCCGGTGGGGTGGAAATGACGGATGTGGACGCGACGGATTTCGCCGTCGTGGTGTACCGGGAAGACGAGGGCTGGGAGGCCGAGATCCTCCCGGTCGCGTTGACCGAGGACCTCGCGGGGCTGATCCATGCCCTGCGCCAGCAGCCGAGCCTCGGCGGCACGGTCGGGCTGGTCTCGGTCGGCGACGACTTCTTCGTGGCGATCCGCCTGCTCGGCGACGACGTCATGGTGTTCCTGTCGGACGTCACGGCCTCGGTCGACTGGCCGCTGGCCGGCCAGGTCCTCGAGTACCTGGACATACCGATCCCCGATGACGAGGAACTCGACCAGGTCCTCCCCGTCGGCGACATGTCGATCTTCGCCGATCTCGGCCTGGACGAGATGGAGCTCGGCGCCATCTCCGGCGACCTGGAGCTCTACCCGGACGAGATGCTGCTCAGCATCGCCGGCCGCATCGGCTTCGCCCCCGCCTTCGAACGCGCCGTGGACGCCATCGTCTGACGGCGTCCACGGGCACGGTCATCCCTGGCAGAACAGACATTTCATCGGGATTGGAGCGATCCCGCGACCGCTGGGGGCTGTGACCCGGGCAACCCCGTGGGTCACAATTAACACGTGTCCTATTTCGCCGCCGTGTTCGCGCAGACCCCGGAGGGCTGGGTCGGGACCGAGGCCGTGCTCGCCGAGGCCGATCACGTCGACGACGTCGCCGACCTGATGCGGGAGGCGGCCGTCGAGTCCTACGGCGACCCGGTGGTGCTCCTGATCGAGCAGGACGACGACTGGTTCGCGGTCGTCCGGCTGGACGGGCAGGACGAGCCGCGCGCCTACGTGTCCGCCGTCCGCGAGAACGGGCTGGGCGCACTGTTCCAGCAGCTCGTCGGCGAGGTCCCGGACGGCGATCCCGGCGGCGACCCGGCCCTGCTCGAAGACCTCGGCCTCGACGCCAAGCGGCTCGGCGACCTCGGCGAGCGCGCCCTGCCCGGTGACGCGCTGCTCACCGTCGCCGAACACGCCGGCTTCGGTGAAGAGTTCGACCGCCTCCGTGACTGACCCGCGCCCCGCCGGCCGGGACCCCGGAACCGGCATGCCCCACCCCGCGTCCGAGCCGCCGGCGGCCGAAACCGCACGGCCGGCCGAACCCGGACCGGGGCCGGGGCCGGTCGCGGAGGTCGGTGTGCCGGGCGATGCCGTGGTCGCGGGGTTCGAGGCGGCGATGCGGCGGGCGCTGGAGGAGGCGCGCAAGGCGTTCGAGGCCGGGGAGATCCCGGTCGGGGCCGTCGTGCTGGACGCGTCGGGCGAGGTCATCGGGGCGGGGCACAACGATCGTGAGCGGTCCGCCGACCCGACCGGGCATGCGGAGATCGTCGCGATGCGGGAGGCGGCCGCCGCCCTCGGGGAGTGGCGGCTCTCGGGCTGCACGCTGGTCGTGACCCTGGAGCCGTGCACGATGTGCGCCGGAGCGTCCGTCCAGGCCCGGCTGGACCGGGTCGTGTACGGCGCCGTCGACCTGAAGGCGGGCGCGGTCGGGTCGCTGTGGGACGTCGTCCGGGACCGGCGCCTCAACCACAGGCCGGAGATCGTCGCGGAGGTGCTCGCGGACGAGTGCGCCGCGCTGCTAACCGAGTTCTTCACGCACCGCAGATTCGGGTAGGCTCTCCCGCGGTGGTGTCGCCTAGTGGACGAGGGCGCACGCCTCGAAAGCGTGTGAAGTGCAAGCTTCCGTGGGTTCGAATCCCACCACCACCGCCTACGCCGAGGGCCGCAACCCGAAACCGGGTCGCGGCCCTTGCTCATCCGGCCCCCGCGAACGGTGCGGGTCCACCCCGTCGCACGGCCGACACACACCACACTCGCCGCTGACGGTCGCGCCCACCCTCCGCTGCGTACCCTCGTCTCCTCTGCGCCGGCCAGCGTGTCAGCCGACGGTCACCAGGGCGACGCCGGCGACGGCGACGCCCATGCCGACGCGCTGGATCACCCGCAGGCGCTCGCTGTAGGCGATACGGGCCAGCAGGACGGTGATCGCCGGGTAGAGGGACGTGAGGACGGCGGCGAGGCTGAGCAGGCCGCTGTGGGCGGCAAGGAAGTAGAGCACGTTCGCGCCCGCGTCCAGGGTGCCGGACAGCAGCGCCAGGCCGATCAGCGTCCGCCCGGATATGCGGGGGCCGAGGTCGCCGCCGCGGAGCACCATGAACAGCAGCGCCGCGGCGACGATGACGAGGTTGCCGACGCGGGCGCCGACGATCGGCCAGAGGCCGGTGCCGTCCCCGGCGGCCTTCAGCAGGACGAAGAAGATCCCGAAGCAGGTCCCGGACACTCCGGCCATCGCGGGGCCCGAGTCCAGGAGCCGCCGCCATCCGGCCGCGGCCGGCCCAACGGCCTCCCCGTCGCCGTCGGCCTCCATGCTGACCAGCCCGATCGCGACGAGGCACAGCAGGACACCGGCGAGGACGGACGCGTCCAGCCGCTCGCCCATCGCGACGCCGACGGCGACGGGCAGGACGGCCGCGGCCAGCGCGGACACGGGCGCCACCACGTTCATCGGCCCGCGCGCGAGCGCCCGGTAGAACGTGATCAGGCCCGCGCCGCCGCTGAGCCCGGCCGCGAAGCCCCAGGCCATCGGACCGGGGGACGCGGTGCCTCCGGCGAGCAGAGCGGACACCAGCACGACCGCGAGGCCGATCGGGACGCACCAGGTCAGCGCCTTCAACGCCGTCGACTTGCGCGTCACGGCACCGCCGAGGAAGTCGGCCACGCCGTAGGCCAGCGCCGCGCTCAGCGCCAGGACCGTGACCATCACCGTCCGCCGATGACCCGGCTCGCGATCCGGACGTCCGGTGTGATCGCCCGGAGCCGCCCGGCGAGCCGGCCGCCCGCCTCGGCCAGCCGCTTCAGCGGGTACGGCTCAAGGCTTTCGAGCAGGAAGAGGCCGTTCTTCGTGGTCTCCGTCAGCCGCGTCCGGACGCACTGCCGCCAGTTCCAGCGCCGGCAGGTCACGCCCGCGTCGTCGCGCCAGACGACCTCGCCGGCGTTCGGGTGCTCGACGGCGGGCTCGCCGCCTGCCATCACGTCGAACGTCTCGTCGCCGGTGGCCCTGATCAGGCGCGCCGCGCCCTGGTACGCGTCGAGGTCCTCGCCGCCGATGGGCAGCGCGTACTCGACGCTGACCGCGTTGTAGGCGTCCACGACCTTGTTGATGGACGGGAGCGCGTCGGCCCGGCGGAGCAAGGCGTCCACCGAGGGACGGGTCCGCTGCGGCTTCGCCCCGAACGCCCGGTAGGCGTCGCGCCACGCCTCCACGTGGGGGTCGGCGGCGTCCGCCTTCCCGGCCGCCTCGGCCAGCCAGCCCTGCGACTCCTGGTCGCCGGGTCCGTTCACCAGCCCCTCGGCGGTCATGACGAGCACGGCGAAGTCGGGACGCAGTTCCCGCACGGCCTCGTCCACAACGACCTGCTCCAGCATCTCCAGCCCTCCGGGACGGTCACTTTAATGACATATAGATATCATCATACCGACCGACCGTGCCGTCTCCGCCCATCCGCCCATGATCGGAGGGCGGGGTGGGATCGTTGAGTGGACGTTCTGGAACGGGAGGGCGATTGAGCGAGCAGGGTGCGGCCGGGGAGGCCGTGGCGCGGGCCGTCCGGGCGCTGCGGGCCGGGCACGGGTGGAGCCTGGACGAGCTGGCGGGCCGGGCCGGGGTGAGCAAGGGCGTCCTGGTCGGGCTGGAGCAGGGCCGCGGGAACCCGAACCTGGGGACGCTCATCCGGATCTCCGACGCGCTCGGTGTGCCGTTGACGCGGCTGGTGCAGGTGGAGGAGGAGCCGCCGGTACGGATGTTCCGCCCGGACCGGCACGTCGTGCTCTGGGAGGGCGAGAAGGGCGGGACGGGCACGCTGCTGGCCGGGAGCGACCCGAGGCCGTCGCTGGAGCTGTGGAGCTGGGAGTTGCGGCCGGGGGAGACGCGGGAGAGCGACGCGCACGTCCCCGGCACCAAGGAGATCGTCTACGTGCAGCAGGGCACCCTGACGCTCGGCGTCGACGGCCGGACCGATCTCGTCGAGGAGGGCGCGGCCGCCGTGTTCGTCGGCGACCGCCCCCATTCGTACGGCAACGCGGGCGACCTGGAGGTCCGCTTCGTCCTCGCCGTCCTGGATCTGTGACCTGGGAAGCGCCGGTCAGGAGGTCAGGCGGACGGGCATGGCGAGGTAGCGGTAGCCGGTGTCGGAGGTGTCGTCGGCAGCGTCCTCGTCGTCCTTCTTGTCGGGGATGGCGGTGAGGAGGGCGGCCTTGGTGGCATCGGTGCATTCGAGGCGGGCGTACTCGGTGTCGATGCCGGCGAGGCCGTCCAGGAGGTACTGGGGGGCGAACGCGATGTCGATGTCGTCGCCGGTGAGCCGGGCGGCGAGGCTCTCGTTGGCGCGGGCGGAGTCGCCGGTGGCGGCGCGGATGCGGACCTTGTCGGCGGTGAAGGCCAGCCGGATCGGGGTGCCGCGCTCGGTGACCAGGGCGGCGCGTTTGATCGCCTCGACGAACGGGGCGACGGGGATCTCGGCGACCGACGTCCAGGTGCCGGTGAGCCGGGACCGGTAGTTGATGTACTGGTCGTCCAGGAGGCGGCTGGTCATGCTGCGGCCGCCGCCGGAGACGCCGATGAGGGTGTCGGCGGTGCCGCCGAGGTCGATGGCGACGTCCGCGCCGCGCTTGATCGCCTTGGCGGTGTCGGCGAGGGTGCGGGCGGGGACGACGACGCCGGCGGTGAAGCCGGGATCGGCGGGGGACCAGGTCAGCTCGCGGGCGGCGATGCGGTAGCGGTCGGTGCAGGCGAGCCACATCGTGTCGCCCTCGATGTCGATGCGGACGCCGGTGAGCATCGGGAGGGTGTCGTCGCGTCCGGCGGCCGGGGTGACCTGGGCGACGGCGGTCGCGAACAGGTCGCCCGGGACGGTTCCGGCGCGGGCCGGCGGCTCGGGAAGGGTGGGGTAGTCCTCGACGGGCAGCGTCAGGAGGCCGAACTCGGCGGGGCCGCAGCGGACCACCACCTCCGAGCCCTTCGTGAAGATATCCACAGGCTGTGGAGGAAGGTTCCGGACGATGTCGGACAGGAGCCGTCCGGGGACGAGGACACGGCCCGGCTCGGTGACGGCGGCCTCGTCCGTGGCGCGGGCCGAGACCTCGTAGTCGAACCCGGCCAGGGTGAGCTCGCCCTGGTCGGTGACCTCGATGAGCATGCCCGCGAGGACGGGGAGCGCGGGGCGTGCCGGCAGTGTCCGCGCGGCCCACGCCACGGCGTCGGCGAGGGTCTGGCGGTCGACTCGGAACTCCACCTTGATCAGCCTTTCCGGCGACTGCTTGACGGGCCGGGGACCGGCCATGACACGCACGTTATCCCCAGCCTCTGACAAGACTTAGAAAAGTGCGTCGGCGGTGCCGTGGGTCTTGCGTTCGAAGTCGAGGAGGTAGCGCTTGCGGTCGAGGCCGCCGCCGTAGCCGGTGAGGCCGCCGGTGGAGCCGATGACCCGGTGGCAGGGGACGATGACGCTGATCGGGTTGCGTCCGTTGGCGAGACCGACGGCACGGGACGCGGACGGCTTGCCCATCTCGGTGGCGAGCTGGCCGTAGGTGGCGGTCTCGCCGTAGGGGATCTCCCGGAGCAGCCCCCAGACGCGTTGCTGGAAGGGCGTGCCGCGGAGGGTGAGCGGGAGGTCGAACTCGGTCAGTTCACCGGCGAAGTACGCGGAGAGTTGTTCCGCGACGGTCGCGAAGGGGCCGGTGTGAGGGTCGCCGGGCGCGCCGAAGGTCTCCTCGGACGGACGGTGCCGCTGCACGTCCATGAAGAGGCCGGACAGGGCGCCGTCCATGGCCACCAGCGTGAGCGGGCCTACGGGACTGTCCACGACGACGTGCGTCGGGTTCATGGGGCGATCCTCTCCTGGTCAGGATGCGGGAAGCAGGTTGATGGCGTGGTCGCCCGTGGCCCACAGGTACTGAACGGCGTAGGCGCGCCATGGACGCCATTGCGCGGCGCGGCGGGTGAGGGCCGCCGGCGTCGAGGGGAGGTCGAGCGACTTGGCGGCGGCGCGGATTCCCAGGTCGCCGGGGATGAACGCGTCGGGGTCTCCGAGAGCGCGCATCGCGATCGTCTCCGTGGTCCAGGGACCGAAGCCCGGGAGGGCGGACAAGCGCGCGCGGGCCTCCTCCCAGTCGCTTCCCACGCCGAGGTCGATCTCGCCGCTCGCGAGCGCGTCGGCAAGGGTCAGGAGGGTGGTGCGCCGGGTCTTCGGGAACGCGAGGGCTTCCGGGTCGAGTTCCGCCAGGGCGGACGGGGTCGGGAAGAGGTGGGTCAGTCCCCCGCCTGGGTCGTCGATGGCGTCGCCGTAGGCGGTGACGAGCCGTCCCGCATGGGTTCGGGCCGCGGCCGTCGACACCTGCTGCCCCAGGACGGCGCGGACGGCGAACTCGGGGCCGTCCACGGTGCGGGGGACGCGCCGTCCGGGCGCCTTGTCGACCAGCGGTGCGAGGACGGGGTCGGTGCGGAGCAGGTCGTCCACGGCGACCGGGTCCGCGTCGAGGTCGAGCATCCAGCGGCAGCGGCTGATCGCGATGGCGAGGTCGCGCAGGTCGCTGAGGATGAGCGTGCAGGCGACATGGTCGGGCCGGGGCCGCAGCGCGGCGATGCCGTGCCCGTGCGGCAGGCGCATCGCGCGGCGGAACGCGCCGTCCCGCCACTCCTCCACGCCGGGGACGGCGGTGGCGGTGAGATGGCCGAACAGGTTGTCGGGGCAGAGCGGCGCCCGGAACGGCAGCCGCAGCGACAGCGCCCCTGAGCCGGCGGGCGGGTGGCCCTTGGCGACACGGTCGCGCAGTCCACTCGGCGTCAGCGCGAACACTTCTCGGACGGTGTCGTTGAAGGCGCGGATGCTGGCGAAGCCCGCCGCGAACGCGACATCACCCATGGGGAGGGCTGTCGTTTCGATGAGGAGCCGCGCCGTCTGCGCACGCTGAGCTCGCGCCAGGGCGAGTGGGCCGGCGCCCAGTTCGGCGTTGAGCTGACGCTCGATCTGACGCGTGCTGTAGCCGAGACGTCCTGCGAGCCCGGGAACGCCCTCACGGTCGACGACGCCGTCGGCGATGAGCCGCATCGCACGGGCGACGACGTCCGCGCGGTGGTTCCATTCCGGTGACCCGGGGCTGGTGTCGGGTCGGCAGCGCTTGCAGGCGCGGAAACCGGCCTGCTGTGCGGCGGCGGCGCTGGGGTAGAAGCGCATGTTGCCGGGCTTGGGCGGGACGACCGGGCAGCTCGGGCGGCAGTAGATGCCCGTGGTGACGACCCCGGTGAAGAACCATCCGTCGAACCGGGCGTCCTTCGCCTGGACGGCCCGCACGCACCTTTCCGCGTCCTCATGCATGCCCCCAGCATCACCGATGGTCACATGCGCCCACTAGCGGATTTCCGACATCAACGCTCAGGTGCATTTGCCGAGCGACTGAACAAGCGTTTAGCATGCTGAACATGTGTTCAATGATCGATGACCGGACGGCCCGGGCCGTCATCCGCGACGAGGCGCTGCGGCTGTTCGCCCTGCGCGGCCCGGACGCGGTCACGGTGCGGCAGGTCGCCGAGGCCGCGGGCGTCTCGGCGGCGCTGGTCATGCACCATTTCGGCTCGAAGGACGTGCTGCGCGAAAGCGTCGACCAGCACGTCCTGCAGATGTTCGACGGGATGATCGGCGAACTGACCGGCGAGACCGGCGCGACCGGGGAGACCGCCGCGGACGCCGACGCCGGGTCCCTGGCCAAGGCCGTGCTTCGGCACCTGCCATCCGGCTCACCTGTACCCGCGTACCTGCGGCGGCTCCTTCTCGACGATGGCGAACCCGGACGGCGCCTGTTCCGGCGCCTGTTCGAGGTGAGCCGGGCCCAGCTGGACGCCATGGTCGCCGCAGGCGAGGCGGCTCCGGGCGACGATCCGGCCGTCCGCGCGGCGTTCTTGTTGGTCAACGATCTGGCCGTGTTCCTGTTGCGGGACCGGCTTGCCGACGTACTGGGGTCCGACCCCTTGTCGGCCGAAGGCATGACCAGATGGGCGGACGAGGCGGTGACCATCTACGGCAGTGGGCTGGGCAGAACGAGGCCGACACCATGACCGGCGGCCGAATCGACTGGGAAACCACGTCCGCGAAGCCGAGCTGGTTCCTCGGCAGTGGCGCGACGGCGCACGAACGGGCCCTCGCCTATCTGGCGGGGGCGTTCGGCGTGGCCGTTCTGCTGTGGATCGCCCGGGACCTGCCGTGGCCCTGGTGGAAGTGCCTGATCGGCGCGGTCGTGGCGTACGACATCGCCGGCGGCGTCGTCGCCAACGGGCTGAACGCCGTCAAGCGCTTCTACCACGGGCCGCTGCCGCTGCCGCCGACGCGCCTGAACCGGCTCATGCACAACGAGATCGGGTTCGCGGCGTGCCACGTCCAGCCGATCGTGGTCGGCCTGGTGTTCGGCGGGCCCTGGTGGTGGGGGCCGCTGTGGTACGCGTGGGCCTTGACCGGCGTCGTCCTCGTCGCCCGCGCGCCGCTCTACCTGGCCCGCCCGGCCGGGCTTTTCGCCGTCCTCGGCGGGGTGATGGTCGCGCCGTCGGTCTCCCATCCCGAGGGCTTCGGCTGGCTGCCCGTCGCGCTGCTGATCAAGCTCGCCGTCGCGCACGCCGTCCCCGAGGAGCCATACGGCCGGTCCGCGCGCCGGGCATGACCTCCCAGGTAATCGATCTTCTGCCGCGGCGTTGGCAGCGTAGGGGGCACCGGGACGGACCCGGCGGATCAGACGGGAGTCATGAGATGAGCGACGTTCAGCAGCGGGTCGAGCGGTACCTGGCCATCTGGAACGAGACCGACCCGGCCGTGCGCCGCGCCGCGATCGACGCCCTGTGGACGGAACAGCCGCTGTACGTCGACCCGCTGGGCGTAGCCGAAGGACGAGACGCCATCGACGCCTTCGTCGGCGCGGCGCAGCAGCAGTTCCCCGGCTTGGTCTTCCGCCCCGCGGGCACCCTGGACGCCCACCACAACGTGGCCCGCTTCACCTGGGAACTCGGCCCCGAGGGCGGCGAGGCGATCGTCGTCGGTTTCGACGTGGCGGTCTTCGCCGACGACGGCCGCTTCGACCGCGTCCACGGCTTCCTCGACAAGGTGCCCGCCTGACGACGGGCGGGCGGCGTGCCGGACGTCCCGCGCCCGGCACGCCGCCCTGGTCGCGGTCAGATCTGCCGGAGCGCGCCGCCGTCGACCGTCCACTCCGCCCCGGTGACCTGGGAGGCCGGCGGGGACAGCAGGTAAGCGATGACCCGCGCAACGTCCTGGGGTGTGCCCAGGCGTCCGACGGGGAGTCGGCGCTCTTCGCGGACGAACCGCTCTATGGCCTCCTCCACTGGAAGCCCGAACTGGGCGGCGAGCTGGTCGGCGAACCCACCCGGCTGGTCCCACAACCTGGTTCGTGTAGGGCCGGGCGTGACGACGTTGGAGCGGATTCCACACCGGCCGAACTCCCCAGCCAGCGTCTTGGACACCGACAACAGCGCCGTCTTGGACGCCGCATAGTCGACCAGTGGCGTATCGGGGAACCGTCCGGCTTCGCTGGACACGTGCACCATGCTCCCCGCGCCCTGGTCGATCAGGGCCGGCAGCGCCGCGCGGGCCATCCGGACGGCCGCGTGGAAGTTCAGCTCGAAGGTCGCATGCCACTGGTCGTCGGTCACGTCGAGGAAGCCGATCCGGGAGTCGAGCGCACCCGCGTTGTTGACCAGTCCGTCCAGCCGCCCGTGCCGCTCCAGCGCGACGTCCACGGCGCGTTGCGCGGTGGCGGGGTCGGTCAGGTCGGCGGCGACGTCGCCGCTGCGGGAGACACCGACGACCTGCGCGCCCTCGTCGGTGAGCAGCGCGGCCGCCGCCGCACCGATCCCGGCGGACGCCCCGGTGACGATGAAGACCTTGCCGTCGAGTTCGAGATCCATGGCGGGCCCCTTCAGGAACGGCGCAGGAACGACCCGACGAGGGCCGCGCCGGCGAGGACGACGGCGACGTTCACCGCGATCGCGGTGTGGACGCCGCCGAGGACGGACGTGTTCGCGGTGGCCACGGCGCTCATCACGGGGATCCCGAGCGTGATGGCGACCTGCTGGGTCATGGTGGCGACGCCGGTCGCGAGGCCCTGCTCGCCGTCCGGCAGCCCGGACGTGACGGTCCCCATGAACGCCACGATCGCGACGAGGTTCCCGAATCCGCCGATCGCGGTGGCGGCGAGCATCAGGCCGAGCCCGTCGCGCGACTCGCCGATCCCCAGCAGCGCCGCCGTCGCCGCGGCCTGCAGGACGAGCCCGGCGACGAGGGTCGCGCGGCCGCCGAACCGTCCCATGATCCGGGGTGCGGCGACACCGCCGGCGAACGTCCCGGCGCCGAGGACGCCGAGCGCGAGCCCGGTGGTCAGCGGCGAGAAGTCCAGGACCTTCTGCAGGTAGAGCGTCATCAGGAACACCAGCGACGTTTCGGTGGCGAACGCCACGAACCCGCCGACGTTGCCCCAGGTGACGGTCCGCCGCGTCAGGACGTTCAGCGGCGCGAGCGGGGCCGGCGACCGCCGTTCCACCAGGACGAACACGCTCAGCAGGACGGCCGCGGCCACGAGCGCCCCCAGTGCCACCGGGTCGCCCCAGCCCCGCGAGCCGCCGGACGTGATCCCGTACACGAGCGCGAGGAGACCGCCGGTCACGGTCACCGCGCCGGGGACGTCCAGTTTCGCCCCGTTCCGCGACCGGCTCTCCGAAACGACCGCGGGTGTGACGGCGAGGATCAGCACCGCGACCGGCACGTTGATCAGGAAGGCCCACCGCCAGCTCAGCAGGTCCGTGAGCACACCGCCGAGGATCGCGCCGACGGTGAACCCGGCGGACATGAGCGCGCCGCTGAGGCCGAGCGCCCGCGTCCGCATCGGCCCTTCCGGGAAGGACGTCGTGATCAGCGACAGGGCTGCCGGTGTGGCGATCGCCGTGGCCAGGCCCTGCAGGACCCGCCCGGTCAGCAGCATCGCCGGCGACGCGGCCAGCCCGCCGATGAGGGAACCTCCCGCCAGAAGCGCCATGCCCGCCAGCAGCATCCGGCGCCGTCCGAACAGATCGGCGACGCGGCCGAACAGCAACGTGAATCCGGCGGCGGGAAGCGCGAACGCGGTCGCGATCCATTGCAGGTCGTCCAGGTCGAAGCCCAGTCCCCTGCCGACGACGGGCAGCGCCACGTTCAGGATGGAGAAGTCGATGGCGAGCATGAACTGCGCGCCCAGCAGAAGGGTCAGTACGAGCTTGTGCCGTGACGACATCCGCCCAGGAGGAGCGGAGACGGCGGTGGTGAGTGCGGTCATGGCAGAGACCCTCACGCCGCAGGAAGCGGCTACCCAGCCCCCGCCCGTTCGTACCACCCGCAGTAGCAGGCTCCGTGATGCCCGCCGGATAGCCTCTGCGCATGGCGCGCAACGTCGAACTCGGCGAGTTCCTCAAGTCGCGGCGGGCACGGCTGCGGCCCGAGGACGTGGGCATCCCGTCGTACGGGAGCCGGCGCCGTGTGCCGGGGTTGCGGCGGGAGGAACTGGCGCAGCTCGCCGGCGTCAGCGTCGCCTACTACATCCGGCTCGAACAGGGGACGGCCGAGGGCGTGTCCGCCGAGGTGCTCGGCGCGATCTCCCGGGCCCTGCGGCTGGACGGCGACGAACACGCCCACCTGCACCGCCTCGCGCACCCGCCGCGCCGCGAGCCCGCCACGGACCCGCCCCGCCTGCGCGCTCCGCTCCGGCATCTGCTCGACTCGATCACCCACGCGCCCGCGTACGTGGTCGGGCACCACACGAACGTGGTCGCCTGGAACCGGCTCACCGCCGCCGTGTTCGTCGACCTCGCGAACGTCCCGGCGGACGAGCGGACCTGGTCGCACCAGATCCATCTGAACGACGACTACAAGGCGCGGCTCGGGGACAACTGGCCCGCGGTCGCCCGCCGCAACGCGGCCTACCTGCGGTTCCGCTCCGGGCAGGACCCGGACGACCCGCGGCTGCGCACGCTGATCGACTGCCTGCGGGAACGCAGCCCCGAATTCCGGCGGATGTGGTCGGCGCACCACGTGACGGACCTGACGCACGGCGAGGCCCGCATCGACCACCCGGACGCCGGACGGCTCGTCCTGCCGTTCGAGACCCTGCACCTGCCCGGCGACCCCGACCTCAGCCGCCTCATGCTCTACGCCGCCGAACCGGGTTCCGCCTCGGAGAAGGCACTCCGGGGGCTGGCCGAGACGTCCACCCACCTCTCCAGCGCCGACCTGGCCTGAACAAAGTCGCGCGGTGGTACGTTCGATCCCGACTTGAAGGGGCACTCGCCACACTGTGGCCACTGCCCCTTTTTCTTGCGTATCGGCTCATTCGGTGGCGGTGCGCAGGCGGGTTTCGCGGTCCATGGTCAGCAGGGCCGTGTTGACCAGGGCGACCACGGCGAACGTGATCGCGAGCGCGGGACGCCCTACCCCGTGAAAGGCGAGCGCGGCGGCACCGAACACCACCGCCTTCACCAGCATGACGAACGGCAGCGCGACTTTGAACTTCGCCTTGGGTGCGGCGAACATCCCCCACAGGACCATGGCCGCGACCGGCGTCCCGATGCCGAGGACGATGTCGACGAGCACGTTGCCCCCGGTCGTGAACCCCCACCAGGCAAGGGCGGCGAAGGCGGCCATCTCCAGCAGGAAGGCGAGCCCCTCGTTCAATACACGCAAAGCTCCTGGTAGTCGCACGGGCTGATCTTCCCACCCGTTCCGCCGGCGGCGCTAACGTACCCCCTGTGGACGAGATCGCCTGGCATGAGGACGGCCGGGCGCAGCGCGTCCGCTGGCGTTCGGAGAGCGGGGCCCCGCCACCCCGCCGCGTCGTGACCGCCGACGACGAGACGCGGGCGGACGACGCCTACCGGCTGGCCTGCGAGGGCACGGCACTGCTGTGGCGCGGCGACTTCCAGAACGCGCGGCAGCTCCTCCAGGCGATGGCACGCCGGATCGACCGTCCTCCACGGCGACGTAGGCACAAGGCCGAACCGTCGCAGGTACAGGCGTTCCACCTTCACCGCCAAGCACGTGCCCAGCGCGCGCGGACGCTGGGCATGCTGCTCATACCGTTCGACCCCGGACACGTGATCCCGCTCCGACGGGCACCGGACGTGCAGGCCGCCTGCACCGAGGTCCACGGACCGGACGACCAGCCATACGTGACGTCCCTGCGCGAACTTCTCGGGCTGATCGGCGCCCATGAGTGGCGTGTGAAGGGCGTACCGATCCCCGCGCTCGGCGGCGACCGTGTTCACCCGCACTACGGCGTCTTCTCGCCGGTCAGAGGCGAGTACGTAGACCTGGTCGGCGCAGCGCCGCTGCCGTCAACGACATCGGCCTTCGACATCGGAACGGGGACGGGTGTCCTGGCGGCCGTCCTGGCCCGTCGCGGCATCGAGCGCATAGTCGCCACAGACCATGACCCGCGCGCGCTTGCATGCGCCCAGGAGAACCTCAACCGGCTGGACGTTGCGAAGCAGGTCGACGTCGTCCAAGCCGACCTCTTCCCAGAAGGACGGGCCGGCCTGGTCGTCTGCAACCCGCCCTGGGTACCGGCCAAACCCAGCTCGCCCCTCGAACACGCCGTCTACGACCCGGGAAGCCGGATGCTCCGCGGCTTCCTCGACGGCCTCACCGGCCACCTGGAGCCGGACGGCGAAGGCTGGCTGATCATGTCGGATCTGGCCGAGCACCTGGGCCTGCGCACCCGCGACGGCCTCCTCGCGATGTTCTCCTCGTCCCGCCTTGAGGTCGCGGGCAGGCACGACACCAAGCCGACCCACCCCCGCGCCGCAGACCCCGACGACCCCCTCCACGCGGCCCGCGCCGCCGAGACGACGACCCTCTGGCGGCTCAGGCTCAGGCGCGGGCTGGACGGGCGGCCCCCCGGCCTGTGACGCGTGTCCGGCCACTACGCCGTCAAGTACGAGCCGCCGATGTCCGGGTGCAGGACCCTCATGCGGCTGGTGCGGCGCACGGCGACCTCGTGCCGCTCCCAGACGTGGTGGGCTTCTCGCTCGGCGCCCCCGTCGCGGCCGCCGCCGCGGCGCTGCGTCCCGACCTCGTCCAGCGCCTCGACATCCGGGCCCTGCTCCCGAGGATCGAGGCTCCGACGCTGGTCATCGGCTGCACGCGCGACCAGACGGTCCCGTCGAGAACCACCGTGAGCTGTTCGCCGGCATCGCGGGCGCGGAGTACACCGAACTCGACACCGGCCACGTGGCGATGGTGGAGCGGCCGGACGAGGTCGCGCGCGAACACCGCCACGCCCAGGGGAACCCGACACGGAGCAGGCGGACCGCCCCGCGCGGCGTTCTCCCTATGCAGCCGTGACGAAGACCCAGCCGTACCGGTGAGCCAGTAGAGCATCACCGTCGTGAGCAACCGGTCGTCGTCGATTCCGCTCGCCGGGTCGGTCCCCTCTGTGACCTTGTCGGCGATCCAGGCGAGCTGCCCCACGGGCGAGTCCGTCAGCCCGTACCCGACGGCCGTCGAGCCGGAACGGCGTGATCTCAGGCATTCGCGACCTCCCAGACCGGACGTGCCTGCACCCGCGAGATCCGCCAGCCGCCCTCAGTGCGGGCGGCGACCAGCTCATAACGCTCACCCAGCAGCCGAGGCCCGCCTTCATGCGCGAAGACGACGAGCAGGTTCGCCCTGATCGTGGCCTGGTCTGCGTCCACATCGATCAGCCGGTCGGTGATGAAGTGCTGGGTCGGCACCGTGTGGTTGCGCCGCGCCTGCGCGACCAGCGCGTCGACGCCCTTCGCGACCCCGCCGAGCGTGTGGGCCTCCGCGTCTTCGGTGAAGAGGGCGCGTCCCTCATCGAAGCTCTTGTCGTCCAGCCACAGCCCCAGCCGGCTGACCAGCTCGGTCAGTTCACGACGATCGTCCATGATCCCCTCATTTCATTGGTAGTGCCAACGTTGGTGAGACCAACGTTATCAATCGTTGGCAGAACCAACAACCCGGTAAACTGATCCGCATGATGACGGCCGACACCCGGACGCCCGCACGCCTCCGGCACGCCCCGAGCTGGCTGATCAACCTGGCCTCCGCGCACAGCCACCGCCTGGTCAGCGACGGTTTCGCCGCCGCGGGCGCCCGCGGCTACCACTACCGGCTGCTCGCCGCCCTCGATGAGAACGGCCCGTCCAGCCAGGCCGCCCTCGGCCGCCGCACCGGCATCGACCGCAGCGACGTCGTCGCCGCCCTGAACGAACTCGCCGGGAAGAACCTGGTCGAACGCTCCCCCGACCCGTCCGACCGCCGCCGCAACGTCATCACCCTCACCCCGGACGGCTCACGCCACCTGAACGAACTGCAGGAGGTGGTGGACCAGGTCCAGGACGACCTTCTCGCCGCCCTCACCCCGTCCGAACGCGACCAACTCACCGACCTGCTGACCCGGGTCATCGACCACCACACCCGGAGCCGCCCATGATCCGATTCGTTGAACTCCCCACCACCGCGATGACCGCCCTGCTGGACGGCGACCTGGCCGCCGCGAGCGCCATCGCCGGAGTCGCCCTCACCGACTACTTCGTCACCGACGACGCGAAATCCCTCTGGAAGTTCCGGCTCGCCCAACTGGCCCGCGAACCGGGGGACACGCCCTGGATCGTGCGCGCCGTCCTAGCGGAGCCCCAGGGTGTCGTCATCGGACACGCCGGCTTCCAGAGCGCACCGACCCCCGAGGGAAGGGTCGAGGTCGCCTACGCCGTGGACCCCGCTCACCGCCGCCGGGGTTACGCCCGCGCGATGCTCACCGCCCTGCTCGACCGCGCCGCGTCCGAACCGTCCGTCAAGACCGTCCGCGCGTCGATCAGCCCCGACAACGCCGCATCGCTGGCGACAATCGCAGGCCACGGCTTCACCCACGTCGGCGAACAGTGGGACGAAGAAGACGGCCGAGAGCTGCTGTTCGACCGCCCCGCCCGCTGAAGGCAGGGGGCCCGCCGCCCCGGACGCCGCCGGTGCTCGATCACTCGACCACATGGTCGTCGACACCATCTCCGAACTGTCAGTTGCTCCCCGTGGCTCATCTCCCTGTGCAGGGCAGTTGGTCCTGGTGTGCCGGGAATAGGTGCCACCTGGACGCTGACGTGGTGAGCGAGATGACCAAAACCACGACGAGGTGATGTCGAGACGGTCGGGTCGGCTCCGACCTTCTCGTGACGGCACCGGACGATGGTGCCGATGGAGAGAAGGAGCACCCGATGTCCAAGGTTCGCGTTCACAACTTCGCCATCTCGCTGGACGGCTTCGGCACCGGTGCCGGGCAGGCCCCGGACGCCCCGTTCGGCCACGCCGGCGAGCGCCTGCACGAGTGGATGTTCGTCACCCGGTTCTGGGGCGAGATGACCGGCACCGAAGGCGGCGGCTCCGGCGCCGACCACGTGTTCGCCGCGATGCACGGCCCCGGCATCGGCGCCGAGATCATGGGCGCCGGAAAGTTCGGCCCGCCCGGCTGGCAGGACGACCCCGGTTACAGGGGCTGGTGGGGCCCCAACCCGCCGTTCCACACGCCGGTCTTCGTGCTCACCCACCGGCCCCGGCCGGCGATCGAGATGGAGGGCGGCACCACGTTCCACTTCCTGGACGCCTCACCCGCGGAGGCGCTCGCCACGGCCCGCGAAGCGGCCGGTGGCCAGGACGTCCGCCTGGGCGGCGGGCCTTCGGTGATACGCGACTTCCTCGCCGAGGGTCTGGTCGACCACATGCACGTGGTTCAGGTGCCGATCCTGCTCGGCCGCGGCGTCCGGCTCTGGGACGGCCTGGAGTCGCTGGAGGACACGTACGACATCGAGGCGGTCTCCACGCCCAGCGGCGTCACGCACCTGACGTTCACCAACAAGCGTCTGTGACCAGGAAGCCGCGAGGTCTCCGGTAACCGGGACGGACCCGACCGATTGCCCGCCAGATCCCGCGCTCGTCCCGCGCGATCGTCCAGCCGGGGAAGAGGTGCTGGAGCAGCAGCAACGTGACGGGCTCGTTCGCCTCGGGCCGCCGGTGGGTCAGCGAAGCTCGGCCCACACGACCTTCCCTTCCTCGTTGAGGGGGCGGACGCCCCACCTCTGTACCAGCTCCGCCATCAGGGCCAGCCCACGGCCGGACGTCGCGGCGTAGTCGTCCGGCTTGATCACCGGCCGGCCCTCCCCGCCGTCCCACACCTCCACGACCACGAGGCCGTCGCGCTCGTCCTGGAACACTCGCACGACGATCGGCCCTTTCCCGTGCTGCCATGCGTTGGTGACCAGCTCGCAGACGACGAGCCGTCCCACGTAGTCGTCGGCGATTCCCCACTCCGCGAACCGCTCGGCGAGGAACCGCCGCGCCAGCCGCGGAGCCTCGTCTGTGGGATCGAGTACGAGCGTCGGGGTCTCGGGCGCACATGTCGGAGCGGCCACTTCAGATCACCTCCGGAACATTCCGTGATTGGGCTGTAACGGAGCGTCCCGCGCGAAAGAATGCCAACGAGGCACAGAACACGTGGTCGCGGGCATCACGGCGACTCTGCGTTCGCCACCGTTCATCGTTCGGTCATCACCGGTCGGAGGAGACGACATGCCACAACGTCCGAAGCGCCTGACCCCCTCGCGCGGCCCCCTGGACCTGTTCGGATCCGAGGTGCGCCGATACCGGCAACTGGCGGGGTTCTCCCTCGCCCAAGTCGCGGACCAGATCCCGTACGCCGCGTCCACCATCGGTGAGATCGAGCGAGGCGAGTCAAGCTGCGACCGAGTGTTCGCCGAGCAGTGCGACCAGGTACTCGACACCCGAGAAGCCCTCGCCCACCTCCACGACGGCCTCTTCGACGGCCGCACGGCCGTCTTCCCCGAACACTTCGCCCGATGGCCCGAGTACGAGGCCAAGGCCGAGACCTTGCGTTCCTACCAGCCGCTCGTGATCCACGGCCTGTTGCAGACGCCGAGTTATGCCGAGGTGCTCCTGTACGGCGACCAGCAAGCGGTGCAAGGCCGGATCGACCGGCAGGCCATCCTCGTCAGGGACGAACCGCCCCCGCCGAGGCTGATCTACATCCTGCCGGAACGGGTCCTGCGCTCACGGGTCGGCACCGCCGAGGTGATGTACGAACAACTTCACCGACTCGCCGATGCCGTATCCCCACGCCTGTCCGTTCAAGTGATTCCGGACGGTGCCCCACATCCGGGCAACTCGGGAGCCTTCATCATCGCGACCCTGCCCGGCAGCCTGCGGGCCGCTTACACTGTCTCCGAGCCGCACGGCAGGATTTTGGATGGGCTGTCCGACATCGAACGACTGGACGAGCGGTTCGCGGACATTTCCACTTACGCACTTCCGGCCGAACTGTCGGCAGTGCTGATCAGGGAGATCGCGGAGGAAGTATGGAAGCCATGACCCCCCACCCCGCGTGGCGAAAGAGCAGCCACAGCAGTTCACAGGGGGACGACTGCGTTGAACTGGCCGGCCTCAACGGAGTCATCGGTCTCCGTGACAGCAAGGACCCGGACGGCCCCAAGCTGCTCATGGACGCCGACGAATTCACGGCCCTTGTGGCGGCGCTCAAGCGCTGACCTTCCGGAGAACGGAGGAGCGATGAGAAACGTGACCCCTCGCCTCACCTGGATCGGGGCGCAGCAGAAGCTCCTATAGGCCGGAACGATGGGTGGAGAGCCAGTCGGGATGCGCGGCCTTGAGGGCGTCTCTGATAGCGCTGTTGGGCGCGAACACATCTCCACCACCGTCGTAGGGATGGTAGAGCCAGCGGAGGTCGAGTGGGGCCAGGCCGACTCCCGCGATAACGTCATCGGTCACCAGCCGGAACAGGGGATCCAGGGCCTCTCTGCTGCGCGGACGGCGACTGATGTATAGATGCTCATAAAGAACGTCATCGGGGAACTCATCGTCGTGGACGCGACTACCCCAGTGCCGGGCATCCGGATCGACTTCTTGGAGCCGGCTCATGCGAACGGCCGGTTGAGAGTCCCCGTTCCACTCGTGAGTGACCACATACAGCTCATCTTCATTCGGCCCCAGCTCGTTCAACAGGGTGTGATGCCGTTCGAGCACGATTGCGTACTCGGCCTCGTCATCGGGGTATCTCTTGGACTCCGGGAGGCTGTGAAAGCGAACCCATCGGTCTTGACACACAGAGCGCATCTGAACATCACCTGCTCGGGCCGGCCACTGCCGCTCCCACAGAGCCGACAGCGCTTCGAGATCGTTCATGCTCGTCACCCCGTTCTCGAACCATGCGCCCGCGCAGAATACGAGCCCTCTAATGCAGGCCGCCACGCCGGCAGCCACGACAAGCCTGGCGAATCGTTTCGCCCCGCACGCTCCAGCCGCCCACCGTCGTAACCGTTTGAAGGCTGGGTCCTGCATCTGACGGGGGCATCCCGCGAACAACTCAGGGCAACTGGCGATCAGCGAACCTGTTTCCGGCGGTGACGGCGTCCAGCCAAGCGAGCATCTTGAGCAGGGTCAGCTTCCAGTGCAGCGCGTCTGGGTTTCGTGCCTCGCTTCGTGTTCTGATGGCATCAGGTTCCGCGTGTGTCGTTTGGGAGGCGGCGATCGGGGTGCGGCCCACAGGCCGGGCTGACGCGGGAAATGACGAGCGGGGAGGACAGTTATGGCGTCGCTGCCGCCAAATCCGGTGTTGGAGTCGCTTGAGCCGCTGATAGGTGAGTGGAGAGTCGAGGTGCCCCAGTTCGGGGACGGGTCCGCACCGGTGAGCATCGAGTGGCTTGAGGGGCGGGCCTTCGTGCGCATCCAGGCCGAGCCGCCGGATCCGGCGCCGAACTCCACGCAGCTCGTCAGCGGGGACGACTCGTCCAACGTCTACACCGTCCTCTACTACGACTCGCGTGGCGTGTCCCGCGTCTACCGAATGACCTTTGAGGGCGGCGTCTGGAAGATGTGGCGGGACGCGCCGGGCTTCGACCAGCGCTTCACCGGGACGCTCAGCGACGACGGGCGCACCATCCGGGCGACGTGGGAGAAGTCCCTGGACAACGCCACCTGGGAGCACGACTTCGACCTGATCTACACCAAGGTCGGCTGATCAGGCGCCGGCCACCATGACCGGGATCGTCAGCGCGATCAGGGCCGTCAGGGTCCACAGGGCGGGGGCCGAGCCGAGGACCTGTTCGCGGCGGGCGGTGGCGCGGGCCGCTTCCAGGTCGTTGCGGGTCAGCCACCACGGATTCTCCCGGTGTTCCAGCCAGGCGTGGACGGCGCCCAGCGCGCCCCCGTAGGCGAGATGGCCGATGAGGCTCGCGAAGTCCGCGGCGATCGTGGGGGCCGTCCACCACAGGGGGACGTCCAGCACCGCGGGCATCAGGGTCAGGCCGCCGAAGACCCACCAGAAGAACCCGTAGGAGAGCCCCCAGCCGACGCCGGACACCAGGTCGTAACCGCGTCCACGGAACAGCAGCGCGTAGGACACGCCGATGCCCTGGGCGATGAGGAGGTGGACGGTCCACCCGGCGACATCGCCGCCCGCGCCGACGAGTTTCGCCACCGTGGTCAGCACGTCCACGGCGCCCCACACGAGACCGAAGAGGACGCCGCCGACGAGTCCGGACAGCGCGCCGTAGCCGACGACCCGCAGGCCGCGTGTCCCGATCGGACGGGTGCGGAGCCGCACGTCGTCGACGAACAGGGCGCGGGCGAGTGAGCCGAGCCAGCCGAAGACGGCCGCGATCCCGGCGCCCGCCAGCAGGTACGGCGGCAGCCTGGTCGCGGCGTCCGCCACGGCGGGCCGCGACCAGTCGAGGGTGCCGTCGTCCAGCAGCGGCGCGACGGTGAGGCCGGCGACGACCCACCACAGGAAGCCGTAGGCGGTGCCGCGGACGATCGCCGGGCCGGTCCCCTCCGCGCGCCCGGTGAACAGCAGCGGGTAGGCGATGCCCATGCCGACCGCGACGGCGGGCAGCCATCCGAGCCGCGCCCCGGCGCCGACTCCGAAGGCGAGGACGAGGAGGCCGCCGACGATCACGGCGGCGAGCAGCCCTCGCAGGAGTGTTCTCGGACGGAGATGGTCCCGTGCGGCGGACCGGCCGTCCCGCTGGAGGAGCGCGAAGCCGACCGCGGTGACCGCGCCGTAGTAGAGCTGGCCCAGCAGGCTCGGCAGCGCCGCCTGCGCGGCGTCCAGGCTCCAGGTCATCGGCGTTCCCGACAGCAGCGGCAGCAGCGTCAACGTCCCCAGGAACCACCAGAACACGCCGTAGGCCAGGCCCCAGAACAGCAGCTCGCTCGACCGGATCCGCTGGTGCACCGCGAGCAGCCCGAATCCGGCGCCCACCGTGACCGCGATCATCATGTGCAGGACGAAGCCGAGCCACGGCGCGCTGGACCCGGCGAGCACCGCGACGTCCGGGAGCGTGCCGAGCGACAGCATCGCCGTGCCCCAGACCAGGCCCCCGGCTGCGCCGGCGAAGGCGCCGGCGGGTGCGCCGCGTCCGGGGAACGCCGGCTCGCGGACCGCCTCCGCCGTCATCGCGCACCTTGCCCGGGCAGCGGCGCCGGAGCGTCGGCGGGTGGGCCGGTGACGACGATGTCGCGTGGGAACGCCGTGTCCAGGACCCAGTCGAGGACGACGCGGACACGGCGCTCGACGCCGGGCAGCTTGGCGAGGTAGATGCCGCGCCACAGCAGCCAGGCGACCAGGCCGGAGAAGGGGCGTCCGCGGATCTCCCCCGCGGCGGTGCGATGGCCGAGCGCGACGAAGGTCCCGATGGTCCGGAAGCGGAACGGGTGGGGGCGCTGGCCCCTCAGGACGGCGGCGATGTTGTCGGCGACCGCCTTGCCCTCGCGCATCGCGTGCTGGGCGGTCGGCGGGTAGAGGGTGCCGTCCTCGGTGGGGATCTGGGCGCAGTCACCGATCGCCCAGACGCGGTCCAGTTCGAACGCGCGCATGGTCCGGTCGACGACGACCTGCCCGCGGCGGCCGCTCTCACCGGGAAGGATCCGCAGCAGCGGGTTCGACCGGTTGCCCGCCGTCCACACGAAGGTCGCCGTCTCGATCACCTCGCCGTCGTCGAGCCGCACACTGCGGCCGGTCGCGGCGGCCGCGCGGGCACCGAGCCGGAACTCGATGCCGCGGGCCCGCAGCTTCTTCAGCGCGTAGTCGCCCAGCCGTTCCGACAGCTCGGGAAGGATGCGCTCGTCAGAGTGGACGAGGATGAAACGCGGCTCGTCCGGGTCGATGGCGGGGTAGAAGTGGAGCACGTCGTGGGTGAGGTCGTACAGTTCGGCGACCGACTCCGTCCCCGCGAACCCGCCGCCCGCCACGACGAAGGTCAGCAGCCGCCTCCGCTCCGCCGGATCGGCCTCCTGGTCGGCGCGCTCCAGCAGCGCCAGCACCCGGTCGCGCAGCCGCACCGCGTCCGCGAGCGACTTCAGCGTCAGCGCGTGCTCCGCCACGCCCGGCAGGTCGGGGAAATGCGGGACGGACCCGGCCGCCAGCACCAGATGCTCGTACCCGACGGGCTCGCCCCCCGACTCAAGGACGACGCGCCGCCGTGCGACGTCGACGCCGGCGACCCGCCCGTGCCGGAACCGCGTGTGGGACGCGGCGGCCCGGACCGGTGAGCTGATGTGCCGCTCCTCCAGCCCACCGGACGCGACCTCGGCCAGCATCGGCGTGAACAGCAGATAGTTGGAGTCGCTGATCAGCGTCACGTCGATGCGGTGACCGCGCAGGTTCAGCCGTTCGAACCGGCGCGCGGCGCTGACGCCGCCGAAACCTCCCCCGACGATGACGACGCGCGGTGCGGGCTTTTCCGAAGTTTCCGGGCGTGCGGGCAGCCGCCGCACGGAGACGTGGAACAGCATCCCGGCGAGCGTCCCCTGGAGCAGTGAGCCGACCAGTTCCGGATACACGGCCGTGGCGGCCCCGACCGACCAGGTCGGGCTGCTGCCCCGCAGCCACGGATCCAGCGTCAGCCACCACACCGTCCAGCCGAGGAGGCCGAGCAGCAGCCCGCCCGCCGCCGACACCGCCGGGCCGGACGGCCGCCGGCCGACGAACACGCCCAGCAGTTCACCGACGACGGCCGCGTACACGGCGAAAACCGCCCAGCCGAACGTCCCGTGGGACGCGAGCAGGTTCTGCGAGGCCATCAGCGCGCCGACCGCCAGCCCCGACACCAGCCCGCTGCCCATCCCGATGAGCACCCTGACGCCACCCCTGAGCGCCGTAGGTCCCTGCTCCCGAAGCCGCACGTCGAATCACCGTCCCCGCCGTGGGCGGGGCCGCCCGCTCGTCCCCGTCCCAGCGCACCCCGGGACCGCGCGAACCGCCACCCGTGAAAACCGGCGCGTCCCGACTCCGAGGCACTCGCTTCCCCGTACGGGCGGACGCGGCCGGCCGGTTCAGCGGAGCGACCTCGAATTCCGCCGCGAGGGGCGGGGCCGGTCACGGCGCGGCCGGGGCCTCCGGAGGAGTGCGGCGCTTGCGGGGGGCGGCGGAGCGGGGCGGCCGGGTGCGCATGTGGTCGCGCACGCGGGTCATGATGTCGCCGAGGTGGTGCAGGTCGTCGCCGGAGAGCGGATCGAACAGCAGGCGGCGGACGCCCTCGACGTGGCCGGGCAGGACGCGGCCGAAGAGGGCCAGCCCGTCCTCGGTGATGGTGACCAGGGTGGCGCGCTCGTCGTCGCGGCCGGGCGCGCGGGTGACGAGGCCCGCCTTCTCCAGCTGTCCGGCCTGGTAGGTGAGGCCGCTGCGGCTGTAGACGACGCCGTCGGCCAGCTGCGTCATGGTCAGCGGGCCGTTCGCGTCGGCGAGGCGGGCCAGGAGCTGGAACTGCACGTAGCTGAGGTCGCCCTCGGCACGTAGCTGCTGCTCGACCTGATGCTGGAGCAGGCTGACGGCCTCCATGAGCATGAAGTAGGCCCTGAGCTGCTGGGGATCGAGCGCCTCACCGGCGTCGGCGTCTGGGCGGGTGGCGCTCATGCCGTCATCGTACGTGCTTCGAAATCAAAGCAATGTGACGAGGCCCACCCGTCCGACGGGTATTGCTTCGAAGTCGAAGCAGGTTACGGTCCTTACATGCTTCGACTTCGAAGCACTGACGGAGGAGAGAGATCATGAAGGCAGTGCGCTACCACTCCTACGGCGACAGCGGCGTCCTGGTGTACGAGGACGCCGACCGTCCGGCGGCGGGAGCGGGACAGGTGGTGGTGAAGGTGGCCGGTACCTCGTTCAACCCGGTGGACGCCGGGCTCCGCGGCGGATACCTGCGAGAGCCCTTCCCGCTCGCCCTCCCGCACACCCCGAACTTCGACGTGGCGGGCACCATCGCGGAGGTCGGCGAAGGGGCCGGCGACTGGAGCATCGGCGACGCCGTGGTGGCGTTCCTGCCGATGAACGAGCCGGGAGCAGCCGCCGAATACGCCGTCGCACCCGCCGAGGCGCTCGCCGCCGCCCCCCGCACGGTCGAGCCGGCCGACGCGGCGGCACTGCCCTCGTCCGGCCTGACGGCCTGGCAGGCGTTGTTCGAGCACGCCGATCTGAAGGCCGGGCAGAGCATCCTGGTCAACGGCGCGGGCGGTGCGGTCGGCGGCTACGCCGTCCAGCTCGCCGTGCAGGCGGGCGCCACCGTGACCGCGACCGCGAGCGCCCGCAGCGCCGACCGCATCCGTTCCTACGGGGCCGACCGGATCGTCGACTACACCGGCACGCCCCTTCCGCAGGCGGTCGCCGGGCAGCGGTTCGACGTCGTCCTGAACCTGGTGAGGACCACCCCCGGGGAGACCTCGCAGCTCGTGGACCTGGTCGCCGACGGCGGAGCCTTCGTCAACACCGTTCCGCCCGGCCCGCAGGACGCCGGACGCGGAGTACGGACGGTGCAGATGTTCGTGCGCAGCGACGCCTCCCAGCTCGCCGGCCTCGTCACCCGCGTCGACGCCGGCGACCTGAAGATCGACGTCGCCCAGCGGCGCCCCCTGGCCGACCTGCCCGCCGTCCACGACGATTCCGACGCCGGACGCCTGCCCGGCAAGACCGTCCTGATCCCCTGACCCGGTCTCGGTCAGGCCCGCGGCGCGCCGTGAGTCTCCGCGAAGGCCAGAAGGTGCTCGGCGGTCCGCGACGGATCCTCCAGCATGGGTGAATGTCCCAGGCCGGGCAGCAACACGACCCTCGCGCCCGGGACGGTGCGGTAGTCGGCAGCGGAGGAGGGCCGCCATCTCCGGTCCTCCTCGCCGAACATCACCAGCAGCGGCTTGCCGAGGGCCGCCAGCCGATCGGGGAGAGCGCGCCGCTCCAGAAAGTCGTCCGCCGCCCGCGATGTCGCGGTGAGCGCGTGGTAGGTCATGGCGCGCACGTCGTCGACGAGTTGCTGCGGGACGTCGTAGCCGCGGCGGCTGAACGCGGTGCCCAGACCTTGGCGAACGACCCTGTCGGTCCGGAACCGCCACAGCAGTTGCCCGACGGCGGGCACGAACAGGAGCCGGCCGACGAACCCGTCCGAGACGAAGGCGTCCAGGCGGGGCCCGGAGTCGATGAGCGCCACCGCACTCACCAGATCGCGCCGCTGCTCGGCGAGTGCGGTGGCGACCGAACCGCCGGTGGAATGGCCGACCACCAGGGCGTGCTCCACGCCGAGCCGGTCCAGTACCTCACCGACCCGGCGTCCCTGCTCCGGTATCGCGTAGCCCTCGCCGGACGGTTTGGCCGACCGGCCGTGCCCGAGCAGATCGACCCGGAGGACGCGGTAGGACCCCGCCAGCTCCGGAACGAAGGAGTCCCACCAGCGGGTCGACCCGGCGAGCCCATGAATGAGGACGAGCGCCGGGGCGTCACGGGGGCCGTCCTGGCGCACGTGGACGCCCCCGCCGTCGAGAGGCAGGATCGAGGTCCCGGCGGCCTGCGCGTCCTGCCGCGACACCACCGCCGCGTTCGCCACGAGCAGCCCGCCGACCGTGAGGAGGACGGCCGAGACAACGATGACGCGGCGCCCGCGGCGGCTTCCCGCGCGTCTCACGTCCGGCCGCCCGGGAGAGGACCTCGGAACGGCGTCGTCCAACGGCCGGGGTCACCGGCCCCCAGAAAAGTGACCATGGGCCCACTGTCGCCGTCCGCTCGCGCCGTGGCTTGAACGAATGTTCCCGGTCGGGCGGCTCCGCCTAGCATGTGGGGATGCGGCGCAGCGCGCACGAACGTGACGATACGGCCGTGTGGGACGTCGTCCGTCCGGCGCGGTCCAGCCGGGTCGCGGGTGTCGGCATGGCCGGGTTCCGCGACCGCGGCACGTCCGCGGCCGCCCACCGGGCGGTGCCGCATCCGGCCGTGACGCTGGCGCTGATGTTCGGCGGCGGCTCACTCGTCGTGGACGACGCAGGCGGGCGGCGGCACCGGGGAAGTCTCGTCGCCGGGCTCGGGTTCGGACTCGGCCCGGTCTGGATGCGGGGCGAGAACTTCGAGGGCGTGCAGGTGCGCCTGTCCCCGGTGGTCGCACGCGCGATCCTGGGCGCGTCCCCGGCGGAGTTGGACGGCGCCGTGGTGGCCCTCGACGACCTGTGGGGCCGGGAAGCATCACGGATCCAGGAGCAGCTCAGCGAAGCCTCCTCGTGGGAAGCCCGTTTCGCGTTGACGGACGCGCTGCTCTCCCGCCGACAGGAGGCCCGGTCGTCCGTGGACCCGGAGGTCACCCGCGCCTGGAACCGGATCGTCGCCTGCCGCGGTCTGCTCCGGGTCGACGAACTGGCGGCCGAGGTCGGCTGGAGCCGCAAACGCCTGTGGTCCCGGTTCCGCTCGCAGATCGGCCTGCCGCCCAAGCGCGCCGCGAAGCTCGTCCGATTCGACCATGCCGCCCACCGCCTGGCCGCGGGCGGGGACCCGGCCCGGGTCGCGGCGGAGAGCGGCTACGCCGACCAGCCCCACCTGCATCGGGACGTCGTGGCGCTCACCGGGGCGACCCCGTCGACCGTCGCCGGTGAACCATGGCTGGCGGTCGACGACACCGCATGGACGAGCCACGGGGACCGGCAACCCCCGCCCCCGTAGGTTCTCCGCCTCGGCGTTGAACTCTCCGCACCCCGCGCGGTGCGCGCCGCGGAGGAAACCACCGCGGCGCGCACCGTCCGGGATGCCCCGTCAGGGCCGCCGGCCGGGATCGTCGACGACAGCGATGGCGTCGCGGACGATGAGACGCTGCAAGGTCCCCGCCTTCACCGTGTCCGAGGGTTCGCCGTCCGACTCGGTCGTGTGGTTCTTGACCGCGATCGCACGCTCCCCGAGGTAGGCGTAGGTCTTCGGATCGAGGAGCACCTCCTCGTGCAGCCACCCGTGGAAGGTCCGTCCCAGGGCGATCACCGGCCGGCCGTTGACGTCGACCCTGCCCTCGATCGGCTTCACGTCGGGGATCAGCTTGATGGCCCGGAAGATCGCCGCCTCCCTCTCGGGGGACTGGACGCTTTCACGCAGAATGGTGACCAGCGTCTGGTAGGCCATCTCGTAGTGGCCCTTGCTCCCACCGACCTTCCGCAGCAGCGCCTCGGGGTCGCTCGGAAGAGGATCGAACTCGGCCGCGACGGACGGGGTCCGGAGTTCGGGCCCGGTCTCCACCTTGCCGTCCTTGTAAGCGGCGTACCGCTTGCCATCGACCCGCCGCCAGAGCTCCTCGGTGTTCGTCTTGTACGGACCGCCCGTGACGAGCCCGCCCGCCTTGGCCGACGTTGTCAGCTGCATCTTCGTGTAGACCCACTGCCGGGGCTTCGGGGCGGTGAACGGCCGGGTCTCCGCGGCCTTGGCGGCCTGGTCGAGGACGTGTGCCGCCTGGACGACCGAACCCAGCGGAACGTCCGGGGGCAACGGCTGGGTCCGCTGTCCATCGTCGCCGGTCAGGACGATCACACCGGCGGCCATCGCCGCCAGCGCGCCGGCGGCGACGAGGCGTACACCCAACCGCGGCAGGCGGAACCGGCCGTGCGGCCGCTCCGGCTTCACCGCACCGCCACCGGCCGGGATCCCGGCGAGGGAATCCTCGTCCGGCGCGGCCGCCATGACGTCGTTCACCAGCGTCCGCGCGGCCGGCCGATCGGCGAATCCGGCCAGGGACTCGTCGCGAACGCGAGCCATCGACCGCACCATCTCGTCCGTGGAATGAGGCTTCATGTGAGGGAACTCCGTTCGCTGATGGGACGCTTGTTGACGGTGGGCATCACATCGGTCTGCGCCGCACGCAGCGCATGGGAGAAGCGCCTGCGCGCCCGATGCAACCGGACGCGCGCCGCCCCCGCCGAGCAGCCGAGGACCGCGGCGATGGCGGAGTGGTCCAGCCCCTCCCAGGCGACCAGGCCGAGCAACTCGCGATCGTCGTCGGACAGGCCGCGGAACGCATCGGCGATCGCCGATGCCTCCACGGGATCCCCGGCGCCGACCGCGGCGATCTCGTCCCTCAGGTCGTGGCGCAGGCTCGTCGTGCGCCGCCGGCGCTGCGCCTCGCCGCGCCAGTGGTTGGCCAGCACCCGGCGCGCGACGCCGTACAGCCACAGCCGCGACCGGCCACCGGACGGGATCTCCTCCAGCCGCCTCCACGCGATGGTGAACGTCTCCGCGACGACATCGGCGGCGTCATCCGGCGACGGACAGCGGCGCAGCACATAGCCCAGGATCGGCTCGTACGTCGCGGCGTACATCGCCTCGAATCTGGCCTTGCGATCATCCATCGAAGCCCCGATGGCCGGATCTCTCATGGCACACGCGCATCTCCTTCGCTTGGGGGGACACCCCTTACGTGTCGAGAGATCCGCCGGTGTTACCGCCCCCGGTGGCCGGGCCGGCGCCGGGTTCGGTGGCGCCGGTCTACTGCGCCATGTCGACGAAGCGGCTGTAGTGGCCCTGGAAGGCGACGGTGACGGTGGCGGTGGGGCCGTTGCGGTGCTTGGCCACGATCAGGTCGGCCTCACCCGCGCGCGGCGACTCCTTCTCGTAGGCGTCCTCGCGGTGCAGCAGGATCACCATGTCCGCGTCCTGCTCGATCGATCCACTTTCACGGAGGTCGGACACCATGGGCTTCTTGTCCGTCCGCTGCTCTGGGCCTCGGTTGAGCTGCGACAACGCGATGACCGGGACACCCAGCTCCTTTGCGAGGAGCTTCAGTGAACGGGAGAACTCCGACACCTCGACCTGGCGGCTCTCCACGCGCTTCCCCGAGGTCATCAGCTGCAGATAGTCGATGATGACCAGCCGCAGATCATGCTGCTGTTTCAGCCGCCGGCACTTCGCCCGGATCTCCATCATCGACATGTTGGGCGAATCGTCGATGAACAGCGGAGCCTCGGCGACCTCGCTCATCCGCCGGGCGAGGCGCGTCCAGTCCTCGTCCTGCATCGTGCCGGACCGCATCGCATGCAGCGCCACCCGCGCCTCCGCCGACAGCAGCCGCATCGTGATCTCGTTCCGCCCCATCTCCAGACTGAAGAACGCGGATGTGAGCCCATGCTTGATGGACGCGGCCCGAGCGAAGTCGAGGGCGAGGGTCGAGTTGTGCGTCGGGATGCACGACCGCCCCGCCAGGTACATGTGGTCGGCGTTGTCGACCTGGACGCACCGGACCGGCACGCTCTCTACCGGCCGGACGTCCACGATGTACCGCACCCGCGCTTTCGGATGGACGTTCTTCCGTTGCCGAGCCGCCTTGCGCGACAGCCGGAACACCGTCTCGGTCGGCGTGAAGTTGATGCGGTAGAAGATCGAGGTCTCTGGAGAGCGTCCCGCAACCGGCTCGGTCGTCATCGTCGCGCGGTAGCCGAGACTGAGAATCAGCTCGTGCGCCCCCTCCGCAAGGCGCTTGTTGACGAACCCGAGCTGCACCTGCCCGATCTCCGACACGTATCCGTCGGTGTCGAGCATCCCGGCCAGCAACGCCCGCCGCTGCTCCTCAGACGCCCGCAGATACTCGGCCGGGATGTGCTTGTTTCGCCACAGCCCAAGTTCCTTGACCATGGTGACCAGACCGGGAAGGCCGAAGCTTCCCGGCGTCTTTCGTCGTGAGACCGGCTGACCTGCCGCTTCAATCTCTTCCAGGATCTCTTCGTCAAAACAAGTGATGGAGCAGTGAGTGCGACATCCATCACCGAGCCATGCACCGAGAACATAAGGATCAATGAGCAACTTGGCGGTCGGAAACTGGAATGGCGCGGCCACCTCGACCGCGTGATTGAGGCGGTTGTCGCCGTCGCAGCGCAGCGTCGCGGCGATATCCTCGGTCGTCTCCGTCGCCTCGCGATGCGTAAGGAGGCGACGAGGTCTCTCGTTAGCATCCGCCGTCACCCACCGGACCCGGTTGATCGCCTCATCGGACCAGTAATAGGTCGTACGCGTCTCACTCTGCTGGCGACGGGCTGCTCGGGTTGTCGTTCGCCACTGGTGCTCGGCGTCGGCGATTATCACCTCGCCATCTGAGAACTCGATCTCGTAGCACGGACGGTCGTGCATCACCTCGGTCGCGGCGACAACGCGAGTCGGTTTGCCGTCGGCTCCGATCAGGTAGTCCCCAACAGACACTTCGCCCATAGTGGTCCAACCCTTTGGGGTCGGAAGGGGAGTTTTTAGACAAATCGCCTTTCCCATCGCAGGCCGAGCAGCGACTACTACCATTTGTCCGGGATGTAGGCCGTTGGTCAGGGCGTCCAGGTCGGCGAAGCCGGTGGGGCAGCCGACCATCTGGCCGCCGCGGCTGCCGATCGCCTCGATCTCGTCCAGCGCGCCCGGCATGATCTCGCTGAGGGCGACGTAGTCCTCACCGGCGCGCTTCTCGGCGATGGCGAAGACCTCGGCCTGGGCGCGGTCGAGGACGTCGTCGGCGTCGGCGCCGTCGGCGGCGTAGCCCATCTGGACGATGCGGGTGCCGGTCTCGACCAGGCGGCGCAGGATCGAACGCTCGTGGACGATCTTGGCGTAGTACCCGGCGTTGGCCGCGGTGGGCACCAGGGAGATCAAGGTGTGCAGGTAGGGGGCGCCGCCGATGCGGCCGATCTCGCCGTTCTTGGTGAGCTCGCCGGCGACGGTGACGGCGTCGGCGGGGTCGCCGCGGCCGTAGAGGTCGAGGATGATGTCGTAGATGATCTGGTGCGCGGGACGGTAGAAGTCCGGGGTGCGCAGGAGCTCGACGACCTCCGCGATGGCGTCCGGTGAGAGCAGCATCCCGCCGAGCACGCCCTGTTCCGCGGAGATGTCGTGCGGTGGAGTGCGCTCGAACTCCGGCTCGTGCGGTCCAAGCTCGGCCACGCTCACCGTCGCACCCCCTTCATCTCGGTCGCCTGCGGCCCCGTCCGCCTCATCGCCGACCGTTCATCACACGTCTACCTGACGCGTCGGACATTCTCCCGAGCCCACGCGGCGGCGAGCAAAGCGTCCTGTGGACGAGGCTGTGGAGTCCCTGTGCAGACACGCCGGAAAGGTTGTGCACGACCTGTGGAAAACTCTGTGGATTCATCGTGGAAGACTCCGGCAGCAGCCTGCTGAACTGCGAAAACGTCATCCACCGGGTGTGCGGTAAAGAAAGTCGGCCTTCCCATCCGATGTAAGGGGTCAAGTCGCTGACGAGAATTACAAGGCTGGTACTCTCGGCGCGGTGACGACCTCCCGGCAGCGGCCCGCGACCGCGCACGACCGCGAGATCCTGCGCCTGGCCGTCCCGGCGTTCGGCGCACTCGTCGCCGAACCCCTCTTCCTGCTGTCGGACTCGGCGATCGTCGGGCATCTGGGCACCGCACAGCTCGGCGGCCTGGGAGTCGCCGGGCAGGCCCTGAGCACGCTGGTCTACCTGTGCGTCTTCCTCGCCTACGGAACGACGGCCGGGGTGGCCCGGCAGGTCGGCGCGGGGGACCTGCGCGCCGCGATCCGGCAGGGCATCGACGGCATGTGGCTCGCGCTCGCCATCGGGGTCGCGCTGATCGTCGCCTGCTGGCCGCTGATCCCGCCGATCGTAAACGCGTTCGGCGCATCCCCCGTCGTCGCCCCCTATGCCGAGACCTACCTCCGGGTGAGCCTGTTCGGCATCCCGTCGATGCTGGTCATCCTGGCCGGGACGGGCGTGCTGCGCGGCCTGCAGGACACCCGCACACCGCTTCTGGTCGCGATCGGCGGGTTCTCACTGAACATCGTCCTCAACGTGCTGTTCGTGATCGTCCTGAACTGGGGGATCGCCGGCTCGGCATGGGGGACCGTGATCGCCCAGACGGGAAGCGCCGCCGTCTACGTCCTGGTCGTCCTGCGGGCGGCGCGGCGGCATTCGGCGCCGGTGCGTCCCGACATGGCCGGGTTGAAGACGTCCGCTACGGCTGGGTTCGGGCTCCTGCTCCGGACGGCGGCCCTGCGCGTCGTCCTCATCGTGGGCACCTCGATCGCGGCCCGCATGGGGGACGAGGAGATCGCCGCGTACCAGGTCGGCTTCCAGGTGTGGACGCTCCTGGCGTTCGCGCTCGACGCCATCGCGATCGCCGGGCAGGCGATCACCGGGCGCTACCTGGGCGCGTCCGACATCACCGGCACGCGGGCCGTCACACGCCGGATGGTGTGGTGGGGGATCGGCTGCGGCATGGCCTTCGGACTGATCATCCTGCTGGTGCGTCCGTGGCTGCCGGGCCTGTTCACATCGGACGGCGGAGTCCGCGAACTGCTGCTGGCCTCGCTGCTCCTCGTCGCGCTGATGCAGCCCGTCGCGGGCGTGGTGTTCGTCCTGGACGGAATCCTGATCGGGGCGGGCGACGGCACCTACCTCGCAGCGACGACGCTGATCGCGACGGTCGTCTTCCTGCCCGCCGCCATCGTCCTCTACCGGGTGGACGCCGGACTGATCGGGCTCTGGGCGGCGATCGGCCTGTGGATGCTGACCCGGATGCTCACCCTGGGCCTGCGCGCCCGCGGCGACCGCTGGATGGTCACCGGCGCCGTCCGCTGAGGGCCGATTTCCGCGAAGCACACCCGCACCGCCCACCACACTCGCTACTATTCGAACATGTGTTCCACGCATGGCGAGCGGATGGCCCGGCTGACACAGGCGATCGACGACCTGGCGGCGGAGGGCCTCGCAGGACTGCCCCCGGAGACCCTGGTGGAACGCGTCGCGGGCATCTGGTCCCTGGTCGAGGGCATCGACCCCGAGATCGCCCGCCGCCGCACCCGTTACACCACCCCCGAAACGTAGCGGCGCTGACCGGCGGGCCGGTCAGCCGAAGTCGTCGAAGGGCGGGAACACCGGCATTTCCTGCCCGCCGGGGCCGCCGCCCGAGCTCGGGGAACCGTCCAGGCGGCCGGCCACCGCCCTGCGGAGCTTCGGCAACCGGGCGTAGAGCACATCGCCGGGGCACGCGGTGCTGTTGTAGTCCCGGTGGCCGACGATCGCCTCGGACGGGTCGAGGTCGTAGGACTGGCAGAGCCAGACGCACACCTCCACCAGCGAATCCCACAGCCGGCCCGGAACCGCCTTCTTCGTGTACGTGCCCTCGTTCTCGATCCCGATGGTGTGCCCGTTGTGGTGGAGGACCTGCGCGCCGACGGCGAGATCGCCCGCCCGGACCGCCTTCAGGCTCCTGTTGCGTCCCTCCATCACGATGCCGCCGCGGCTGATCGTGAGCTGCTGGCCCGTGTCGTCCCAGCCGTTCTTGTCCATGTGGAAGTCCTGGATGAACCGGGACAGGGCGAACGCGTGGCCGAGCGAACGGTCACCGGAGTTCGCCGTCGCCGTGTGATGCACGATGATGCGGTCGGGCGGCCGGTCGAGCACCTTTGCGGGACGCCGCGGCCGCCGCGCGTTCCACTGTGCGCGCGTGTACACGTGTGGGGCGTCCGCCTTGAACGCGACGTGTTCGCCCGCCATGGAACCCGGCCCCGCGGAAAGCTCGTCCGCCATGGCCGCATTCTGGACGGAAGACCCCATCGCCAGGGCCTCCAGCAGGCCCGCCCCCACCACGCCGCCGATGAGCGACCGGCGCGTCACCGGCGGGCCGCACCGCTCCCGGCCGTCCGCGCCGTCCCCCGAATGCGCGATCAACACCGTCCCCCTTCGTTCCGCGTCGATCTGGTTACGGAACGTATTGGCCGCTCAGTTGATCAACCAAACACAGGGCGGTTCGCGGACGTTTCACATGAAACCCCGGGCACAGCACCCTCGCTTGAACAGGGCAACGCCAGGTCTTGCAACAGAGATTGCCGACATGAGAGCCGCCCGGCCCCCGATGCGGCCCTCGTGTCGAGCGGTTCTCGGCGGCGAAGGTGTCGTGGCGAACACGAAACGACCCTCGCGCCTCGGGTGGTCCCGGGGCGCGAGGGTCGTTCGGTGGAGCGTGTCAGGCCTCGACGACGTCGACGTCGATGGTGGCGTTGACGTCGCTGTGAAGGCGGACGCTGACCCGGTGGGTGCCGACCGTCTTGATCGGGTTGCCGATCTCGATGCGGCGGCGGTCCAGGTCGGGTCCGTCGGCGGCGCGGACCGCCTCGGCGATGTCGGCGGCGGTCACGGCGCCGAAGAGGCGGCCGCCGCTGCCGGTGCGGGTGCGCAGCGTCACCCGCAGCGCCGCCAGCCGGCCGGCGACCTCCTTGGCGTGCTCGACCGTCGCGATCTCGCGGGACGAACGCGCCTTCTTGATCGAGTCGATCTCCTTCTCGGCGCCCCGGGTCCACCTGATCGCGAAGCCGCGGGGGACGAGGTAGTTGCGGCCGTAGCCGTCCCGGACCTCGATGACGTCCCCGGGCTCGCCGAGCCCGGAGACCTGCTGGGTCAGGATGAGCTTCATGATCGTTCCCCCTGCCTCAGCGCGCGGTGCTGGTGTAGGGCAGCAGCGCCATCTCGCGGGCGTTCTTGATCGCCGTGGCGACATCGCGCTGGTGCTGGGTGCAGTTGCCGGTCACCCGCCGGGCACGGATCTTGCCGCGGTCGGAGATGAACTTCCGCAGCAGGCCGGTGTCCTTGTAGTCGACGTAGGAGATCTTCTCCTGGCAGAAAACGCAAACCTTCTTCTTCGGCTTGCGGGGAGGTGGCTTCGCCATCGTGGTGCTCCTTTGGGAGAGCCCCGCTCACGCGGGAATGGACGTGTACTTAATCTTGCTGGTCCGGAAACGGCCGGTCTAGAACGGCGGGTCGTCGGAGAATCCGCCTCCGCCGCCACCGCCGGTGGCCCAGGGGTCGTCGGCAGGGGCGCCGCCGCCCTGCTGGCCGCCGCCGAAGCCGCCGCCCTGCTGGCCGCCGCCACCACCGCCGAAACCGCCGCCGCCCTGGCCGCCGCCATTGCCGCCGCCGCCGAAACCGCCGCCACCGCCGCCGCCCTGCCGCTGGGTCTTGTTGACCTTGGCGGTGGCGTTGCGCAGTGACGGACCGACCTCTTCGACCTCGATCTCGAAGACGGTGCGCTTCTCACCCTCGCGGGTCTCGTACGACCGCTGCTGGAGACGGCCCTGCACGATCACGCGCATGCCGCGCTGCAGGGTCTCGGCCACGTTCTCGGCGGCCTGCCGCCAGACGTTGCAGGTGAGGAACAGGGCCTCGCGGTCCTTCCAGTCACCCGACTGGCGGTCGAAGTACCGCGGGGTCGAGGCGATGCGGAAGGACGCGACGGCCTGGCCGCTCGGGGTGAAGCGCAGATTCGGGTCCTCGACGAGGTTCCCGACGATCGTGATTACGGTGTCGCCTGCCATGGGGCTCGCTCCGGCTGGTGAGAGGGCTGAGCCTGGCTCAGTGGACCTCGGGGCGGATGACCTTGGTACGGAGGATCGACTCGCTCAGGTTGAGCTGCCGGTCGAGCTCCTTGACCGTGGCAGGCTCAGCCGACAGGTCGACCACCGCGTAGATGCCTTCGGACTTCTTCTGGATGTCGTACGCCAGGCGCCGGCGGCCCCAGACGTCGACCTTCTCCACGCTGCCGCCGTCGTCCTTGACGACCTTCAGGAACGGGTCGAGCGCCGCGCTCGCGGTGCGCTCGTCGATGGCGGGGTCGAGAATGGTCATGAGTTCGTAACGACGCATGCTGTCCCTACCTCCTCTGGACTGATGCGGTCACGGTCTCTCCGTGACAGGAGGGCTGTTGCGTCTCCCGCGGCGGCGCCGGACCCCGGATCGCCGGGCGCACCTGCCGCGAGACCGCTCCAGGCTACCAACAGTTGGCAGCGTACGAGCCGGTTCGGAAGTGGAGCACCGGCGAGACGGAGGGGCCGGCTCGCACGCCACCCCCGCGGTGCGGTGAGGGACCGGCCTTCGCCGCGAAACCCGTGCCGGCCCCCGGTGGACCCCACCGTCAGCGCCGCATGCTCGGCCGGGCGTTCTTGGTACAGCGCCGGCGCTCCAGTTCGGCCATGATGTCGGCCATCCGGGCGCGCATGCGGGCGGCCTGGGTCGTCAGCAGCGACAACTCCTCCACGAGCTCCGCGTCACCGATGAGCCCCAGCTCCGCTTTCGTCACCATGGTTCACCTCCTGCTCTCCCCCGCTTCCCCCCGGGGGCCGTACCGGGCCGGTGTTCTCGAATCCATGTTCTCGAATCTGTGTTCGACACTACCGGGTGCCGCCGACAATTTCCGGGCGTCCGCACCGGTTGATCTTCGGTCCGGCTGGGAATCCCTACGAGCACGGTCCGTCCGTTCCCCGCGGGCAGCGTGTGCCCCTCACGCGGGAGACTCGACGTGGAGGAGGGTCCCGATGCCGCAGGAGGCAGCAGGCACCAAGAGGCAGGCCATCGGCCTCGACGGCCGACCTGAACGGCACCGGCTCCAGGACGTGCTGGCGGTGGCGTCGATCACGATCGGGCTCGCCGCGCTCATCCTCGGCTGGATCCCGGCGACCCATTTTCCCGGAGCCGTCGCCGGCCTGATCGGCCTGCCGCTCGCCCTGTACTCCCAGATGATCTCCGAGACCACGAACGAGCGGTGGCTGAACGTCATCGGCATGGTGGCATCGTTCCTGGGCATCGGCTTCGCACTGAACAACGGCGGCCTCACGTTCTGACCCCCGTTTCCGTTCGTGTGCGTTGTCCGATGGCCGGGCTAGTCTCGTGGCATGCGCATCGGAGCCCATGTCGACCAGACCAACCCGCTCGACAACGCCCGCGCGATCGGGGCGGACGTCGTTCAGTTCTTCCTGGGCGACCCGCAGGGCTGGAAGAAGCCCGTCCTGCCGGAGGGCGTCGAGGCGCTGGCGGGTTCAGGGGTGGACGTCTATGTCCACGCGCCCTACACGATCAATGTGGCGACGTCGAACAACCGGATCCGCATCCCGAGCCGTAAGAACCTCGCCCAGCAACTGGAGGCCGCCGCGTCCATCGGCGCGAAGGCGCTGATCGTGCACGGCGGCCATGTGCTGAAGGACGACGACCCCGAGATGGGGTTCGAGAACTGGCGCAAGGTGTTCGAGCGGGTCGAGTGCCCCATCCCCGTCTACATCGAGAACACCGCGGGCGGCGGGAACGCCATGGCGCGCAGGTTCGACCGGATCGCACGGCTGTGGGAGGTGCTGTCCGGAGTCCCGGGGCTGGAGTCGAAGATCGGCTTTTGCCTCGACACCTGCCACGCGCACGCGGCGGGGGAGGAACTCGTGGACGCCGTCGACCGCATCAAGGCCATCACCGGCGGCATCGATCTGGTGCACTGCAACGACAGCCGCGACGCGTTCGGGTCCGGCGCCGACCGGCACGCCAACCTGGGCGGCGGAAGCATCGACCCCGAGCTGATCCTGGGAGTGGTGCGGGCGGCGGGCGCGCCGGTCGTGGTGGAGACGCCGGCGGACGGCCAGGCGGAGGACATCTCCTGGCTGCGCTCGAATCTCTGACCCCGCGTAGCCTGCCCGACCACGCGGAGCCGGACGATGGAACCCTTCCGGCGGGCACGTCATCTAAGAACGTGTAAGACCAGCATGGCGACAAAAACCGAAGGTCGCGTCACACTGGCATAATCCGGAACCCAGCCTCAGCGCACGCGCGTACTCTCGGCGGCGGGCGCGCGAACCGATCGGGAAGCACATGGCATACGACCCCTACGGCTACGGCTCTCAGGACCCCTACGGCCAGTCCTACTCCCAGCAGCCGCCCGCCGTGCAGCACCACTACTACGGGCCCTCGGCCCCCGTCGCCCCGCCGACGAACGGGATGGCCACCGCGTCGATGGTGTGCGGGCTCATCGGTTTCTTCGCCTGCGGACTGACGTCCATCCTCGCGATCATCTTCGGGCATGTGGCACAGAGCCAGATGAAGCGGACGGGTGAGGGCGGCCACGGAATGGCCGTTACCGGCCTCATCCTCGGCTACCTCATCTCGGCGGGCTGGATCGTCTTCTGGTTCCTCTACATCCTCGGCCTGGCGATGTTCGCCGCCGAGACGGGCAGCACGAGCACCTACTGACGTCCGGTCAGGCAGGGCGGGGGACGCCTGCGGCTTGATTCCAGACTCGGATTCACACCGACGCTCGACATCAGGACGGTCACGGGGGTGAAGGTGTCCCGCCACACCTTCACCGACTCGTCCAGAAACTCACGGGGCGTGCCAGTTCCCCTCGTCCAGCGACTCCTCGGGGACGAGCGCTTGAGTCTCCAGTGACTGGAGGCCTCATGGTGGACGGCATGGAAGGCGACACCCGGTACACGATCGGTGAGCTGGCGCGGCGCACCGGGCTTTCGGTGCGCACGATCCGGTTCTACTCCGACGCGGGCGTGGTGCCGGCGACATCCCGTACCGCCGCCGGCTACCGGCTGTACGACATGGACGCCGTCGCACGCCTCGACCTGGTGCGGACGCTGCGCGACCTCGGCGTAGATCTCGGGACGGTCCAGCGGGTGCTGGACCGCGAGATCGGCGTCGGAGAGGTCGCGGCGGCGCACGCCGAGGCGCTGGACGTGCAGATCCGCACGCTCCGGCTGCGCCGCGCCGTGCTGCGGGCCGTCGCCGAACGAGCATCCAGTCCCGAGGAGATGGAACTCATGCACAAGCTCGCACGCCTCTCCGACGAAGAGCGGCGGCGCATCATCACCGACTTCATCGACGAGTCGTTCGCCGGACTCGACGTCGACCCCGGCTTCGAGGCCAAGATGCGGTCCGCGCTGCCGGAACTGCCCGACGACCCCGAGCCCGAGCAGGTCGACGCGTGGGTGGAGCTGGCCGAGCTGGTCGGCGACCCCGGATTCCGGGCGTCGGTACGGCGGATGGCCGAGGCCCAGGCCGCCGAGATCGAACAGGGCGCGTACCCGGAGGACCCGGCGCAGCTCGGCCGGCTCACGGGGGAGAAGATCGCGGCGGCGATCGAGAACGGGATCGAGCCGGGCTCGGACGCGGCCCGCCCCATCGTCGACGAGCTCGCCACCGCCTACGCGCGGGCTTACGGCGCCACGGACGGCACCGAGTTCAGGCGTGAGCTGCTGAGGCGGACGGAACTCGGCACCGACCCGCGCGCGGAGCGGTACTGGCAGCTGCTCGCCGTCATCAACGGATGGCCTGTGTGGCCGGCGATGACCCCGTCGTTCGAATGGTTCATCGAGGCCCTGCGCAGCCAGGACGCCGAATAGGGCGAAGGCTTCTTCCTGGGTGACGCTGCGCCCGGTCAGGACGGCACTGGGACGCCGGCGTGGTGGCGGCCACGCCAGCGTCCCAGTGAGATCACGTCCTTCGCGCCGTCGAGCACGCCGCCCGCGGGGTCGTCGACTCCGTCGGACCGCACGACGTCGCTGGACGGGCGCAGCACGTCCCACACCACCAGAGCCGCCAGCGCCAGAACGGTCACGAACCGCGCGAGCAGGGCCAGGTGGTACACGTCCTGGCTGATACCGCCCTCCGGCGCGCCCAAACCCAACACCGCCGACACCGTGTCCGGAAGGTTCGCGCCGGGCGTCTGGGCGGAGACCGACAGCAGGAACCACCAGATGCCGAAGAAGTAGATGATCTCCCCGACCTGCCAGGCCACGAACGCGGGCAGCTTCGGGCGCGCCAGGACGACGAGGGGCAGCAGCCACAGCACATACTGCGGTGACCAGACCTTGTTCGGCAGCATGAACGCGACCAGCACGAGGAACATCAGCTGCGGCAGACGCGGCCGGCGCGGCGCGGCGAGGGCGAGAACGGCGATGCCCGCCGCGAGGACGAGGAACGTGCCCGTCCCGAGGAGGTTGAGCAGCTCCGTATCGGACGCCGGCCCGTCCAGCCCGTGGTCCCCCAGGTAGAAGAAGATCGAACCCCAGTCGACGCCGCGGCCCTGGCTGAAGGTGTAGAACTCCTTCCACCCGTCCCACGCGAAGACCATCACCGGCAGGTTGACCAGCAGCCAGGTGGCGGCGGTGCCGGCGAGCACCCGTCCCATGGCGCGCCACTGCCCGGCGCGCAGACACAGCAGGACCAGCGGGCCGAGGAACAGCAGCGGGTAGAACTTCGCCGCGATCGCCAGGCCGAGCATCGCGCCCGCGAGCGCCGGGCGCCGCGCCGACCAGGCGGCGAGGGCCAGCGCGGACAGCGCCACGGCGAGCAGATCCCAGTTGATGTACGCGGTGAGCAGCAGCGCGGGGGACAGCGCCACCATCAGCCCGGCGCGCAGCGAACGCCGACCCGCCACGTACGCGGTCGCGAGCACGGCCACGACGGCGAGGACGGCGAGGAGCAGAGCGGTGACGTTGTAGAACGCCATCCCGCGGGCGTCCACACCGAACGGCTGGACCAGCCATGCGACCAGCTGCATGAAGGCGCCGCTCAGGACCGGGTACTCCACGTAATGGATGTCGGACCCGGCGAACGAGTCGAAGTACGGGAGCTTGCCGTCGCTCAGCCCACGCACGTAGTAGAGCGGATAGATGTCGGTGTAGCAGGCGTTCGTCGTCGTCTTGATGAAGTCGAAGTTCGTCGACGCGCACGGCCGTTTCTGCAGCCAGCCGAGCAGGCACACCAGGGCGGTGAGGCCCGTCAGCACCGGCACCGACCGCATCAACCGGTCCCGGCGGCGGGACGGCGGACCATCCGCCTCGTCGCTGTCGGTGTCGGTGTCGGCGGCGGACATCGCGAGCCTCTCAGAAGACGACGACATGAACAGAAAGACTATTGGTCATGGCACCCACCTCGGTCCGGACGCTCCGAAACAGACGCTCATGAACAGGGGCTCATAGAACGGAGAGTCGTGGGACGAATGCTCAGCACCGACGCCTTATCAAAACGGAACGGCCCGGAGCCGCTGCGGGCTCCGGACCATTTCACTTCGGCGGGGACGCCGGGACGGTCGTCCCCGCCGCGGCGGCTACTGTTGGGTGCCGCTGTTCGGGTCGTCGGCCGGACGGCAGGCGGGATCGTCCCGGTGCTGGGGTTGCGCGCACCACCAGTCCTTGTCACCTTCGGGCGGCAGGTTGGGATCGCAGCCGACCGGCATGCCGATCCGGTTGCAGGGCTCCCCCTGCCCGGGCGGAGGCGTCGGTGAGAACGTCGGACCCGGCGAGCTCGTCTGGCAGCCCGGCGCCGGGGTCGGCTGGCCCGGCCGGCAGTCCGGCGTGGTCGACGGGGACGGCGTCGTCGACGGGCTGGGCTCCGGCCTCGCCTTCGCCCACGGGGCGATCTCGCCACCGTAGACCGCCGGGGGGAACTGCTTGATCTCCTTGCCCTCGAGCGCCTTCAGCATGAACGTCTTGAACAGGTCGGCGGGGACCGTACCACCGTAGACCTGGCTGTAGTTGCCCACGCCGATCAGCGACTTGCGGTTCCCGTTCTTGTCCTGGCGCCACATCGCCGACGCCGTCGCGAGTTCCGGTGTGTAGCCGACGAACCAGGCCGACTTGTTCTCGTCCGTCGTACCGGTCTTGCCGGCGACCGGGCGGGTGCCGAGGCTCGCGCGCTTACCGGTACCGGACGTGACGACCGCCTGCATCGCCGACGTGGCGTCCCGCGCGACGCCCTGGGAGAACGCCTTCACCGGCGTCTCCCAGGGAAGCTTCTCCAGGAGTTCGCCTTCCTCGTTCGTGATGGGGTTGCCCTGGTTGTCGGTGATCTTGGCGATCACGTGGGACTGGCGGTGCTGCCCATCCGCGGCGAACGTCGAGTAGACCGAGGCCATGGTGACGGGTGTCGTGTCGATGACGCCCAGCGGCAGCGACGTGTAGCTGGGGTTGAGGTTCTCGGTGTCCTTGGGGATGCCCATCTTCTTGGCCATCTCCACGACATTGGACAACTGGACCTTCTGCCCGAGCTCGACGTACGCCGTGTTGATGGACATCGCCGTCATCTGCTTGAGCGTGTAGACGCCGTTCTCCGCCCGGTTGTCGTTGGTGAACGTCGCGCCGTTGATCGTCCGCTTGTAGCTGCCGTCCATCGTCGTCTTCAGGCTGATGCCCTGATCGAGGGCGGTGGCGAGGACGATCGGCTTGAACGACGAACCGGGCTGCACATTTCCCTGGAAGGAGTTGTCGAACTGCTGCTTGCGGAAGTCGGGGCCACCGTAGGCGGCCACCACCGCTCCCGTCTTCGGCTCGACCGCCGCCAGCCCGAAGTGGATCTCCTTGCCGAGGCCGTTCTCCTTCTTGATCTGCTTGACGGCCTTGTTGGTGTAGTCCTGCAGATCCTTGTTGAACGTGGTCTTGATCTTCAGGCCGCCGGTCTCCAGCATCTGGTCGTTGATGCCGAGCGCCTTCAGCTCCGCGATCACCCGCGCCTCCAGATAGCCGGCGTTCGGGTCGTCCGGGACGTCGCTCCAGTTCTGCTGCGTCTGCGGGAACTTCGCCGCCGCGCGCTTGCCCGAGTCGAGCCAGCCCTCCTCGACCATCCCGTCGAGGACGTAGTTCCAGCGGTCGATCAGCGCCTGCTTGCGCGGGTTGGACGCCGGGCCGTAGGTCGCGAAGTATCCGGGGCGCTGGATCATCGCCGCCAGCACCGCCGCTTCCGACTCGTTGATCTTGGTGACGGGCTTGTGGAAGTAGGCCCGGGACGCCGCCTGGATGCCGTACGACCGGCGCCCGAAGGGAACGGTGTTGAGGTACAGCTCGAGGATCTTCTCCTTCTTCATCTCCTTGCCGAGGCGGACGGAGATGAGGATTTCCTTGAGCTTGCGGCTGACCGTCCGCTCCTGGCTGAGGCCCGCGTAGTAGTTGCGGGCCATCTGCTGGGTGATCGTCGAGGCGCCCGCGATCTCTCCGCCGCTCAGGGCCCGGTACGCCGCGCCCGCGATGCCGGTCGGCGAGATGCCCGGCTCGGTCCAGAAGCCCCGGTCCTCTGCGGCGAGGATCGCGTTCTGCACGTGCTTGGGGACCTTCTCGAGCGGGATGTTCTCGCGGTGCGTGCCGATCCGGGCGAGCGGCGAGCCGTCCGCGTACGTGATCACCGATTCCTGGCGGATCGCGTCCTGCTGCTTCTCCGTCGGGATCGGGGTGTTGGCGTACGCGACGATGACGAGCGTCGCCATCCCGAGGATCATCACGCTGACGACGGCGACCATGATCTTCCAGGACGGGATGTACCGCCGCCAGCCGGTCTTCGCGTCCGGATCGTCCGACCGCTTGCCGCGGCCTTCTTCGTCCCAGAAGCCGCCGCCACCGGAACCACCGGAGCCGCCCGAACCACCACGTCCACCGGGGCCACCAGGACCACCGGGACCGCCTGGGGCACCCGGCCCGGGTGGACGGCCGCCCGGGCCCGAACGCATGGCCGACGGCGCGGCACGGCGCCGGCCGCCGCCGGAGCCGCCCACCCTCGCGGGCCCGCCGCCCCGCCCACCCGGCCTGCCGCCGGGACGTGGGCCCTTGCCGGGCGCGGGCGAGCCGGACGGCCCGCCGCGCGGCGCACCGGCGGGCATGCCCGAACCGCCGGGGCGGGGGGCGCCCCTGCGGCCGGGGCCATCTCCGTGTTCCGGTCCGTATCGGCTTCGGTTACTCACGCGACCTCATCAACTGGGATACGGCTGTGCGTCGTCAGAGGGTACTGCGCACCCGGAGCCGCGGGGGCCGAGGGAGCGATGCTCCCCGTCCCGCGCCCGTCCGGACGCACTCGATCATGCCCGCTGGCGTGCGGCAATCCGCGAACATGCTTCATGTCACACCACCGCCTCCATAGGACGGTTCGCACGCGACGGCCCCCCGGGTTCATTCCGGCGGCCTTGACAGCGGCAACAGCGGCGCGATGCTCGCCGCGTTGGGTTCCGTGGCGCGGCCACCCCGCGGGCGGCAGGCGCGGTCACCCTGGTGAAGCTGGCACCACCACCGGGGCGGCGGGTTGCTCGGCGGCTTGCTCGGGTCGCAGTCGTCGTTCGGGATCGGCGACTGGCACGGCGGCTTCCTGCCCCGGTCGCCGCCGTCACCGTCGCCCTGGCAGCGCGGGTCGAACCGGCCGATCGGGTTGTCGCACCACGGCGGCCTGTCGTCCTTCTTCTTCTTCGGCGGCCTCGCCCACTTCTGCACGATTCCGCCCCACGCCGGCGGCGGGAACGCCTCGACCTCGATGCCCTGCATCGCATTCGCCATGTAGGACCGCCAGATGCGGGCGGGGATCGTACCGCCCTCCACCGTGCCGATCCCGGGAAGGACCACCGACTTCTTCTTCCCGTCCGGCCCCGTGTCGTCGTTGTAGATCGTCACGGCGGTGGAGATCTGCGGGGTGTACCCGACGAACCACGTCGCGACGTTCCGGTCGGTGGTACCGGTCTTGCCGGCCACCGGACGGTTCGGCAGCGCCGCCGCCGTCGCGGTACCGCCCTTGACGACCTGCTGCATCGCGTACGTGGCGTCCGCGGCGACGGGCGCCTGGAAGACCCGGCGCTTCTCGTACTTCGGCTTCAGCCGGACCGTCTTGTTGTCGGACTCCTTCACCTGGCGGATCACGTGCGGCTCGTGGTACACGCCGCCGTTGGCGAACACCGCGTAGCCCGCCGCCTGCTCGATCGGCCGGATGTTGTTGACGCCCAGCGCGAGGTTCAGGCAGCAGTCGTGCGGCTCCAGCAGGTACTTCTCGATCCCGGCATCGGTCTCGGTCTTGATCACCTCTTCGATGCCGACCTTGCCCATCAGCTGGATGAACGCCGTGTTCACCGAGTCCTTCGTCGCCGTGATCATGTTGATCGGCGTGCCCACGTCATGGCTGTTCGGGACGATCACCGCGTTCGGGGCGTCCTTCGACACCACGCTGCCGTCCGGGCCGATCGGCGTCTTCGACCGTCCCTCAAGCGTGCTCTTCAGGCTGTAGTTCTGCTTCAGCGCAGTCGCGAGCACGTACGGCTTCATCGCCGACCCGCCCTGCGCCGATCCCTGCCAGACGTTGTTGAAGGACTGGTCGAGATAGTCGGGGCCGCCGTAGAACGCGACGACCTCGCCGTTCGCGGCGTTCACCGACACCAGCCCGACGCGGATCTTCTTCTTCGCGAGTTTCTTCGGGTTCACCTGCGGAACGGTCTTCTCGGCCGCCTTCTTGGCCATCGCCATCCGCTTGCGGTCGAACGTCGTGTAGACCCGCAGGCCCTTGGTCGTCAGCTCCTTCTCGTCGATCCCCATCCGGCGGAGCTCTTCCTTGGCGCGCATCAGCATGTACCCGCGCTGGCCGCCGAACAGCTGGTCGCTGGTACCCGCCTTCCGGACGTCGGGCAGCCCCTGCTTGAGGTACTTGTCGGCGTCGGCCTGGCTGAGCTTGCCCATCGAGACCATGCCCTTGAGCGTGTACTCGTACCTCGCGTTCGCCCACGCCGCGTTCGCCTTGGCACCCGGATCCCGGTTGGGGTTCTGGATGATGCCGCCGAGGAGGGCGGCCTGGTCGGGGTTGAGCTTCCACACGTCCGTCCCGAAGTACTCCCGGGACGCGGCCTGGATGCCGTAGGTGTTGCGGCCGAAGTAGATGGTGTTCAGGTACAGCTTGAGGATCTCGTCCTTGCTGTGCTTGTCCTCCAGCTTCAGCGAGATGAACAGCTCCTTGAACTTCCGGCTCATCGTCCGGTTGTTCGGGTCGGAGTAGTAGTTCTTCGCCAGCTGCTGCGTGATCGTGGACCCGCCGCCCGACCCGCCGGTCAGGTTGTCCCACACCGCCCGCGTGGTGCCCTTGACCGAGAACCCGGGGTCGGTGCGGAAGCTGCGGTTCTCCGCCGCCAGCACCGCCTCCTGGACGTGCGGCGGGATCTTGTCCAGCTCGACGCTCTGCCGCTTCTTGCCGATCCGGCCGATCTCCTGGCCGTTGGTGTAGTAGAAGATCGACGCCTGGTCCTCGACACCCGCGACCGTGGGTTCCTCGGGCGTCGGCGTGTTCGCGTACGCGACCCAGATCAGGGTGATGAACGCCGCGAACCCCAGCCCGCAGACACCGGCCACGACCTTCCATGACGGGAGGTACCGCCGCCAGCCCGACTCCCGCGACCGCAGGTGATCGATGAAGCCGGTCTTCTTCTGCCCGGGGCCACCGGGCACACCGGGTCCACCGGGCACACCGGGCCGTCCGGGACCACCAGGCCGTCCGGGACCGCCCGGCCCGCCGGGGCCTCCGGGTCCTGCGGGGCCGCCGGGTCCCGCAGGGCGGTTCGCCCCACCCGACCGGTTGGCCGCGCGGACGCCGCCGCCACGGAACTTCGCGGTGACCTTGGAGCCGAGATCCTGGCCGGCCTTCCCGAGCTCGCCGAGCTTCCCCTTGACACCGGGCTTGCCGGCGACCCCGAACCCGGCCGCACCCGCGGCACCCGGGACGCCGCCCATCCCCGGCCCACCGGGACCACCGCCAGGACCACCGGGACCGCCCGGCACGCTCCCCATGGTGTGCCTACCGGGCGGCCTTGGAGCACCTGCCCCACCGGCTCCACTCGGAATCCCGGGACCACCGGGACCGCCCGCTGCCCCTGGACCACGCCCGATTCCGGGACCGTTGAAACCACCTGGGCTCCCCGGACCGGCGGAACCACCCACACCACCAGGGCCACCAGGGCCGCCGGGGCCGCTCGGCGTTCCGCCCATGCCGGAGCCGCTCAAAGCGCCCTGGCCGCCGGGTGCACCTGGGCCGCCAAAGGCACCTGGGGCGCTCGGCGTACCCGGTCCACCGCTCATCCCGGAACCGCCGGGACCGCCATGGCCGCCGGGCTGATTCGGCGCGGCGGGAAGGTGGGGGCCGCCCGGGGCGCCGCGAAGGCCGGAGTCCGCGGGGATGGCGGGGCCGGGGGCCGTCGGCGGGGCACCGGAGCCGGCGCCGGGGCCGCTCAAGGGGCCGGGGGCCCCCGGCCCGCCGGGGACGGCGTGGCCGCCCATGAAGCCCGGGCTTTGAAGGTTGTCCGGCGGTCCGGCCGGTGTCACCTGCGCGCCGGCATCGCCCGGCACGCCGGGGAAGCCCGCGGCGGACTCGCGGTGGACTCCCGGATGGCCGGGGTCGTCAGAGTCGCCGGGACGGGGGACCTGCTGCCCGCCCGGCCTCTGCGACCCGGGTTCCGGTCGGGGCTGGCTTGGATTACTCACGCGACCTCATCAACAGGGGACAGCTGATCGATGCCGAGGGCAGGGGATCGCTCCCCAGCGTTGCCACGACTCGTGTGCCGTCCGAAGGGTACTGTGCGGGCTGGTGAGCGGGGGGAGCATGTGCACGTCGAAGCTACCTCCTGGCTGGTCACGCCCCCGCCGGACGTTGCGGTCGGCGGGATCCTCCTTGTTCGTCTACCGCTCGGGGCCTTGCTCCCCGTGGCCGAGGACGTACGACATCGCCAGATGATTCCAAGCGCAACTTTGACACACTTCCACCACATACACCCTGAATTCGCCGTATTCGCGGTCCATCTCTGCCAGCTCGGCGGCGTCCTTCACGCGCCCCGCGTAGCGTCCCGACTCATCCCCGTATACGTAGGTGACGTGGGTCAAGGGTTCATGACGGCAGACGGAGCAGGGCCCGCCCGGCGGGCCGGGACAGGTCGCCACTTGCCAGGACGGGCCGGTCTACGTATCGTGTCGATGTATCGAGCCGATACATTAGCTCGATACATCGGATCGAGACATCGGCTCTGCTGAGGAGTGACCGGATGGCGGCCAGGAAGGGCGCGGGCGTACTTGAGCTCGCCGTGCTCGGCCTGCTGCACGAGTATCCGATGCACGGCTACGAACTGCGCAAGCGGCTCAACGCCCTGCTCGGCATGTTCCGCGCGTTCTCCTACGGCTCCCTCTATCCGTGCCTCAAGCAGCTCCTGGCCAGCGGGCTGATCATGGAGGACCGGCCGGAGGAACCGAACACGGCGCTGGCGTTGCAGAGCCGCCGGTCGAAGATCGTTTACAAGCTCACCGCCGATGGCAAGGAACGCCTCCAGGAACTGCTGACCGAGGCCGGTCCGGCGTCGTGGGAGGACGAGGGGTTCGGCGTGCACTTCGCCTTCTTCTCGCACACCCGCGCCGACGTCCGGCTGCGGATCCTCGAAGGCCGGCGCAGCCGGCTCGAGGAGCGCCTGGAGGGTTTCCGGGCGGCCCTGGCGCGCACTCGCGAAAGGGTCGACTCCTACACCCTGGAGCTGCAGAACCACGGGCTGGAGTCCGTCGAACGCGAGGTCAGATGGCTCAACGAGCTCATCGGCCGAGAGCGGGCCGAGCAGGCCGAGCAGGAACAGCAAGCCAAGCAGGAACAGCAAACCAGGTCTTCAGAAACCACACAGGACATGCCTCGGGAGAACGACCGCTGAGCGGTGGCACCGGGGTCGGGTGAAGAAACACCACATGTTCCACAAGAGAGAAGGAGCAACAGGATGGGTTCGGTGCGCGTAGCCATCGTTGGTGTGGGCAACTGCGCCTCTTCGCTCGTCCAGGGTGTCGAGTTCTATAAGGACGCGGCCCCCGAGACGCGAGTCCCCGGCCTGATGCACGTCCAGTTCGGCGAGTACCACGTGGGTGACGTCGAGTTCGTCGCGGCATTCGACGTGGATGCCAAGAAGGTCGGGATGGACCTGTCCGAGGCCATCCACGCGAGCGAGAACAACACGATCAAGTTCGCCGACGTCCCGCCGACCGGCGTGACCGTCCAGCGCGGCCCGACCTACGACGGTCTCGGCGAGTACTACCTGGACATGGTCGAGGAGTCGGACGCGAAGCCGGTCGACGTGGTGCAGGCGCTGAAGGACGCCGAGGTGGACGTCCTGGTGTCGTATCTGCCGGTGGGGTCGGAGGACGCCGACCGCTTCTACGCCCAGTGCGCGATCGACGCCAAGGTCGCGTTCGTGAACGCGCTGCCGGTGTTCATCGCCACCGACCCCGAGTGGGCCCAGAAGTTCACCGACGCGGGCGTCCCGATCGTCGGTGACGACATCAAGTCGCAGGTCGGCGCGACCATCACGCACCGCGTGATGGCCCGGCTGTTCGAGGACCGCGGCGTTGAGCTGCTGCGCACCTACCAGCTCAACTTCGGCGGCAACATGGACTTCATGAACATGCTGGAGCGCAAGCGCCTCCAGTCCAAGAAGATCTCTAAGACGCAGTCGGTGACCTCGCAGATCCCGCACGAGATGGCGAAGGCGGACGTGCACATCGGCCCGTCCGACCACGTGCCGTGGCTGGACGACCGCAAGTGGGCCTACGTCCGGCTGGAGGGCAGGTCGTTCGGTGACACGCCCCTCAACCTGGAGTACAAGCTGGAGGTCTGGGACTCCCCGAACTCCGCCGGCGTGATCATCGACGCGGTGCGCGCCGCGAAGATCGCGAAGGACCGCGGCATCGGCGGCCCGATCCTGTCGGCGTCCTCCTACTTCATGAAGTCGCCGCCGGAGCAGTACACCGACGACCAGGCGCACGAGGCCGTGGAGAGCTTCATCCGCGGCGACGTCGACCGCTGAGCCGTCGACTGAGCGCCAGCGAAGGAGCGGCTCTGCCCGGGGGGTCTGGGGGGTCGTCCCCCCAGCGGCGGCTCGACCGCTGAGAGTCTGATCACAAACTCCCGGGGACGCCCTGGCAGTGGACATTCCACTGTCAGGGCGTCCTTACTTTTGTAGAGAAAACGGTGATGTACCGGCCCCTCGTCACGCTCCGGCCCTACTGTGACACCGCCGGTGACTACGGCCACGTTCCGAGTCTTCGAGGTGAGAACCTGATGGCACGCGAGATGTTCAAGGTGACGGTGGGGCTGACGGGGCTCGTGCTCGGCCTTGCGGGGTGCGCCGGGGGAGGTGACGACGCGTCCGCGGCGGGCAGTCCCCGCGACGGCGGGACGCTGAAGATCGTCGGCTCGTCCGACGTCGAGCACCTCGACCCCACGTCCGTGGCCAGCGTCGGCGCATACGGGCTCGCCCGCACGTTCGCGCGGACGCTGTTCGGGACGCGGGCGTCAAACGACTTCCAGGAGACGATCCCCGTCCGGCCCGACGTGGCCGCGCGGATCCCGACCCGGGAGAACGGCGACGTCGACAAGGACCGCAGCACGTACACGGTGCGGCTGCGCGACGGCGTCCAGTGGAACACCGACCCGCCGCGTCCGGTGACCGCGCACGACTTCGTCCGCGGCTTCGAGCGGCTGTGCAACCCGGCGTCGCCGTCCGCCGGCAAGGGGTACTTCGTCTCCACGCTCAAGGGCATGGAGGAGTTCTGCGCGGGCTTCGGCTCCGTGGACGCCAAGGACGCCGAGGCGATGGCGGCCTACCAGCGCGACCACGAGATCGAGGGTGTCCGCGCGAAGGACGACCGGACGCTCGTCTTCGAACTGAAGCAGCCCGCGAGCGACTTCCTCCATCTGCTCTCGCTGCCGTACACGGCCGCCGCGCCGAAGGAGTACGACACGTACATCCCGGACTCGGCGGAGTTGAGGCAGAACACGATCTCGAACGGCCCGTACCGGATCAGCGAGTACCGTCCCGGCATGTCGTACCTGCTCACCCATAATCCGGCATGGCGGCAGAACAGCGACCCCCTCCGCGAACGGCATGTGGAGAAGATCCAGGTCACGCTCGGGCAGGACTCACCGGAGACCGTGCAGCAGCAGATCGAGCAGGGCGTCGCCGATCTCGCCTGGGACCAGCCGGTCCCGACGTCCGCGATCCCCCGGCTGCGCGACGATCCCAGGTTCGCGATCAGGGACACCCCGAGCAACAGCCCGTACCTGGTGTTCAACACGCTCAGCCCGAGCAACGGCGGCGCGCTGGGCGAACGCGAGGTCCGGCAGGCGCTGGAGTACGCCGTGGACCGCAGCGCCCTCATCAAGCTCGTCGGCGGCCCGTCGGTGGCCAAGCCGCTGCACACGGTCATCCCGCCCGGCAACTCCGGCCACGCGCCCGCCAATCACTACCCGACGCCCGGCGAATCCGGCGACCCCGCCAAATGCCGGGAACTACTCGCCAAGACCGGCCACACCGACCTCACGCTGCGGTTCCCCTACCGCACCAACAGCGTCCACAAGCTCATCGCCCAGTCCATCGCCGAGAACCTCGACGCCTGCGGCGTGAAGACCGAACTCAGCGCCGACTCCGGCGGCTCCTTCTACGCCGGCACGATCTCCACGCCCGCGAACGCCCGCGAAGGCAAATGGGACATCGCCGCCCCCGGCTGGACACCCGACTGGTACGGCAACAACGGCCGCTCGATCATCCAGCCGCTGTTCGACGGCCGCACCTACGGGCAGAACTCCACCAACTACGGCGGTTACGACAACCCGGAAGTCAACGCCCTCATCGACGCGGCCCTCACCGCATCCGACCCGTCCCGCGCCGCCGGCTACTGGCAGCAGGCCGACCAGAAGATCATGCAGGACGCGGCGATCATTCCGCTGCTCGACCGCGCCCACACGATCTTCCACTCGTCCCGCGTCCGCAACGCCTACTTCCTCCCCACCACCGCCGGCTACGACTACACGCGCGTTTATTTGCAGTGATTCTTAGGGTCGGCGCGGGGCCGGGGTGCGGGCTGGGGTCGCTGACACGGGTTCAAACGCGAAGCCCTCGGGCCCGGGGGCTGGCGTGGGCGGAAGCGGCTCTTCTTGGGCAAGGGAGCACATATGGTGATCTGATGCGTTCTGGCGAGTTGCGGGAGATCCTGCGTGGGCGGGATTTTCGGCGGCTCTATGCGACGCGGCTGGCCTCGCAGTTGACCGACGGTGTCTTTCAGGTGGCCCTGGCCGGTTACGTGTTCTTCTCCCCCGAGCGGCAGACGACGGCGGGCAAGGCCGCGGCGGCGTTCGCGGTGACGTTGCTGCCGTATTCGGTGCTCGGTCCGTTCGCCGGGGTGTTCATCGACCGGTGGCGACGGCGGCAGATCCTGGTGTGGACGCCGGTAGTGCGGGCCGTGCTGGTGCTCCTTGTCGCGGGGCTGGTCGTGGCCGGGCAGGACGGGGCGGGCTTCTTCCTCGGCGTGCTGGTCGTGCTCGGCGTCAACCGGTTCTTTCTCTCGGCGCTGTCGGCGGCGCTTCCCCTCGTGGTTCGACGCGATCAACTGGTCACCGCCAACGCGTTCTCGGTCACGTCCGGGACCGTCATCGCGTTCGCCGGCGGCGGGATCGGCTATCTGCTGCGGCTGCTGTTCGGCGGCGGGCACGACGGGACGGCGCTGATCCTCCTGGCGGCGGCGGCCCTGTTCCTGCTGGCGGGCTCGATCGCGACCCTGCTGCCGAAGGGGCTGCTGGGGCCGCACCCGTCCGAGGACGCCGTGGCGGGGCTGGTGAAGGCGGAGGCCCCGAGGCTGGTCGAGGCGCTCCGTACCGTCGTGGACGGCCTGGTGGACGGGGCGCGGCACATCGCACAGCGTCCGCATGCGGCGCTGGCGCTCGGCGCCATCTCGTTCCACCGGTTCCTGTACGGCATCGTCCTGATCATGACGCTGCTGCTGTGCCGGAACCACTTCGCGGACGGTCCCGACGAGGGCCTGCGGACGTTCGCGGTGATGCTCGGCGTGTCCGGCGCCGGCTACTTCGCCGCGGCGCTGATCACGCCGGCGGTGGTGCGGCGGATCAGCAAGCAGGCGTGGGTGGCGTGGCTGCTGGCCGGGGCGGCGCTCAGCCTGCTCGTGCTGGGGACGCCGTTCACCGAACGCGCCTGGGCGGCGGCGGCGTTCGCGCTGGGCGTCGTGTCGCAGGGCGTGAAGCTGTGCGTCGACACGACCTTGCAGGAGTCGATCGACGACGCCTACCGGGGCCGGGTGTTCGCCGTCTACGACATGCTGTTCAACGCGTTGTTCGCGGCGGCCGCCGCTGCCGCCGCGACCTGGCTGCCGGTCGACGGACGCGCCGGCCTCACCCTTCTCATGGTCATCGCCGCGTACGCCGGGGGCGCGGTCGCCTACCGGTCGGCCGCCGCCCGCAGGCCCGCCCACGCCCTCCGCTAGAGGGCCGCTAGAGGGATTCGGCGATGGCGTGGAGGGCGGCGGCGATGTGCAGAACCTCATCGTCCGTGCAGACGTAGGGCGGCATCGTGTAGATCAGCTTGCCGAACGGGCGCAGCCAGACGCCGTGCGCCATCGCGATCTCCTGCACGGACGGGACGTCGACCGGCTCCCGCGCCTCGACCACGCCGATCGCGCCGAGGACACGGACGTCGGCGACGCCGGGGAGGTCCGCGGCGTCGTCCAGTTCGCTGGTGAGGATCGCCTCGATGGTGTCCACTTCGTCCCGCCAGTCGCGCGACATCAGGAGGTCGACGGACGCGGCGGCGACGGCGGCCGCGAGGGGATTGGCCATGTAGGTCGGGCCGTGCATGAGGGCGCCCGCTTCGCCCGATGTGATGCCGTGGGCGACGCGGTCGGTGCACATGGTGGCGGCCATGCTCAGGTAGCCGCCGGTCAGGGCCTTGCCGAGGCACATGATGTCCGGGGTGATCTCGGCGTGGTCGCAGCCCCACAGCTCACCCGTCCGGCCGAACCCGGTCGCGATCTCGTCCAGGACGAGGAGGAGGCCGTGCTCGTCGGCGATGTCGCGGAGGGCGCGCAGGTACTCGGGGGCGTAGAAGCGCATGCCGCCCGCCCCCTGGACGACCGGCTCCACGATGATCGCGGCCAGTTCGCCCGCGTGCTCGGCGGCCAGCCGGGACAGCTCGTCCAGGTACGCCCGGTCGGGTTCGGCGGAGTAGCCGAGCGGTGGCGGCGGCGCGAACACGTGCTTCGCGAGGACGTCGGTGAACAGGTGGTGCATGCCGTTCACCGGGTCGCAGACCGCCATGTCCCCGAACGTGTCGCCGTGGTAGCCGCCGCGGACGGTGAGCAGCCGGTGCCGTTCCGGCCGTCCCCGCGACCGCCAGTACTGCAGCGCCATCTTGATCGCGACCTCGACCGCGACGGATCCGGAGTCGGCGAAGAACACCTTCGTCAGCGGCTCCGGGGTGATTTCGACGAGCCGCTCGGCCAGCCGGACGGCGGGCGGGTGGGTGAGCCCGCCGAACATGACGTGCGCCATCTTGCCGAGCTGCCCGGTGACGGCCGCGTTCAGCTTCGGATGGTTGTAGCCGTGCACGGCCGCCCACCACGACGACATCCCGTCGATCAGCTCGGTGCCGTCCGCCAGCGTCAGCCGGACGCCGTCCGCCGACACGACCGGCAGGGCCGGCGCCGACGCGGGAACCGGCGCGTACGGGTGCCAGATGTGCTCCCGGTCGAACTCCAGCATCCGCTCGGTCTCACGCGGGCTCATCCGCCCGAGCTGAAGCGGGATCATTCGGCGCGCCCCTCCTCGGGGAGGATGCCTTCGGCGGCGGCCCAGCGGCGCAGCTCGTCCGCTGCGGCGTCCTTGCCGATGATGCCGCGGTCGAGCCGCACGTCGAGCAGGAACCGGTACGCCCTGCCGACGAGCGGGCCGGGCGTGATGCCGAGAATGTCCTGGATCTCGTTCCCGTCGATCTCGGGGCGCATGGAGGCCAGCTCCTCCTCCTGCGCCAGCCGCTCGATGCGCGCCTCCAGGTCGTCATAGGTGCGGCGCAGCCGGTCGGCCTTGCGCTTGTTGCGCGTGGTGCAGTCGGCCCGGGTCAGCTTGTGCAGGCGGGAGAGCAGCGGGCCGGCGTCGCGGACGTACCGGCGGACGGCCGAGTCGGTCCACTCGCCGGTGCCGTAGCCGTGGAACCGCAGATGCAGCTCGACCAGCCGGGACACGTCGGCGATGACGTCCTTGGGATAGCGCAGCGCGACCAGCCGCTTGCGCGTCATCTTCGCGCCGACGACCTCGTGGTGGTGGAAGGAGACCCGTCCGCCCGGCTCGAACCGGCGCGTGCGCGGCTTGCCGATGTCGTGCAGGAGGGCGGCGAGCCGCAGGACGAGGTCGGGCCCCTCCTCTTCCTGGGCGATGGCCTGCTCCAGGACGATCAGCGAGTGCTCGTAGACGTCCTTGTGCCGGTGGTGCTCGTCGATCTCCAGCCGCAGCTTCGGCAGCTCGGGCAGGACCTGCGCGGCGAGGCCCGTCTCCACGAGCAGCGCGAGCCCCTGCCGCGGGTACCGCCCGCAGATCAGTTTGGACAGCTCGTCCCGTACCCGCTCCGCCGACACGATCTCGATGCGGCCGGACATGTCCGTCATGGCGCGGACGACGTCCGGTGCGACCGTGAAGCCGAGCTGCGAGGCGAACCGGGCGGCGCGCATCATCCGCAGCGGGTCGTCGCCGAACGAGTCCTCGGGCTTGCCGGGCGTCCGCAGCACCTTGTCCCGCAGGTCGGTGAGCCCGCCGAACGGGTCGACGAACTCGTGCCCGGGCAGCCGCGCCGCCATCGCGTTCACCGCGAAGTCGCGCCGCCGCAGGTCCTCCACCAGGGACGTCCCGTACGAGACGTCGGGCTTGCGCGACTTCGGGTCGTAGGACTCGCTGCGGTAAGTGGTGATCTCCAGCTCGACGCCGTCCTTGCGGAGGCCGACCGTGCCGAACTCGATGCCGATCGTCCAGTGCGCGTCCGCCCAGCCGCGGATGATCTCCAGGGTGCGCTGGGGCGGGGCGTCGGTGGTGAGGTCGACGTCCTTGGTCTCACGGCGCAGCAGCGCGTCCCGGACCGGACCTCCGACCAGCGCCAGCTCGTGACCGGCCGCCGCGAACCGGGTTCCGAGATCGTCGGCGACGGGGGCGATCCGGCGCAGCAGTTCGGCGATCGCGGTGCGCCGCGGCTCAGGGGTCACGTTGTGGTTGGGCACGGCCATCGAGCGTATTTCCTTGATAGACGGGCTGACAAAGGACTTTCCGACGATCAGCGGGGCCCTGCACGGGAGGCCTTGCAGGCCGAAGAAGGACGGGGCCCTTCACATGCCGCGATCCCCGGGTTACGTTCTGGACACTCCGATGACGCCAGCGCGACCGCCGGTGAGCCTCCCGCACGACAACGGTAGCGGGATACCGAAGGGCCACGGCCCGCCGCATGTGCGGCAGAGGCGCATCGTGAAGGTCTTACGTGACGTATGGCGGGGGTTAAACCGGACGTCTCGGGTATGTGGGGATATCCCTCGCAGAATGCGATGCAGGGGGACACAGGGACAACAGTCACGGGGGTGAGCGGGGCGACCCCCGCGGGATGGAGACGATCATGAAGGACGCTCTGACCATCCACCGCGCGCTGCTCGAACGGGAGGCCGTGCACGAGATCGTGCGACTGCCCATCGCGCTCACCACCGCGGACGAACTCCCCCGGGCCCTCGGCCTTCCGCCCGGACGGTGCCTGGTGACGCGCGTCTACTCCTGCGACGGCGGCTACCCGGGCCGCCGCTTCCTCACCGGCGTGATCGTCCCGGCGGGTGAACGCCCGTCCATGGAGGCGGTACGGCGCGCCGTCGGGGCCAAGGCCGTCCACCCGGCCCACGCCGACCTCGTCAACGCCGTCACCGAATACGCGGCGGGCCTCGTCTGCCCGTTGCTCCTACCGGACGACATGCCCCTGCTGATCGATCAGCGCGTCATGGACACACTCCCGGCCGACGACGTCGTCTACACGGCGACCGGCGAAGCGTCCACCGCCCTGGGCATCAGAGGCCGGACCCTCTACTCCCTCTCCCACGCCGAACCGGCAGACCTCTCCACCCCGGCCTCCACCCCGGCCGCGACCGCCCACGCCCCCCGGCACCCGGTCCCCTGACCCTGCCACCACCGCGCGAAACCAGGCTCAACCGGTGAGAAATGCCATGAGCACCCCGATGCCATAAACTCGCCGGTGTGGTGCGGGACATCTATGCCCGCCGTCCGGAGGCGGCCAGGTCCGTTGCCGCTGCGGCTCCTGCAGTCGGTGCGGCGCTGGGCGCGCCCTGCGCGGATTCGGCGTGAGAAGAGTCAAACGTGCGGTCGCGCTGGCCGCTCTACTCCCCTGCGTCGCGTTGGCGACACCACCGGCCCTGATGCCGTCGGCCGGCGCGCACGTCGAGAAGCGGGCCCCGGTGGGCCTCGCGGTCACGAAGGTCACCCCGAAGACCGTGCACGCGGGCTCGAAGATCCAGATCTCGGGCGTGGCGAAGAACCGCTCTGACCAGCGGTTGGACGGGCTCACGATGAGGTTGCGCTACAGCGCGCAGCCGGTCGTCAGCCGCAGCCAGCTCGACCAGTACGCGTCCGGCCGGCCGCAGCTGATGCCCAATATCGGCCCGCAGCAGCGGCTCACGGGCATCGCGGCACCCGGCGCGACGCAGAACTGGGGGTTCAAGACCAGCACCAAGGAGCTGCGGCTGCGCGCGCCCGGAGGCACGCCGGGCGTCTACCCGGTGGGTGTCGAGGTTCTGAACTCGGCGCAGCAGGTGGTCGGCGGGCTGACCACGTTCGTGACGTTCATGCCGAAGGACCCGCAATTCAAGCCGGTGGCGATCAGCTGGGTGTGGCCGCTGATGGACCGGATGCACCGGACGAACGACCGGACGTTCTTCGACGACCGGCTCTCCAAGGACATGTCGCCCGACGGGCGGCTCGGCGCGCTCGTCGAGGCGGCCGCCGCGACCGACACGCCGGTCACGTGGGGGATCGACCCGGCTCTTCTGGACGACGCGCAGCGGATGGCGTCCGGCGACTACACCGTGGACCCGTTCGGCGCGAAGAAGGGCACGCGCAAGGAGAAGAGCACGGTCGCGGCGGCGTGGCTGGCGTCGTTGAAGGAGGCCGTCAAGGACGACCCCTACTTCACCGTCCCGTACGCCGACCCGGACGTCGTCGCGCTCGTCCGCCACAAGATGCCGCGCGACATCGGTGTCGCGTTCGACGACCGGAACACCGGTGTCGCGACCAAGGCCCTCGGGCGGGCGGCGAACTCGCATGTCGCGTGGCCGCCGTACGGTGCGGCGGGGCCGGGGACGCTCGAACAGCTCGCCAAGCACGAGCTGAAGGACGGCGGAACGTTCCTGATGAGCAGTTCGCAGTTCCAGAACCCGCCGCAGGGATCGCTGCCGAACGCCACCACGACGATCCCGACGCGGCAGGGCAAGAAGAACGCCCTGCTGTACGACGCCGGGATCAACAAGATCGTCAGCGAGGGTTCGGACTCCGCCGGCGGGGCGCTGCTGACCGAGCAGCGTTTCCTCGCCGAGACGGCGATGATCGCGGCGGAGGCGCCGAACGTGCAGCGCACCCTGGTCGTCGCACCCGACCGGAACTGGGACCCGGCGCCCGGCCTCGCCGAGGACCTGCTCGATTACACCGCTGACGCGGACTGGCTGCGCGAGCTGCCGCTGAGCAAGATCGAGTCCGCCGAACCGCAGCCGAGGGTGTTCAACGGCTACCCCGACGCCTACGAGCGGCACGAGCTCGGTGACGCGCATCTGGAGCAGCTACGGGCCATCACCCGCCGGGCCGCGACGTTCCAGTCCGTGATGACGGGCCAGGTCAACATCTCCTACGAGCGCGCCCTGCTGCGCCTGGAGTCGGTGGCGTGGCGGGCGTCGCCCAGCCAGGCCAAGCGGGCCCGCAACGAACTCGCCGATCAGCTCGAAGCGGACATGAACCAGGTCCGCATCGTCACCACCAAGAACAAACGGGTACTGATGGGGGGCAGCACGGGCAAGCTGCCGGTACTCGTGGAGAACACCCTGAGTAACCAGTCGGTGAAGGTCCGGCTCGTCGCGACGTCCGAGAACACCGCGAAGCTGCAGCTCGGTCAGCTGGACCCGGAGGAGGCGGTCATCGAGCTGCGGCCCGGGGAGCGGGCGCAGCGCTGGATTCCGGCGCAGGCCGCGGGCAACGGCAACTTCCGTGTGCAGCTGGACCTGATGATCCCGGGCTCGGGCGGCAGGACGCTCGGCGACGGCGAGACCATCACCGTCGTCACCACCGGGTACGGGCGCATCGCCTTGCTCATCACGGGCGGCGGACTTGCCGTACTCTTCGTGGGCGTCGGAGTGCGGGCCATCAGAGCAAGGCGCCGCCGGAATTCGGAGGCAGCCGGTGACGGGTCGACCGGAACGGGACCAGCAGGGACCGCAGAACAGGGAAACGGGTTCCCCGGCACGTTCGCAGGGCCCGGGGTTCCCGCCTCCGCCGAATTCCCCGGGACACCCGGGGCAGGGCTATCCGGCACAGGGCCATCCGGCACAGGGCCATCCGGCACAGGGCCATCCGGCACAGGGCGGCCCCCAGGGACAGGGATATCCCCAGGGCCCGCCGCCCCAGGGCCCGCCGCCGCAGGGGTATCCGGCGCGGGCGCCGCAGAACCCGGGGACGGGATACCCGACCCCGCCGCCGGCGGGAACTCCGCCGGGCACGGGAAACACGCCGCCGGCAACGGGGAACGTCGCGGCCGAGACGGCGATTGACCTTCCCGTCCCCGGCGGGAAGCCGCCCGCGGGTGAGACGGTCGTCGACACGCTCCCCGGCGAGCAGCCAGGTGAGGCGGGCGGCGGCGGCAGGGAAGCGGGCGGCGGCGTCCTGCGGTCCGGCGCGATCATGGCGGTGGGCACCCTCGCGTCCCGCGTCACCGGGTTCCTGCGGACGGCGGTCATCGTCGCCGCGCTCGGCACCGGATTGCTCGCCAACGCCTACAACACCGCCAACACCGTCCCCAACCAGATCTACGACCTGCTGCTCGGCGGCATCCTCGTCAGCGTCATCGTCCCGCTGCTGGTGCGGGCCAAGCAGCGCGACCGCGCCTACGGCGAGCGGTACGAACAGCGGGTGTTCACCCTCGCGGTGATCGGCCTCGGCGTGCTGACCGTGGTCGCCGTGCTGTGCGCGCCGCTGTTCATCGACGTGCTGGCGGGCAGCTTCACCGGCGACCAGCGGGCCGTCGCGGTCCTGTTCGCGCGGTTCTTCCTGCCTCAGCTGTTCTTCTACGGCGTCGGCGCGTTCGCCGGGGCCATCCTCAACACGCGAGGCAGCTTCGGCGCACCGATGTGGGCGCCGGTGCTGAACAACCTCGTGGTGATCGGCGTCGGCGGCGCGTTCCTGGCGATCACGGCCGGCGCGGTCGACCCGTCCGGCATCTCCGACGGCCAGATGCTGCTGCTGTCCATCGGCACCACCGGCGGGATCGTGCTGCAGACGATCGCGCTGTGGCCGTCCCTGCGCCGGGTCGGGTTCCGGTGGCGGCCCCGCCTGGACTTCCAGCGCGGAGAGCTCGGCGAGGTCGGCCGGATGGCCGGCTGGACGCTGGTGTACGTCATGGCCACGCAGGCCTCGCTCGCCGTGGTGACCGCGCTGTCGAACCGTGCCGGCAACCTCGCCGTGGACGAGGGCATCGGCCAGGGCTACGGCTACACGCCGTACTTCAACGCCTACCAGCTCTTCCAGCTGCCCTACGCGATCGTCGGGGTCTCGGTGATCACCGCGCTGCTGCCGCGGATGAGCCGGTTCGCCGCCGAGGGCAAGACCGCCGACGTGCGCGCCGCGTTCTCCAGCGGACTGCGGCTGTCCTCGGTGATCATCATGCCGGCGGCGGCGCTGATGCTGGTGCTCGGCCCGGAGATCACCACGGTGCTGTTCGCGCACGGCAACACCTCCGCCGAGGACGCCCTGGTCATCGCCCGGGTGATGCAGATGTTCGCGATCGCGCTCGTGCCGTTCTCCACCTACCAGCTGATGCTGCGGGTCTTCTACGCGCACGGCGACACCAAGACGCCCGCGCTGGTCGGCATCGTCGTCGTGACGACCAACATCATCATGGCGTTCACCGCCTACAGCGTCCTCGGCGTCAAGTGGATCGTGGTCGGCATCGCCGGCGGGTTCGCGATCACCAACGTGGTCGGCGCCATCACCTGCTGGCTGGTGCTGCGCCGCAAGCTCGGCGGCATCGACGGACGGCGCATCGTCGGCGGGCACCTGAAGCTGCTCGTCGCCATCTGGCCGCTGGTCGGGTTCGCCTACGCCGCGCAGCGGGTCGCCGACGCCGTCGGCGACACCACCACGATGCTCCCGGCGCTGGTCACACTGGTCGTCGGCTCCGCCGGCGGCGGCCTGCTGTACCTGCTGTTCGCCAGGCTGATGCGGGTGGACGAGGTCCAGACGGCGATCGCCACGTTCGCCCGCAAACTCCCCGGCCGCTGACCCGCGACCGGAAAGCCGCGCAAAGTAAAAAGGACGCGCGGCGATAAGGCGGGCCACTTGTGCGAGTAGCCACTACCATGTGGGGGACCACGGCTTGCGGGGCGACACCCTGGGGAACGCAAAGAGGAGGGTCGGAGGCGTAAGCTGCCACGCCACTAACATGGGATCTGACCACCTTTCCAGGACGCTGCCGTGAGCACGTCCGTCATTGAGCCCGGCACACGTCTCGCCGGCCGCTACCGGCTCGAAGAGCGCATCACCGACTCGGGCGGCTCCTGCCTCTGGAAGGCCATCGACGAGATCCTCGCGCGGGCCGTCGCCGTCCGCACCTTCGATCCGGAGTTCCCGCGGATCCACGAGGTCGTCACGGCCGCCCGCGCCGCCAGCCGGCTGACCGACCCGCGGCTCACCCAGGTGTTCGACGCCGACGACAGCGGCGAGAGCGCCTACGTCGTCAGCGAATGGGTCGTCGGCGAGAACCTGGAGGGCATGCTCACCAAGGCGCCGCTGGAGCCGGGCCGCGCCGCGACCCTGCTGTACGAGGCGTCCGAGGCCATCGCCGCCGCGCACTCCGCCGGGCTGTCGCACCTGTGCCTCACGCCCCGCGACCTCGTCTGGACGACCGGCGGCACCGTCAAGCTGCTCGGCGTCGCGACCGACGCCGTCCTCGGCGACCGGCACACCGACGACCCGGCGGCCGAGGACGTCCGCGGCCTCGGCCGGATGCTGTACGCGGCGCTGACCGCGCACTGGCCCGGCGACGAGGACGGATCCGGCCTGCCCGCCGCACCCGCCGTCGACGGGGTCCCGTACGCGCCCAGGCAGGTCCAGGCCGGGATCTCCCACGCGGTCGACGCGATCGTCTGCCGCTGCCTCGGCATCGGCACGCCGGCTCAGCACGCCGAGCCGCTCGCGTCCCCCGCCGACCTCGCCAGAGCGCTGCGCGGCGTCCCGCGGACCCCGCTGCCGCTGTTCGCCGGCCTCGGCCACAGCCAGCCGTCGTCCCCGCGGTCCGCTGGCCCACGTCGTCCCGCCACGGCGTCGACATCGGCGTCGACGCAACCCCATCGGCCGCCCGCGCACCCCCCGGCGCCCTCACACGTCCCGCCGCCGCGGACGCGGAACCAGCACGGCGACTACCCGCCTCCGCCGGTGTCGTCGTCCACCCGCACCACCCCGGCGCGTGGCCGCGGCGCGCACGGCGCCGACCACCGCCACGGCAACCGCGCCCTCATCGGCGTCGCCGCGGCCGCGCTCACCGTCATCGTCGGCATCGGCGTGTGGGCGGTGTCCGGCATCGCGGGCGACGGCGAGTCACCGGACGGCGGCGTCACCGACAAGGGCCAGCAGAGCACGCAGGCGGAGCCGTCCACGGTGAAACTGGACGTGCAGAACGTCGCCGCCGCCCAGGACTCGAGCCCAGGCCATCAGGACACCTCGATCGGCCAGGGCGTCAACACGCTCATCGACGGGCGGCCGGACGGCAAGTGGGAGACCCAGAGTTACGCCGACCCCGACTTCGGCCGGTACTCCAAGGGCCTCGGCGTCCTGCTCGACCTGGGCAAGCCCGTCAAGGTCGCCAAGGTCACGATCCACTCACCGTCCAGCGGTGGAGTTCTGCAGGTCAAGGTCGGTGAATCGAGGTCACCGGGGAGCCTGAAGTCCGTCGGTCAGCAGCCCGCCAACGGCGGCGAGCTGACCATCACCGTGAAACCCCAGGCCACCGGCCAGTACGTGCTCGTATGGTTCACCCAGCTTCCCTCCTCGCCCCACAAGGGCAAGTTGGGCGAGATCACCGTTCACGGTTCCGCGGGCTGAACTCGCTCCTCACGGGGGCCATGAGCTGTGACGTGGAGTGGTGCATGTCTGTATCGTGCCTGTGAGCACGAATGTCCCCTCGCCCCCAGGAATCTGTGGTGCCTTCCCCAGCAGCCGGTCGCGGACGCCCGGCACCGACCGGGCGTCCCGAACGAGAAAGCGGTCGCTCATGACGTCGGTGAGCATGCGTCGCGTTGACGAGGTGCCCGACAAGGAGCTCCTCGTCCGCCATGCCCAGGGGGACCCGCACGCCTTCGCCGAACTCGTGCACCGCCACCGCGACCGCATGTGGGCCGTCGCGCTGCGGACCATCGGCGACCCCGAGGAGGCGGCGGACGCGCTGCAGGACGCCTGCCTTTCGGCGTTCCGCGCCGCCGCACGGTTCCGCGGGGACGCGGCCGTCACCACCTGGCTGCACCGGATCGTCGTGAACGCCTGCCTGGACCGCATCAGGCGCAAGTCCGTCCGGCCGGCGACGCCGATGGGCGACGACGCCACGTTCGACGCCGTCGCGCCGAAGATGCCCGACCCGACCGACGCGCACGGCGTGTCCCTCGACGTCCACACCGCGCTGAGGGAGCTTCCGTTCGAGCAGCGCGCGGCCCTCATCCTCGTCGACATGATGGGCTACTCCGTCGAGGACGCCGCGCAGGTCATGGAGGTCCCGCCCGGAACGATCAAGAGCCGGTGCGCGCGGGGACGTGCCCGGCTCGCGCCCCTTCTCGTCCATCACCGGAACCGACGGGAACGCAAAAACGTCGGAGGTGTGGAAGGAGGTGGCATGCCCAAGTGAACCCCGCACATCTTGACTACGACGTCCTGGCCGACCTGGCCGAGGGACTGCTCGAAGACGACGAAGCCGCCTCCGTCAACGCGCACCTCGACACCTGCGCCGACTGCCGTGACCTGTCCGCCGACCTTGCGGACGTGTCCCGGATCCTGGCGGAGGCACCCGCGCCGTCCATCCCCGCCGAACTGGCCGAACGCATCGACACCGCGATCGCCGCGGAGTCGCTGAACGAAGCCACCGTGGTGAGCATGGAGCAGCGGCGCGGAAGGCGGCATTGGCGGATACTGTCGGCCGCCGCCGCGGCCGTGATCGTGGCCGGCGGCGGCGCGGTGGTCGGCTCGGTCGCCTTGGGCGGGGCGGACGGCGGCGATGGCGCGGCCTCGGCCCCGGCACAGGACAATCCCAAGCCAACCGGTTTGGAAGGTATGGACCCGAAGTTCGCGCCGTCGGCCGCGCCGGCGTTCAAGGTCTACCGCAGCCGCACCGACTACCGGGCCGGGACGCTCGGCACCCAGGTCGAGAAGCTGCTGGACGGCCGGCGGGAGCAGGGCGCGGGCGAGTCGCCCGGGCCCAGGCTCAGGGGATGCGTCTACGGCGTCACCAAGGGGCAGGCACCCGCGCTGGTCGACCAGGCCGACTATGAAGGCAACCCGGCCATCGTCATCGCGACACGCGGCGCCGACTCCGGCAAGTGGAACGTGTGGGTCGTCGGGCCGGACTGCTCGGCCGGTGACCAGCACGTACTGAAGACGCTAGAGAACGCCTGACCACATATTTCGGAGGCCATGGGCGGGAGTGTCCGCCCATGGCCTCCGGTCGTCCATCAGAGGGAGCCCAGGAACTCCAGGGCGATCGTCCAGGCACGCTCGGCGGCCTCGGCGTCGTGGTCGGACAGGTCCGGGTCGGTGAACAGGTGCCCGGCGCCCCGGTACCGGAAGATCTCCACGTCCGCGCCCGCCCTGCGCATCCGCAGATACCAGGCGTTCAGCCAGTCGACGGGTTCGTAGGTGTCGGGGTCGGCAACGTGCAACTGCACCGGGATGTCGGTGGACACGCCGTCCGCCATGTCGGACGTCCCGTGCATCAGCAGCAGCCCGCCCGCCTTGGGGTCGGCGAACGCGAGGTTCTGGGCGAGGGAGCCGCCGAGCGAGAACCCCGCGTAGACGAGACCGCCGCCACCCACCAGCGGAGCGGCCGCCGCCACCGCGCGCCGCAGCAGCTCGTCCCGGCCGATCTCCTCCTTGATCTCGATGCCCGCCTCGGGCGTGTCGACGACCCGCCCGTCGTACAGGTCGGGGACGTGCACCTCGTGCCCCGCCGCCCGGAGCCGGTCCGCCGCCTGGCGCACCGCCGGACGCAGCCCGTACATCGAGTGAAGAAGCAGAACGCGCGCCATGTCACACACCCTAAGCCCGGCCGGTGACAGCATGCCGGGAATCAGCGGGGCTTAGGATCGGTTGACGCGACTGGCAGGCCGGGTCGTGCGGCCCAGACGGCCAACAAGGAGAGGCGCAGAACAGTGAGCGACGTCCGCAACGTCATCATCATCGGCTCGGGCCCCGCGGGCTATACGGCCGCCGTCTACGCGGCCCGCGGCGACCTGAAGCCGCTGGTGTTCGAGGGTTCGGTGACGGCCGGTGGTGCGCTGATGAACACCACCGACGTGGAGAACTACCCCGGTTTCCCCGACGGGATCATGGGGCCGGACCTGATGGACAACCTGCGCAAGCAGGCCGAGCGTTTCGGTGCCGAACTCATCACCGACGACGTCACCGGGGTCGACCTCACCGCCGACCCGAAGGTCGTCACGGTCGGCGACGAGACCTACCTCGCCAGGACCGTGATCGTCGCGACCGGCTCCGGTTACCGGGAGCTGGGGCTGCCGGACGAGAAGCGCCTGTCGGGACGCGGCGTCTCCTGGTGCGCGACCTGTGACGGCTTCTTCTTCCGCGAGCAGGACATCGCCGTCGTCGGCGGCGGCGACACCGCGATGGAAGAGGCGATCTTCCTCACCAAGTTCGCCCGCTCCGTCACCGTGATCCACCGCCGCGACCGGCTGCGCGCGTCCAAGATCATGCAGGACCGCGCGTTCGCCAACGAGAAGATCAAGTTCCGCTGGGACGCCGAGGTCACCGCGATCGCCGGCGACGACCGCGTCACCGGCGTGACCGTCCGCGACACCAAGACCGGCGAGACGTCCTCGATGGAGGTCACCGGACTGTTCATCGCGATCGGCCACGACCCGCGCAGCGAACTGTTCGCCGGCCAGCTGGAGACCGACACCGACGGGTACCTGCTCGTCGACGCCCCGACCACGAAGACGAAGGTCCCCGGCGTGTTCGCCTGCGGGGACGTGGTCGACCACATCTACCGTCAGGCCATCACCGCCGCCGGCACCGGCTGCGCGGCCGCCATCGACGCCGAGCGGTGGCTCCAGGACCAGGACGCCGCGGAGACCGTCCCGCAGGCCTGACCCGGCCGGGGACACGAACGCCAGGCACGCGGTGGACGCTCGCCCGCTCCGCCGCGAGAACAGAGGGAGAACCATGAAAGCCGTGACCGACGCCGACTTCACGTCCGAGGTCCTGGACAGCGACAAGCCCGTCCTCGTCGATTTCTGGGCCGAGTGGTGCGGCCCGTGCCGGATGGTGGCGCCGATCCTGGAGGAGATCTCCAAGGAGCACGGCGACAAGATCGACATCGTCAAGCTCAACATCGACGAGAACCCGCAGGTGCCGCAGAAGTACGGCATCATGCAGATCCCGACGATGAACGTCTACAAGGGCGGCGAGGTCGTCAAGCAGATCATGGGCGCCAAGCCGAAGGCCGCCCTCCTGAAGGACCTCGCCGACTTCATCTGAGTCCCCGTGGCTGACAGAGGCCCGGCGGGCGGGAGCGACACTCCCGCCCGCCGGGCCTCGCCGTAAACCCCCCGCCGAAGGAAGGCGCTCCAGCGCCTGACGCCAAGGGCACTGAAATGAACTCAGACGGGTCGTAGAGCACCCTCGGGGGTCATGGAGCCCAGAAGGCGTTCCAGGGCCACCTCGACGTCCTCACGCCACGACAGGGCCGACTTCAGCTCCAGCCGCAGCCGCGGATACCGGTGATGCGGGCGGACGGTCTTGAACCCGACCGACAGCAGATAGTCGGCGGGCACCATGCAGCCGCCGTCCTCGCCCTTCAGATCGCCGAACGCCTCGATCGCCTTCACCGCGCGCCGGGTGAGGTCCTTCGCGACGCCCTGCACGAGCATCCGGCCGAGGCCGCCGCCCGAGAACTCCGGCAGGATGTGCGCGGTCATCAGCAGCACCGCGTCCGCGCTGACCGGGCTCGTCGGGAACGCCACCGAGCGGGGCACGTACAGCGGCGGCGCGTACATCACGAAGCCCGCCGGGACGTTGTCGACGTACACGATCTTGCCGCAGCTGCCCCATTCGAGGAGCGTCGAGGAGATCCACGCCTCCTTCTCCAGACCGGAGTCACCGGTTTCCAAGGCCCGGTCCCGGGTCACCGGGTCCAGTTCCCAGAACACGCAGCCGCGGCAGCGGTGCGGCAGATCACCCAGATTGTCCAGCGTGATATTGACGAGACGACGCGACACCGGGTCGGCACCCCCTGTTGCGATCCTCGACCGCCCGGCCTGAAGCCTGTGGCCGGGCCGTCGGCTTCTCGGGCGGAACGCCGTTCGCGGAAGTTCCCGGCAACATTCCGGGATCCTCGGGCATCGTATCGGACGGGGGAGTATCCACCCGGGCGGCACGCCCGGTGCGGATCTTACGGCGGGTCCGCCCGCCGGCCGAGGCGACGTTCGTCCAGCACTGCGTCCCGGACGGCATTGGACGGCACGCCGGGGTTCCGCCCGGATCGCCCCGGCCGATGCCGTAGTTTGCAGGCAAGCCAGTCCACCTCGGAGGTGCCTCGTGGAACAGCACTCGCGTTCAGACGCCTACACCGATCGCTACGCCGCCCGTGCCGCCGGCATGGTGCCCTCGGAGATCCGGGCTCTGTTCGCGATGGCCGCCCGCCCCGAGGTCGTCTCGCTCGCGGGTGGAATGCCGTACGTCTCGGCGCTCCCCCTCGACGCCGTCGGCCGGATGATCGGCGACCTCGTCGGCGGCAAGGGCGCGGAGGCTCTGCAGTACGGGTCCGCGCAGGGCGACGGGCTGCTCCGCGAGCACATCTGCGACGTGATGTCCCTCGAAGGCATCCAGGCATCCGCGGACGACGTCGTCGTCACGGTCGGCGCCCAGCAGGCGCTCGACCTCATCACCAAGATCTTCGTCGACCCGGGCGACGTCATCCTCGCCGAGGCCCCCTCCTACGTCGGTGCGCTCGGCACGTTCGCGTCCTACCAGGCCGACGTCGTCCACGTCCCCCTCGACGAAGCGGGCCTCATCCCCAGCGCGCTCCGCGAGACCCTGGCACGGCTGCGCCGCGAAGGACGCTGCGTCAAGTTCCTCTACACCGTGCCGACGTTCCAGAACCCGGCCGGCGTCACCCTCACCACCGCCCGCCGCGCCCAGATCCTCGAGATCTGCGCCGAGCACGACGTGCTGATCATCGAGGACAACCCGTACGGACTCCTCGGCTTCGAGGGCGAACCGATGCGGGCACTTCGAGCGGACGACGCCGAGCGTGTCATCTACCTCGGTTCGTTCTCCAAGACGATCGCCTCCGGCCTTCGCGTCGGATGGGTGCTGGCGCCGCACGCCGTGCGGGCGAAGCTCGTCCTGGCCGCCGAATCCGCGATCCTGTGCCCGTCGAACTTCTCGCAGTTCGCCGTCCGTGAGTATCTCGCCACGCAGCCATGGCGGGAACAGATCAAGGACTTCCGCGAGCTTTACCGGGCCCGCCGCGACGCGATGCTCGAATCCCTCGAACAGGTCATGCCGGACGGCTGCACCTGGACGCGTCCCGCCGGAGGGTTCTTCGTCTGGTTGACGCTCCCCGAGGGGCTCGACGCCAAGGCGATGGCGCCGCGCGCGATCGCCGAGCGTGTCGCCTACGTTCCGGGCACCGGCTTCTACGCCGACGGAACCGGCCACCGGCACATGCGGCTGTCCTACTGCTTCCCCGAACCCCACCGGATCCGCGAAGGCGTCCGCCGGCTCGGGGCGGTGATGGAACACGAGATCCGGCTCAGGGACACTTTCGGTGGGACCGTCGCGGGCGGCTCCACCGGCGTCCAGGCTCCGGGTCCGGACGTCGTCTGAATGTTTCACGTGAAACGCGCCGGCCTCCCGGACCGCTGAGTCTTCGCGCCCAGGGAAGCCGGCGCGTTCTTTCATCACCACATCACCTAGAGGGGCACCAGCAGTGGAACTCGGGCACGTCGTCGTCCTGGCCGGGGGACTGTCCTACGAGCGGGAGGTCTCCCTCCGCTCCGGCCGCCGAGTCACGGACGCCCTGCGCTCCCTCGACATTCCCGTCGAACTCCGCGACGCGGACGCCACCCTCCTGGACTCCCTCACGGACGATCCCCCGGACGCGGTGTTCCCCGTCCTGCACGGTGCCGCGGGTGAGGACGGCTCCATCCGGGATGTCCTCGAACTCCTCGGCATCCGCTACGTCGGTGCCCGCCCGGACGCCTGCCGCGTCGCCTGGGACAAGCCGACCGCCAAATCCGTCGTCCGCCGCGCCGGCCTCCAGACCCCCGCCTCGGTCGCGCTCCCCAAGGAGGTCTTCCACGACCTCGGCGCCGCCTCCGTTCTGAGCCAGATCATCCGGAGCCTCGGACTCCCCCTCTTCGTCAAGCCCACCCGGGGCGGCTCAGCGCTCGGCGCCTCGGTCGTCCACGACGCCGCCGACCTGTCCGCCGCCATGGTCGGCTGCTTCGCCTACGGCGATGCCGCTCTGGTCGAACGCTTCGTCTCCGGCACCGAGGTCGCCGTCAGCGTCATCGAACGCGACGGCACCCCCATGGCCCTGCCCGCCGTCGAGATCGTCGCCCCCGGCGGCCTCTACGACTACACCGCCCGCTACGACGCCGGCGACACCGAGTTCGTCACCCCGGCCCGCCTCACCCCCGACGCCACCGCCCGCGCCACCGCTGCCGCCGTCACGGCCCACCGCGCGCTGGGTCTCCGGGACGTGTCCCGCACCGATCTCATCGTCACCCCCGACGACGAGGTCCACTTCCTCGAAGTGAACGTCGCCCCGGGCATGACCGAGACAAGCCTCTTCCCCCGAGCCGTCAGCGGCGCCGGTCTCGACCTCGGCGAGGTCTGCCGAGACCTCCTCCTCTCCCACTTCCCCTAGCGTCAGAACCACCCTCACCTCGGGCCGGCGGGGTGCATCAAGCCGCCCGATACGCGTGGCCTGGGTTTCACGTGAAACCCAGGGTTGGCCTTCAGAGGTCAAGGCATCCTCAACCTCGGTGCTTTGAGTCGCTCGATACGTGTCGTTGTGGTTTCACGTGAAACCGAGGGTTGGTCTTGCCTCCGAAACGACCGAGGCTTGACCGGGGTCGACGGAAGACGGTCCCTGGGCCGGTGCGTCCGCCCCGCACCGACGGCGAGTGGATCCGGCGCGCGGCCGCTCCGTTCGGCGATGATCGACACCGGCGGGCCGAGGAGGTCCATCGACCGGCTCAATTGGCGCGAGGGCCGCAGCGCCGTCGGGCGTCATGCACGGTGGCGGCTCAGCGTGAGGTGTTTCACGTGAAACGAAGGGACGCTCAAGCCGTCGGCGAGGTGCGCTTGTCCGCGCCGCATTGAGGGTTGTGATCCACCCGGGCGCCGAGCCTGCACGGGGCCGGTGCTGTCACACGAAGCTGCGCCGCACACGGGGACGAAACTTCCTTCGCGAAGGGACTCATGCCCGAGGACGGCGGCGCCGCGGGAGGCGCCGTCTCTACCGTCCGCGTTCGTGGCATCGGACGGCTCCGCCCGCCAGGAGCGTTTCCCGGCAGGCAGTCTTCGCTCCACAAACGGCCTAACCCCGGCTGGGCCCCCTCGGACAGTTCTCCACGCCAGTGGGGGTCAGTGGTCCATGCCGGCCAAGCCCCAGGCCGCTGTTTCACGTGAAACACCGTCCCCGACCAAAGGGCGGAGCACGGATGAGGTCTCGAACGAGCGGCTCGGATGCGTCGGCTCCGGTGACGTCGATTCACCGTCGGTGCGCCTCGGCCTAATCCCGCACCGCTTGTCGCCGCACGCCGGAAACGACGCGGACCACCGGCGAAGGAAGCGCACCGGGTGAGGTCTCGAACGGGTGGCTTCGTGCGTCGGCTCAGGTGATGTTGCTCCGGCGGGCGGTGGTGGTCTGCCGGTCCGGCGGTGGCCGTGTGAGCGTGGCACCATGTCCGCGCGTTGGGGACGGCCCGGTCGGCCAGGTCGGGTGGATGTCGTTGACAGCAGAGCGCCCCGGGAGCTCGGGGCTTCCGGGGCGCTGGCGTGTTCGTGGTGGTGATCAGGGTTCGTTGACGCCGTCCTCGTCCGGGGCCATGGACTTGATGATGCGGTCGAGGTCTTCCAGCGTGGCGAACTCGACCACGATCTTGCCCTTGTTGCGGCCCATGTCGACGCGGACCCTGGTCTCGTAGCGGTCGGAGAGGCGGTCGGCCAGTTCCTTGAGGCCCGGGGCGACCGGCTTCTTGCGGCGGCCCTGGCGCGGCGCCTCCGGCTCGTCGACCTCGCGGATCGCGATGAGCTCTTCGAGCGCGCGGACGGAGAGGCCCTCCTGAACGATGCGCTGCGCCAGGTGCTCCTGGGCTTCGATGCTGTCGAGGGACAGGAGCGCGCGTGCGTGGCCGGCGGACAGGACTCCCGCGGCGACGCGGCGCTGGACGGCGGGCGGCAGGTTCAGCAGGCGGAGCGTGTTCGTGATGTGCGGACGCGACCGGCCGATGCGTCCGGCGAGCTGCTCGTGGGTGGCACCGAAGTCCTGGAGCAGCTGCTGGTACGCGGCCGCCTCCTCCAGCGGGTTGAGCTGCTGCCGGTGGAGGTTCTCCATGAGGGCGTCACGGAGAAGGTCGTTGTCGCCGGTGTCGCGGACGATCGCCGGGATGACGTCGAGGCCCGCCATCTGGGACGCGCGCCAGCGGCGCTCGCCCATGATGAGTTCGTAGTCGTGCTCGTCCGCCGGGGACCTCCGGACGACGATCGGCTGCAGGAGCCCGACGATGCCGATCGACTCCGCGAGCTCCGCCAGGGCCTGCTCGTCGAAGTGCTCGCGCGGCTGGCGCGGGTTCACGGTGATCGAGGCGAGGGGGAGTTCGGCGAAGTGGGCGCCGGCGACCGGTTCGAGCGCCGGGCCGGACGAGGCGGCGCCGTTCGGCGGAGGCTGGACGGGGCCGCCCGGGTAGCCCGGTTCGCCGGCTTCGCCGGACGCCGCCGGGGGCGGGGCGGTGGGGATGAGGGCGCCGAGCCCCTTGCCCAGGCCGCGTCGCTGCTGGCTCACTGGGAAGCTCCTCCGTGGGCCATCTCCGAGGCGGCCTCACTGTAGGCGAGGGCGCCGCTGGAACCGGGGTCGTAGGTCAGGACGGACTGCCCGTAGCTCGGGGCTTCGGAGACCCGGACGCTACGGGGGATGACGGTGTTGAGGACGACGTTGCCGAAGTGGTTGCGGACGTCCTCGGCCACCTGCGCGGCGAGGCGCGTCCGCGCGTCGTACATGGTGAGCAGGATCGTGGACACCTTCAGTTGCTGGTTGAGGTGTGCCTTGACGAGGTCGACGGTCCGGATGAGCTGCCCGAGGCCCTCCAGCGCGTAGTACTCGCACTGGATCGGGATGAGCAGTTCGTCGCCGCCGACGAGGGCGTTGACCGTGAGCAGGCCGAGCGACGGCGGGCAGTCGATCAGGACATAGTCGAATTTGTCGGTGTCGAAGGCGTCGAGCGCACGCCGCAACCGCGACTCGCGGGCAACCTTGGAGACGAGTTCGATCTCGGCACCGGCGAGGTTGAGGGTCGCGGGCGCGCAGTAGAGGTTGGGGATCTCCGCCGCCGGGACGACGATGTCGGCGAGCGCCATGTCCTCGATCAGCACGTCGTAGATCGACGGCACTTCCGCATGATGTTCGACCCCGAGGGCCGTGGACGCGTTGCCCTGGGGGTCGAGGTCCACGACGAGCACCTGGGCCCCGTGCATGGCGAGGGATGCGGCGAGGTTCACCGAACTGGTGGTCTTGCCCACGCCGCCCTTCTGGTTGGCGATGGTGATGATGCGGCATCTGTCCGGCCGCGGCCACTCCCGGTCCTTGCGGCCCGGTACCGCTTTGACCGCGGTGGCCGATGTTTCATGTGAAACCTTGGCGTCCTTGAGCGCCTCGCGCACGAGTTCTGACTCCCCCTGAGATGGTCCCTTGCGCGGCCCCGGCGGCTGAGCGCCGGTTTGCGTCGGTACATAGCCGACGTTCTCCGCGGTACCGGACGTCGTCGTACCCCACATTGCGTGTCCGGAGGGCGCGGTTCCCGGCGCGGCGCCCGAGGCCGCATCCCCCGGCATGACGGCGGGGGACACCGCGGTGGCGTCGTCCTCGCCGGTTCCGCCCAGGCCGGACGGCTGATCGTCGGGAGATTCGCCGGCGCGGTCAGGCCGGCCCAGTCCTGGTCCCGTGCTCATGAAGACCTCTTCCTCGACCCTTTGGCGCGCCGGGGTGCGCGCTGTCGTCCCCCGACAACCGCGCCCCGGCCGGCGACCACACGGACGAGTGTTGTCGGCGGATCGACCTTACCTTGCCCGACCTGAAGCAGTTCCGCGGTGCGCGCCCCGAACCGGTCCAGGACGGGTTTCGCCTCGTCCAGTTCGGTGGCGGCCCGCTCACCCTTGAGGGCGAGCAGCTCGCCGCCCGGACGCAGCAGCGGAAGCGCCCATGTGACGAGGCGTTCGAGCGGTGCGACGGCCCGCGCGGTGGCCACGTCCACGGAGAACTCGCCGGCCACGTCCTCGGCGCGGGCACGGCGGACCTCGACGTTCGGCAGGCCGAGCATGCCGACGCACTCGTTGAGGAAGGTCGTGCGCCGCAGCAGCGGTTCCAGGAGGGTCACGCGGAGGTCGGGCCGGACGATCGCGAGGACGATGCCCGGCAGGCCCGCCCCCGAGCCGACGTCGACGACCTGTGCGTCCGCCGGTACCGCCGCCGACACGACCGCGCAGTTGATCAGATGGCGTTCCCATAGGCGGTCGACCTCGCGCGGCCCGATGAGTCCGCGCTCGACCCCGGCTTCCGCGAGGAACGCCGCATAGCGCTCCGCGACCGGCAGCGCATCACCGAATACCTCACGTGCAATCCCCACCAGACGAATCGTTCCACAAAAACCGGCGGCGGCGTGCACGCAGGGCGTCCGCGCCGCGTCAGGGCACCGTGTCGGCCGACCCTTGCGATATGGCGATAACCACATGCCCCCTTCGCATACTCGGGGCACGTCGGGTAGAGGCGCAGTGTCGCCCAACCCCCCGGAAGGAGCTCCGACAGATGGGAATCGGAGTCAGTCTCGCATTCATCACCATCGGCGCGATTCTCGCGTTCGCCCTCCAGGTCGAGCTCAGCGGCATCAACATCCAGCTGGTCGGCTGGATCCTGATCCTGGTGGGCCTGATCAGCATGGGTTTCACCCTCAAGTACACGCGGCCGCGTCGTCGCGCCGGACGCATCGTCGGCGCGGATCCCGCCTACGGGGACGAGCCTGGGACCGTGGTCCGCGAGGAGCACATCATCGAGGACCCGGCGCCCGTCGGCCGTCCCGGCGAACGAGTCGAACGCGTGATCGAACACCCGGCGGACGAAGGTGTGACGCACGGCCAGATCGCCCAGGACCCGGCGTTCGCGCAGGACCCGGCGCACGCCCAGAACCCCGCAGAACAGCAGAACCCGGCCGTCGTCGACGCGGAGGGGCGGGTCGTCCGCCAGCGCCGCCGGTGGAGGCGGACCGCCAGGGGCTGACCCCGGCCGCCGAAACCGCTCGGTGTGTGCATGGGCGGCGGCGCACACCGAGCCTCCGAGGGCCCCGCGCCGGGCAGGGCGCGGGGTCCTCCCCGCTCCCAGGTCCTCAAAATCCATGATCCCCGCAACTCCCTGAAGATCAGGGTGTTGCGGGGATCACTAGAACCCGCCCGGTGGGCACCGGGGCCGTTCGACGGCCGGGCGGGACGTCGGGCGAAGATCGTCAGGGCGGACGACCCAGGTCGTCAGGCGGGGTAGACGACCACGTAGCGGTCGGGTTCCTCGCCTTCGGACTCGCTGCGCAGGCCCGCCGCGGCGATGGCATCGTGGACGATCTTGCGTTCGAACGGGGTCATCGGGGCGAGCGGCTTCGGCTCGCCGGCCTGCTTGACCTCGTCGGCGACGTCGGTGCCGAGTTTGGTCAGCTCGGCGCGGCGACGCTCGCGGTAGCCGCCGATGTCGAGCATGAGGCGGGTACGGTTGCCCGTCTGCCGGTGGACGGCCAGACGGGTCAGCTCCTGCAGCGCCTCCAGGACCTCGCCGCGCTTGCCGACCAGTTCGTCCAAGTCTGCGCCGACGACGGCGACCATCGCGCGTTCACCCTCGACGTCCATGTCGATGTCGCCGTCATAGTCACCGATGTCCAGCAGGCCCTCGATGTAGTCGGCGGCGATCTCGCCTTCCTGCTCGAGCGCCTGGACGTCGACCTCGGTCGTGTCGGTCTGGCTCAACGGGGTCTCCTTCTCCGGCACGGGCTCGGGGTTCAAACTAGCGCTTCTGGGTGCCGCTGCGCTTGCTGCGCGGCTTGCGGGTCGGCTGGTTGCGGACGACCTTCGGCTTCTCGTCGTCCTCGGGGACGGTGTCCGCCTCCTCCTTCTTCAGCCTGGCCTTGCCGCCGGACGGTGTCCGGCCGTTCTTCGAGCCGGCGCCCTTGGTGCCCGTCTTGGCCCCCGTCTTCGCGCCGGCCTTGGTACCGGCCTTCGTGCCCGCCTTCGCGCCGGACTTCGTTCCCGCCTTCGCGCCGGACTTCGTTCCCGCCTTGGTGTCCGCCGGGACGTCGTCCGTGCTGGGCGGCGGGTACTTCTTGTAGATGTAGTGCTGCTGCGCCAGCGTCCAACTGTTGGACGTGACCCAGTACATGAGGACGCCCAGGGGGAAGCCGAGTCCGAAGAGGCCGAACAGCGGCGCCATGAAGACCATCATCTTCTGCGCCTGCATCATCGGGTTGGCGTCGTCGGTCACGGGCTGGCGCCTCATGCTCGCCCGGACGGTGAAGAACGTCGTGACCGAGCTGATCACCACGGCGACGCCCGTGATGAGGATCGCGGTCCAGCTCTTGGGGTCCGAACCCCAGGCGTTGAGGAAGGTGTCCGGGATGTGGGCACCGAAGATGCTGGCGTTCTGGGCGCTCGCGACCAGCTCGGCCGATACCGCGAAGACGCTCTCGCCGGGGTCGGCGTCCGAGATCTTCTTCAGGGTCTGGAACAGCCCGATGAAGATCGGCATCTGGACCAGGAGGGGCAGGCAGCCCGCCAGCGGGTTGGCGCCGTTCTCCTGGTAGAGCTTCATGACCTCCTGGTTCATGCGCTGCTTGTCGTTCTTGTACTTCTTGCGCAGCGCCTGGACCTTGGGGTTCAGCTCCTGCATCTTCCGCGAAGCGTGAATCTGCTTCACGAAGAGGGGGACGAGGATGAGCCGCAGCAGGACCGTCAGCAGGATGATCGAGCCACCCCAGGCCCATCCACTGTCCTTGGGGACGACGGTGCTCAGCCCCGTGTGAATCCACACGATGAGCTGAGAGACGATCTCGTACAACCAATCAAGCACCGGGCAGCTCCTTGGGCTCTGCTAGGGCGGGGCCGCTCTCCTCGCGGCCGGAGTTCGAAGAAGCCGCCGCGGATCGCTCCTCGGCGGCGGGCCCCCCAGATCCCCCGGAGATGCGTCCTCCGGACGTCTTCTTCGGCGGCACCGGGTCGTAGCCCCCGGCGTTGAAGGGATGGCACCGCGCGATCCGGCGGGCCGTCAGCCACGTGCCGCGCAGCGCCCCGTGCACCTGGAGCGACTCCAGGCCGTACGCGCTGCAGCTGGGCTGGAATCGGCACTGCTGCCCGAGCAGGGGACTCAAGAAGCGGCGGTAGGCGCGAACGAAAAGGATCAGCAGGGTCGCGACGGGGCCCGGGGACCCCGGGTGTTGCGAGGGGAGCACCGTCCCCTGCCGACTCCTCATCTTCGCCCCTTGGACGCGGGCCGCATCAGCCGGTCGAGCGCCGACTCCAGATCCGCGGCCAGTTCGTCAGGACGCGCCGTCCCCGCCCGGGGGTTGGCGCGCACTACGAGCAGGCTACCCGCTGCGAGCCGGTCGAGGTGCGGGCGCATCAGATGGCGGAGCCGGCGCCGCACGGAGTTGCGGACGACGGCGTTCCCCACGGTGCGCGCCACGATGAACCCGACCAGCGGTGGGGTGGGCGCATCGGGGACCTCTTCCGGGTGAAGCAGGTGAACCACGACAGTTGGCCGTCCGGCGCGGCGTCCGCGCCGGACGGCCAACGTGAAGTCGTCCCGCCGCCGCATCCGGTTTCCGGACGGCAGCACAGTGAGCGGTGGGTCAGACCGCGATGCGGGAGCGGCCCTTGGCCCGCCGGTTGGTCAGGACCGCGCGGCCGGCGCGAGTGCGCATGCGCAGCCGGAAGCCGTGCTTCTTGTGGCGACGACGGTTGTTCGGCTGGAAAGTACGCTTGCTCACTTGAGGCTCCAGTGCTGCGGTCGGTTCGTCTTAGACAGGCTCGAAAGCTCGCATCGAGGGCCGCGTCCGGTCCCCCGCAGCGGGGGCCCACCCGAACTTGCCTGGAGGGGCTGCCGGCGGGCACGCGTCATCTCCGTCGATGCGACTCGACCTCAGCACGTTACGGGCAACCCGGGTATCCGGTCAAACTGAGCTACGTCTCCACCCGGCCCCCACCGGGCATCTCACCGGCACGTCCGCCGCCCGGCAACCTGCCCGGATGTGGACGCGGAGGCCGGGAGGGACGGAGGTTGGATCGTGTTGCGGGTGTGGCTCACAGCGGTTAGGGTCGTCCGGGCGAGCCGACGCTCCTTCGACGAATTCGACGACCGATGTCGGTGTTCTGCCCCGCACGACGCCCCCGCTTGAGAATCGCCCCGCACCGGCCCTCAGAAGGCCGGAGACTTCCCGACCCCGATTACCGGAACCCGCCGTACGGGTTTTACACAGGGTCCCCGATGCCTATGCACAGCATGTGGACAACTCTGTGGACAACTCGTGAGAGAGTAAGTCTTCCGCGTCGCGACCGTGCCCTGTGAGGCCGGTCGAGACCCGCGGGAAAGCCGGGCAGTCAGGTACTCCGTAGAACGGAGGGGGAGGGGACCTTGCGCATGGACGGTCAGGATCTCGGATCGGTCTGGGCCCGCACCCTCACCGCACTGTCCGAGAGTGATCTGTCTCCGAGTTACCGCGCCTGGCTGCCGATGGTCCGTCCGCTGGCGCTGGTCGAGGGGACGGCTCTGCTCGCGGCACCGAACGAGTTCGCCAAGGACGCGCTGGAGACCCGGCTGCGCAACCTCATCACGCAGGCCCTGTCGCATGAGCTGGGCAGGGAGATCCGTGTTGCGGTGACCGTCCAGCCGGACCCGCCCGCCGCGCCCGGTGCCGGCCCTGGAGGCGGCGCGCGCCCGGGAGCCGGGGAGCCGCTGTCCGCGCCGATCCCCGGTCCGGGGGCCGGGCTCGGGGCACACGAACCCACACCTTCTTCTTATGGCGATCCCTACGGGGAACGGCCGCAGGCCGAGCGCGACCGTGATCGCCCCTATCAGGATCAGGCGTACGGCGGCGCCGAGCAGCAGTACGGCGAGCAGCAGTACGGCTCCGATCCGTCCTACGGCGAGCGGTCCGACCGTCCGTACCCGGAGCAGCCTTTCGGCGATCAGGGGTACCGGCCGCAGCCGGGAGGTACCCGCAGCCATGGCTCGCCCGGAGGTTATCCACAGGCTCAGGACGACGACCGTGGGTCTTATCCGCCGGCGCCTCGTCCCCCCGCGTACGGGGCGGGCCCGGGCGGACGGGGCCCGTCCCCGTACGAGGGACGCGGCCCGCAGGGCTATCCCCCGGGTTACGGGGGGCAAGAAGGCTTCGGCGGTGAGCCGCCGGGACGGCCCCCGCATTCGCATCTGAACGACCGTACGCTCGGCCCGCGCCGTTCCGGCGGCCGTGCAGAGCAGATGGGGCACGAGCCCCAGCACGGTGGGAACGAGTCACAGCCCGGGCATGCGGAAGACACGTTCCAGGGCGGAGACCCGTCGTTCCCCAGCGGCGAGCAACAGCAGTACGGCTCCGAGCAGTACGGCGGTGGCGAGCAGTACCGCGGCGAGGAGCCCTACCGCGGTGAGAGCGCCTTCCGGGACGAGGCGGGCTCCGACTCCCGCGGCCCCGTGCCGGCACCGGGCGGCGGCGGGGGAGGGCCCGGCACCAGTGCGGGGTCGGGGTCGGGTGCGTCCGAGCACGCCCGGCTGAACCCCAAGTACACGTTCGAGACGTTCGTCATCGGGTCGTCGAACAGGTTCGCGCACGCCGCCGCGGTCGCGGTGGCCGAGCAGCCGGCCAAGGCGTACAACCCGCTGTTCGTCTACGGCGACTCGGGTCTCGGCAAGACGCACCTTCTCCACGCGATCGGGCATTACGCACAGAGCCTCTTCAATGGGGCACGTGTCCGGTATGTGAGTTCAGAGGAATTCACCAACGACTTCATCAACTCGATCCGTGACGGAAAGGCCGACGGGTTCCGCCGCCGCTACCGGGATGTGGACATCCTCCTCGTCGACGACATCCAGTTCCTTGAGGGCAAGGAGCAGACGCAGGAGGAGTTCTTCCACACCTTCAACACGCTGCACAACGCCAGCAAGCAGATCGTGATCTCCAGTGACCGTCCGCCCAAGGAGCTGGTGACGCTGGAGGACCGGCTGCGCAACCGGTTCGAGTGGGGGCTGACGACCGACGTCCAGCCGCCCGAGCTGGAGACGCGGATCGCGATCCTGCAGAAGAAGGCGCGCCAGGAGGGCCTGGCCGCGCCGCCGGACGTGCTGGAGTTCATCGCCTCGCAGATCGCGACGAACATCCGCGAGCTGGAGGGCGCGCTGATCCGGGTCACGGCGTTCGCGAGCCTGAACCGGCAGTCGGTGGACATGAAGCTCGCCGAGATCGTCCTGAAGGACCTCATCCCCAACGACTCCGGTCCCGAGATCACCGCTGCGATGATCATGGCGCAGACGGTGGAGTACTTCGGGACGACGATCGAGGACCTGTGCGGCCCGTCGCGGTCGCGGATGCTCGTGACCGCCCGGCAGATCGCGATGTACCTGTGCCGGGAGCTGACCGAGCTGTCGCTCCCCAAGATCGGGCAGCAGTTCGGGGGCCGCGACCACACGACGGTGATGCACGCCGAGCGCAAGATCCGGTCGCTGATGGCCGAGCGCCGTGCCATATACAACCAGGTCACGGAGCTGACGGGACGGATCAAGCACCAGGCCCGCAAGCGCTGACGGCGCGGGCGTACACATTGTGGACAGACCGGCAGGATCCCTGTGGACCGAACGCCATCGACTCGTCCACACCCCGTTCGCCAGGCGAAACCGGCAAAAGACGCGCATCCCCCGAGATCCGGAGCCGCTACTCACAAGTTGTGGAAAACTCTGGGGATTTTCGTGGATAACCCGGTGGGCAACCCATGGAGAAGCTGAGGATGAACTGTGGACGGATGTGGACCCGCTGTGCACCCGCACCCGGCCTCTTGGGGAAAACCAGTGGACGACCGGTGGACGACCTGGGGACGGGCCTGGGGGTGAACTCGGCGATCACAGGTCCCGTGTACACAGGCCGTCGAAACCACCGGCATACCCGTGGAGAACTCGTGGAAAACCGGGGGATGACATGAGGACGACGTGTGGGGATGATTTCGCCGTCCCCAGGCGCCTCCGCGCCGTCCACCGCCGATGCACAGGACCAGTGGACAAAGAAACGCGGCCTCACCTGGGAAAACGAGGTCTGTCCACACTATCCACCGCCCCTATGACTAGTACTGCACCTCTTCTCTATCCAAGAAAAGATTCACCTCAAGTCAGGGCCTGGGGAGAACCTGCCCCGAGTGCTCCGGCCGAGCCAGCACCACCTCACCGTTGTCCGACACCTGCAGGAGGCGGGTCCCCTTGAAGTTCCGCATCGACAGAGACGCCCTCGCTGACGCCGTCGCGTGGACCGCGCGCACGCTGCCGGTCCGCCCGCCGGTACCGGTCCTCGCGGGCATGCACATCGTCGCCGGAGGCGAGGAGAACAGTGATCGGCTGAAGCTGTCCGCCTTCGACTACGAGGTCTCCGCCCAGGTGTCCACGGAGATCGACGTGGAGGAGGCCGGGACGGCCCTGGTGTCCGGGCGGCTGCTCGCCGAGATTTCCCGCAGCCTTCCTCCCCACCCTGTGGAGGTGACGACGGACGGCGCAAAGGTGATGCTCCGCTGCGGCAGCGCGAAGTTCACACTTCTCACCATGCCCGTGGAGGACTACCCGACCCTGCCGGAGATGCCGCCCGCCGCCGGGTCCGTGGGCAGTGACGAGTTCGCCGCCGCCGTGTCGCAGGTCGCGATCGCCGCAGGCAAGGACGACACGATCCCCATGCTGACCGGTGTCCGTGTGGAAATCGAGGGCGAGACCGTCACTCTGGCGTCCACCGACCGCTACAGGCTGGCCGTCCGTGAACTGCACTGGAAGCCGGAACGTCCCGACTTCTCCGCCGTCGCGCTCGTCCCCGCCAAGACGCTCGCCGACACGGCCAAGTCACTGACGGCCGGTGCGGAGGTGTCGATCGCGCTCGCCGCGACGGGCGGTGCCGGCGAAGGCATGATCGGGTTCGAGGGCGGCGGCCGCCGGACGACGTCCCGGCTCCTGGACGGCGACTTCGTCAAGTACAGGTCGCTGCTGCCGAGTGAGTACGCGGGCCTCGCCGAGATCCAGACCGCGCCGTTCATCGAGGCCGTCAAACGCGTGTCGCTGGTCGCCGAGCGCAACACCCCCGTGCGGTGCTCGTTCAGCCAGGGCGAGGTCGTCCTGGAGGCCGGGACCGGGGACGAGGCTCAGGCCGTCGAGGCCCTGGAGGCGAAGCTGGAGGGCGAGGACATCGACATCGCCTTCAACCCCGCGTTCCTCCTCGACGGGCTCTCTGCGATCGGCTCGGACATCGCCCGGCTGTCGTTCACCACCCCGACGAAGCCGGCCGTCCTCACCGGTAAGCCGCCGCAGGACGGCGAGAACCCGAACTACCGTTACCTGATCATGCCCGTCCGGCTGTCCGGGTGATCCGGGGGTAAGGGAGCCATCAAGACCGGCGCGTGCGGCCACCCCAGCCGTGGGGATCGCGCAGCCGTGCGGTCGCGCACGCGTGCAGTTACGCAGGGAGAGTGAGCTTGCATGGAGCTTGGGATCATCGGCCTGGGCAAGATGGGCGGCAACATGGCCGAGCGGCTGCGCCGGGGCGGCCACACGATCGTCGGCTATGACCGCGATCCCGGCATCACCGACGTCGGCTCGGTGGAGGAACTGGCCGAACGGCTGTCCCCGCCGCGCGCCGTGTGGGTGATGGTGCCCGCCGGGAAGCCCACCGCCGACACCATCCACAGGCTGGGGGAAATCCTTCAGCCCGGTGACGTCGTCGTCGACGGCGGCAATTCACACTATGTGGACGACCAGAAACACGGCGAAGAGTTGGCCGCCAAGGGGATCGGGTTCGTGGACTGCGGCGTCAGCGGCGGCGTGTGGGGCCTGGAGAACGGCTACGCGCTCATGGTCGGCGGCGACGACGACACCGTGAAGCGCCTGATGCCGATCTTCGAGACGCTCAAGCCGGCGGGCGAGTACGGCTTCGTCCACTCCGGCAAGGTCGGCGCCGGCCACTACGTGAAGATGGTCCACAACGGCATCGAGTACGCGATGATGCAGGCGTTCGGCGAGGGCTACGAGCTGATCGAGGCCAGCGACCTCGTGACCAGGGTGCCGGAGACGTTCCTGAGCTGGCAGGAGGGCACGGTCATCCGCTCCTGGCTGCTGGACCTGCTGAACCGCGCCCTGGCCGACGACCCCGAGCTGGACGACCTGCGCGGCTACGCCAACGACTCCGGCGAGGGCCGCTGGACGGTGCAGGCCGCGATCGAGCACGCCGTCCCCCTGCCCGCCATCAGCGCCTCCCTGTTCGCGCGGTTCGCCTCCAGGCAGGAGGACTCGCCCACGATGAGGGTCGTCGCCGCACTCCGCAAACAGTTCGGCGGCCACGCGGTCGAGGCCGTAGGCGACGGCGACTCCCCCGGCGCCGACGTCACCCCGCCCCCGGTCTGAGACTCCGCGAGTCATCGGAGCCTCTACGCTCGTGTCTCGTGCACGTCGCCCACCTTTCCTTGCAGGACTTCCGCTCGTACCCGGCCGCGGAGGTCGCGCTCGAGCCGGGGGTCACCGCGTTCGTGGGCCCGAACGGCCAGGGGAAGACGAACCTGGTCGAGGCCATCGGGTACGTCGCCGCGCACGGCAGCCACCGGGTGGCGACGGACGCGCCGCTCGTCCGGCACGGCGCCCCCCGCGCGATCGTGCGCGCCGGGGTGGTGAAGGACGACCGCAAGGCGCTGATCGAGCTGGAGATCAACCCGGGGAAGGCGAACCGGGCGCGGCTCAACCGGTCCCCCGTCCCCAGGCCGCGCGAAATCCTGGGGATGCTGCGGACGGTGCTGTTCGCCCCGGAGGACCTCTCGCTGGTGAAGGGCGATCCGGGGGAGCGGCGGCGGTTCATGGACGAGTTGCTGACCGCGCGGGCCCCGCGTTTCGCGGGTGTGCGGTCCGACTATGACCGCGTCCTCAAGCAGCGCAACGCCCTGTTGAAATCGGCGGCCGCGCACAGGCGCTCCCCTGGCCCGGAGGTCCTCGCGACCCTGGACGTGTGGGATTCGCATCTGGCGCGCACCGGGTCCGAGCTTCTGGCCGCCCGGCTGGACCTGGTCGATGCGCTCACCCCGCTCGTCGTCAGCGCCTACGCGGCGCTCGCACCGGGCGGCGACGCGGCCACCCTTCACTACAGGAGCTCGCTGGGGGACGCCGAGTTGTCCACAGACCGTGGAGAACTGGCCGAGCAACTGCTGGCGGCGGTAGGGGAGTCACGCAAGCAGGAGCTGGAACGCGGAGTGAGCCTCATCGGGCCGCACCGCGACGAGCTCGTCCTGCGGCTGGGGGAGCTGCCGGCGCGGGGCTACGCCAGCCACGGCGAGTCGTGGTCGTTCGCGCTCGGGCTGCGGCTCGCCGCGTTCGACCTGCTGAGGGCGGACGGCGACGACCCGGTGCTGATCCTGGACGACGTGTTCGCGGAGCTGGACACCGGCCGCCGCGCCCGGCTGGCCGGGATGGTCGCCCCGGCCGAGCAGGTGCTCATCACGGCGGCCGTCCCCGCCGATGTGCCGGCCGAATTGACGGGGGCTTCCTATACCGTCTCCGACGGCGAGGTCGTCCGGGACCGACCGGAAGGGGTGAGCGCGTGACCGATGATCCACAGGATGTGCACAACTCCCCCGAGCTCGCGGAAGAGGCGAACGGCCCGCCGGCCAAGTCGGGCATCGAACTGGCCCGCGAGGCGCTCGCCCAGGCGAAGGCGGACGCCCTGAAGCGCGGCACGCTCCCCGGCCAGAACGGCAAACGCAGAAGCGGTGGACGGGTCGTCCGGACGAGGGATCCCGGGCGGGGCGGCGATCCCAAGCTGTTCGGCTCCGCGATCCGCGATCTGCTGGCGTCCCGCGGATGGGAGCAGAGGGCGGCGGTCGGCGGCGTGTTCGGCAACTGGGCCGGCATCGTCGGCGCTGAGCTCGCCGAGCACACCCGGCCGGAGCACTTCGAGGAGGGTGTGCTGACCGTCGCCGCCGACTCGACGACCTGGGCGACGCAGCTTCGCCTGCTGTCGTCCACGCTCGTCCGGAGGCTGAACGAGGAGCTCGGCCACGGCACCGTTCGCCGGGTGAAGGTGGTGGGCCCCTCGTCCGGCCCGCGCCGCACCGGCGCCTGGCGCGTCCGCTGACAGTCAGCGCCACGTAGGCCAGAGAATCCCCCCGGTCCTATAGGGGGGTGTAGCTCCAGGGCCACCCGGCCGCCACGCGCGCACACAGCGCTCGGGAGTGCCACTTTTAGCCGCGTCACCCGGTAGAATGAAATCGGTTCAGGATGCTGCGCCGCCAAGGGTGCCCGGGCCTCTGACCAAGACGAACAGAGCACGACCGGGCGCCCTCATGTGTGTTACGGGGCACACCGCACCTCCCTCGGGTGCGGAGCGGCAGACATCCCCGGCAGGAGGATCTCCTTTGGCGTACGACGCTAGTTCGATCACTGTCCTTGAGGGGCTTGAGGCGGTTCGCAAGCGCCCCGGCATGTACATCGGCTCGACCGGTGAGCGCGGCCTGCACCACCTCGTCTACGAGATCGTGGACAACGCGGTCGACGAGGCCCTCGCCGGCTATGCCGACGACATCGTGGTGAACCTGATGGCCGACGGCGGCGTGAGCGTGCTCGACAACGGCCGCGGAATCCCCGTGGGCATGCACCCCGTGGAGAAACGTCCGGCCATCGAGCTGGTGCTGACCACGCTGCACGCGGGCGGCAAGTTCGACGGCAAGTCCTATGCCGTCTCGGGCGGCCTGCACGGTGTCGGTTCCGCGGTGGTGAACGCGCTTTCGTCGCGGATGGAGGCCGAAGTCCGCACCGACGGCCACGTCTGGCGCCAGTCGTACACGTGGCAGGGCCCCGAGACCGAGCTGAGCAAGGGCGAGCCGACCGAGGAGACCGGCACCCTCATCACGTTCTGGCCGGACCCCGCGATCTTCGAGACCCTCGAATGGAACTTCGAGACCCTCTCCCGCCGCATGCAGGAGATGGCGTTCCTCAACCGCGGCCTGGCCATCACCCTGCGGGACGACCGTCCCGACTACATCAACGGCGAGCCGCACATCGTCCGGTACCACTACGAGGGCGGCATCGAGGACTTCGTGCGTTACATCAACGCGCGCAAGGACGCCGCCCACGAGTCGGTGGTCTACTTCGACGACGACACCACGGGCATGTCCCTGGAAATCGCCATGCAGTGGAACTCGTCGTACGCCGAGTCCGTGCACACCTTCGCCAACACGATCAACACGGCGGAGGGCGGCACCCACGAGGAGGGGTTCCGGGCGGCGCTCACCACGATCGTCAACCGGTACGCCCGCGACAAGGGCCTGCTGCGCGACAAGGACGACAACCTCACCGGCGAGGACGTCCGCGAGGGCCTCACCGCGATCATCTCGATCAAGCTGGCGGACCCGCAGTTCGAGGGGCAGACCAAGACGAAGCTCGGCAACACCGAGGCCAAGTCCTTCGTCCAGAAGGCATGCAACGAGCACCTGCGGGACTGGTTCGAGGAGAACCCCGGCGAGGCCAAGGAGATCATCAACAAGGCGTCGCAGGCGGCGCGGGCCCGGGTGGCGGCGCGGCAGGCGCGCGACCTGACCCGCCGCAAGAGCCTGCTGGAGTCGACGTCGCTGCCCGGCAAGCTGTCGGACTGCCAGTCCACCGACCCGGCCAAGTCGGAGCTGTACATCGTCGAGGGCGACTCGGCGGGCGGCTCGGCCAAGGGCGGCCGCAACCCGCACTTCCAGGCGATCCTGCCGATCCGCGGCAAGATCCTCAACGTGGAGAAGGCCAGGATCGACCGGATCCTGAAGAACAACGAGGTGCAGGCGATCATCACCGCGCTCGGCACCGGGGTGCACGACGAGTTCGACATCACGCGGCTGCGCTACCACAAGATCATCCTGATGTCGGACGCGGACGTCGACGGCCACCACATCAACACGCTGCTGCTGACGCTGCTGTTCCGGTTCATGAAGCCGCTGATAGAGGCCGGGCACGTCTACCTGTCCCAGCCCCCGCTCTACAAGATCAAGTGGGACTCGCGGGGCACCGAGGCCGACTACGCCTACTCCGACTCCGAACGCGACGCGATCATCGAGGCCGGGGTGGCCGCCGGCAAGCGCGACCCGCGTCCCCGCGACCTGGTGCAGCGCTTCAAGGGCCTCGGCGAGATGAACGCCAACGAGCTCTGGGACACCACCATGGACCCCGACAACCGGGTCCTGCTGCAGGTGCAGCTCGACGACGCCGCGCAGGCCGACGAGCTGTTCAGCGTGCTCATGGGCGAGGAGGTCGAGCCCCGCCGGGAGTTCATCCAGCGCAACGCGAAGGACGTGCGCTTCCTCGACATCTGAGGTACGGGCCTCGGCCGGGCTCCCAGCGGCCTGACTCCCAGAGGCGACCGTACTTGCATCCCACCGAGCAGAAGAGGTCTTGAGAGTGACGGACGTGACCACAGAGGGCGGCCACCCGGGCGAACGGATCGAACCGGTCGACATCCAGGTCGAGATGCAGAAGAGCTATCTCGACTACGCGATGTCGGTCATCGTCGCGCGCGCGCTGCCCGAGGTACGTGACGGCCTCAAACCCGTCCACCGCCGTGTCCTGTACGCGATGTACGACGGCGGCTACCGTCCCGACCGCGGCTACTTCAAATGCGCCCGCGTCGTCGGCGACGTCATGGGCAACTACCACCCGCACGGCGACTCCGCCATCTACGACGCGCTCGTCCGGCTCGCGCAGCCGTGGTCGATGCGGTACCCGCTGGTCGACGGCAACGGCAACTTCGGCTCGCGCGGCAACGACCCCGCCGCGGCCATGCGGTACACCGAGTGCCGCATGGCGCCCCTTGCGATGGAGCTTCTGCGCGACATCGACAAGGAGACCGTCGACTTCTCCCCCAACTACGACGGCCGTTCACAGGAACCGGACGTCCTCCCGTCCCGGTACCCGAACCTCCTGGTCAACGGGTCCGCCGGCATTGCCGTCGGGATGGCGACCAACATCCCGCCGCACAATCTGCGCGAGGTCGCCGAAGGCGTCCGGTGGTACCTGGACAACTACGGCGCCTCCGACGACGAGCTGCTCGAGGCGCTGATCGAGCGGGTCAAGGGCCCCGACTTCCCGACCGCCGGGCTGATCGTCGGCCGCAAGGGCATCGAGGACGCCTACCGCACGGGCCGCGGCTCCATCACCATGCGGGCCGTCATCGAGGTCGAGGAGATCCAGGGCCGCACCTGCCTCGTCGTCACCGAGCTGCCCTACCAGGTCAACCCGGACAACCTCGCGCTCAAGATCGCCGACGGGGTGAAGGACGGCAAGCTCGACGGCATCGCCGACGTCCGCGACGAGACGTCCGGCCGGACGGGGCAGCGCCTCGTCATCGTCCTCAAGCGCGACGCCGTCGCCAAGATCGTCCTGAACAACCTGTACAAGCACACCCAGCTGCAGGAGACGTTCGGCGCGAACATGCTCGCGCTCGTCGACGGTGTGCCGCGCACGCTGCGCATCGACCAGTTCGTGCGGCACTGGGTCACCCACCAGATCGACGTCATCGTCCGCCGCACCCGGTTCCTGCTCCGCAAGGCCGAGGAGCGCGCCCACATCCTGCGCGCCCTCCTGAAGGCCCTCGACCGCATCGACGAGGTCATCGCCCTCATCCGCCGCTCGCCGTCCGCGCAGGAGGCGCAGCAGGGCCTGATGGGCCTCCTGGAGATCGACGAGATCCAGGCGCAGGCCATCCTCGACATGCAGCTGCGCAAGCTCGCCGCCCTGGAACGCCAGCAGATCACCGACGAGTACGACAAGCTCATGGCGGAGATCGCCGACTACAACGACATCCTGGCCTCGCCCGAGCGGCAGCGCCAGATCGTCGGCGACGAACTCGCCCCCATCGTCGAGAAGTTCGGCGACGAGCGGCGCACCGAGATCATCCCGTTCGACGGGGACGTGTCGTACGAGGACCTCATCGCCGAAGAGGGCGTCGTCGTCACCATCACCCGCGGCGGCTACGCCAAGCGCACCAAGACCGACCTGTACCGGGCGCAGCGGCGCGGCGGCAAGGGCGTCCGCGGCGCGCAGCTCAAGCAGGACGACATCGTCGACCAGTTCTTCGTCACCTCGACGCACAACTGGATCCTGTTCTTCACCAACAAGGGCCGCGTCTACCGCGCCAAGGCCTACGAGCTGCCCGACTCGGGCCGCGACTCGCGCGGCCAGCACGTCGCGAACCTGCTGGCCTTCCAGCCCGACGAGCACATCGCCCAGGTCATGACCCTGCGCGACTACGGTGTGGCCCCCTACCTGGTGCTCGGCACCAAGAAGGGCCGCGTCAAGAAGACCGCGCTGCAGGACTTCGACTCCCCCCGCACCGGCGGGATCATCGCGATCAACCTCGTCGACGACGACGAGGTGATCGCCGCGCGGCTCGTCTCGTCCGACGACAACCTGCTGATGGTCTCCACCGGCGCCCAGGCGATCCGCTTCCGCGCCGACGACGAGTCGCTGCGGCCGATGGGACGTGCGACGTCCGGCGTCATCGGCATGCGTTTCGAGGAGAGCCAGGAAGTCCTCAACATGCTCGTGGTGCAGGACACCTCCCACGACGTCCTGGTCGCCACCCGGGGCGGCTACGCCAAGCGGACGCCGGTCGACCAGTACCCGCTCCAAGGCCGTGGGGGTAAGGGGGTACTCACCGCTAAGATCGTTGAATCGCGAGGAATGTTGGTAGGGGCCCTCATGGTGGGCCCGGACGACGAGGTGTTCGCGATGACGTCGAACGGCGGCGTCATCCGCACCACCGCCGCGGAGATCAAGCAGTCCGGCAGGCAGACCATGGGCGTCCGCCTGATGAACCTCGCGGACGGGGACAGCGTGGTGGCAATCGCGAGGAACGTAGAGTCCATGGAGGACTCAGACGACGCCGAGGGGGGCGACGGTGAATGATGGGTCCCAACGCGGCACCGAGCCGATAGGCCAGGAGGACACGTGAGCACCGAGCCCGGCAAGAGCAAGGGCGGGCCCGGCGCCGGTGGGGCCGGCGCGGGCGGATCCGGCAAGAAACCCGGGGCCAAGCCGGGCGCCAAGCCCACCGGCAAGCCGGGCAAGACGGTGGCCGCCGCGTCCGCGAAGTCGAGCCGGGACGAGACGACCGTCGAAATCAACTCCCCCGACACCGACGCCGACACCGACACGGCCGCGTCCGAGCCAGGTACCGCGCCTGAGTCCGGCACGGGCTCGGGCACGCCGGCGTCCGACACGGAGGAGACCAGGACCGACATCGCCTCCCTCAAGGACGAACCGGTGAAGGGCGCCGAGTCGTCCGCATCGGATATCGCCCCGGTCAAGGACACCACCGAGCCGCCCAAGGACAGGGACTCCACGCCGGCGAGCCCGCCGCCGGGCAAGCCCGCGGTCCCGAAGGCCGCCGCCCCCGCGGTCCCGGCACCGGCGTCCTCGGAAACCGCCCCGGCCACCACCGGTTCGGCTTCGGGCCCCGCTTCCGGTTCTGGGTCCCGTCCCGCCTCCGGTTCTGGGTCCCGTGCCGCTTCCGGTTCGGGTTCTGGGTCCCGTCCCGCTTCCGGTTCTGGGGCCCGTTCGGGTTCCGGCTCGGCGGGCTGGGCCAAGCCCGCCGAACCGTCCGGTTCCGTTTCCACAGGTCGTACGGAACAGCCCGCCAAACCGTTCAACTCGGGCAGCCCGTCACCGGCCGCGGGCAACTCGTCCGGCGCCGACAGGGGCGACTCCGGCCGGTCGAACCGCTCGAGCTTCGCGAGCACCGTCCTCAAGAACCGCCCGTTCGCATCGGCGGCGCCCGCGAACTCCTCGTCCAAGACCGCCACCCCCGGCAAACCGGCGCGCAAAGCCCAGCTCCAGCTCGCCCGGCTCGAACCGTGGTCGGTGATGAAGTTCAGCTTCGTCATGTCCGTCGTCTGCTTCGTCATCCTCCTCGTCGCCGTCATCGTTCTCTACGCGATCCTGGCCGGCCTGGGCGTGTTCGACGCCATCAGCGACACGATCAACAGCCTCACCAGGGAGCAGGGCGAGACCACCGGGAGCGTCGATGCGGGCAACTGGTTCTCCTTCTTCCGCATCTTCGGCTACACGGTCCTCGTGGGCGCCCTGAACGTCCTGCTCATCACCGCCCTGACCACCGTCGGCTCCGTCATCTACAACCTCGCGGCCGACCTCGTCGGCGGCGTCGAGGTGACCCTCAAGGAGGCCGAGTAATCGATTTCCGGTTGCCGCGCCAGATGGGGTAACCTCTCGTTGCGCCGCCGGACCAGCGGCACAACCCGGGCCTATAGCTCAGTCGGTTAGAGCGCATCCCTGATAAGGATGAGGCCGGAGGTTCAAGTCCTCCTAGGCCCACCAGTAATCCCAGTTCAGAGGCCGGTTCCGCGTCCAGCGGACCCGGCTTCGAGATTTTTGGCACTCCGGTGGCACTGGGATCCCACACCACCGGGACGCACCAGCCAACATCCCGCGTCCGGAAATGTGTCGCCTGTGGCCGCGCCGAGATGCGTTGCGAAGCCTAGTTCGACGATGTCAAGCCACAGGCAGGCCCGGCCGTCGGCGATCACCGGCTCCGCGCTGCCGCCCTGGCCTCTCCGGTTGACCGCGTATCAACCCACGGCACCGTTCGATCACTCGACTCGCGAGATCAGCCATCGATCTTCGGGGATCATCGCCGGGTGGCCACGCAGGTCAGGGGTGGGTTATCCCGAGATGGAGAGTGTTTTTCCACAGGTTGTGGATAGCGCGGGCCCGGCAGATCGAGATCTGTTGGCTGCGATCATGCACACATCATCCTCTCCCGTGTCGTTCGGATGTGCTGCGAGCCGTTGTGCGGCTTGGGGATGCACCTGGGGATTCATGGTGGGCTGCTTGTCCACCGGTGTCGCCGGGTTGTGGAGGCGGATTGCCCACAGGGTGTGAACTGACTGTGGGCAACGACCCGCCCAGGGGCGCTTCCTTGCTGGTCAGCGGCTTTTCCACGACGTGGACAACTGGTCGCCGAGGTTGGGGGCAAGCTGGGGAAGAATGGTGGACGCTGGAACCGGCGGCCGTACCCAGGGTGTGCACACCGGTTATCCACAGGTTGTGGATTCCCTGCATCGCCGTCCGTCCGCGAGGATGCTGAAGTCGTCGGTGTCCACGTTGGCGCTCGAATCGTGGAAAGACCTGCTGTTCTGGGGATTTCCCTGTGGATGCGGCCTTCTGGAGCACCTGCCGGCGGGGGGAGGGAGGTGTGTGCGGATGGCGTCCCCAGCCTGTGGATAGAGAGCGGGCGGCGGTGCCTCACCGATGGCTTTTCGCGGCGGTGGGATGAGGGCGGTGGCGTTCTCCGTTGGTCTGGACATGGGCCATGCCTTCCGGCTGAATACCGGTATGACGTCGAGTGCCGCGCCACGCCCGGCGGTGTGCGGCCGCGGGTGCGTGCGAAGGCCTGAGTCCGGCGTCCACAAGGTCCGGAGACCCCTTCTGGCCTGCGAACACCAGTTCGAATGCGTGCTACGCTCGCCGAATGGGGCACTTGCTGAACGAGCCGGTCCGCGCAGAGCACGACCCGGCGGGACGTCTCACCGCCTACGAGTGGCGGGGATCGCGCTACGCGGTCGACGAGGTGCTGAAGACCTACGGGACCGCCCAGGAGGGCCGGGTCTACAGGGTCCGCGTCACGGGCGCCGAGGGAGTGGCCGTCGCGGAGCTCGGCCGTGACGAGGATCGCTGGCGGCTCCGGCACGTCTTCTCCGCCTGACCACGGGGTCGCCCCCGTCGACCGGACCCTCTGGACGCGGGTCGACGGGATTCAGGGGACCTCGCTCGACCTGCTGACGGCCCGGATCGCCCGCCGGCACTACGCGCCGCACATCCACGCCGAATACGCCATCGGGGTCACGGTCGACGGCCTGGAGACAATGCGCTACCGCGGCGAGAAGATCTACTCCGGCGCGGGCAGCGTCGTCGTGATCGAACCGGGAGAGGCGCACACCGGCGGCCCGGCCCGTCCCGAAGGCTTCGCCTACATGTGCGTCTACCCGGACGCCGAGCTGCTGGGCGCCGCGATGGCGGCCGACGCGGGCCGGGCGCAGGTGCGGCCGCACTTCCGGGAACCGATCATCGACGATCGGCGGCTGGGCGAGGCGCTGCGCCTCGCCCACCACGCCCTGCGGCTCGGTGAGGACCCGCTGGAGGGCGAGTCGCGCCTGCTCGGCGTCCTCGGCACGCTCGTCCGGCGGCATGCGGGGCCGGGCCCGGGAACCGTCCCGGGACGCCGCCGGACCGACGCCGGACGGATCGCACGCGCCGTCGCGACCCGCCTGTCGGACGAGCTGCTCGCCACCCCGACCCTCACGGAGGTCGCCGCCGACCTGGAGCTCTCGCGCTACCAGCTGCTGCGCGCCTTCAGCGAAGCCGTCGGCATGCCGCCGTACGCGTGGCTCGCTCAGCACCGGGTGGCCAGGGCCCGCGCCCTTCTGGACGCGGGGCACCGCCCGGCGGAGGCCGCGACGCTCGTCGGGTTCGCCGACCAGGCGCATCTCACACGCTGGTTCCGGCGAGTCGTGGGCGTGACACCGGGCGCTTACCGCAACAGCGTTCAAGACAGCGCCCCCCGCCGCCGCGCATCCTGAACTCGTCCACCCGTTTCGCAGGCCGGGGGTGTGCTGGGCGGTCTCTCCGGCTCTCCGGCGGACGTGTGTGCCGGGTCGGTGCGACTGGCCGGAGTCCGTGCCGGCCGGTCTCGTCGGGCCGGGGGTGTGCCGGCGGGATGGCGGTGGAGTGTTGTCGGGCGGAGGGGAACGGGGAGGTCGGAATTGAGCCGGCGTGGCTGGATGCTGTTCGTGCTGATGGGTGTGCTGTGGGGCGTCCCCTATCTGATGATCAAGGTGGCGGTCGAGGGCGTCTCCGTACCCATGGTGGTGTTCGCGCGGACCGCGCTCGGCGCGGCCGTGCTGCTGCCGCTGGCGATCCGGGGCGGGCGGTTCGACGTGGTCCGCCGCCACTGGCGTCCGCTGCTGGCGTTCACGGCGGTCGAGATCCTCGGCCCCTGGGCGCTGCTGTCGGACGCCGAGAACCGGCTGACCAGTTCCATGACGGGGCTGCTGATCGCCGCCGTCCCGATCGTCGGGGTCGTGCTGGCCAGGCTCACCGGCGACGCCGAGCGGCTCGGCCCGGCGCGCTGGGCGGGGCTGCTGGTCGGGCTGGCCGGCGTCGGCGTGCTGGCCGCGCCGCACCTCGGCGGCGGCAGCGCATGGGCGGTCGGCGAGGTCATGCTGGTCGTGCTCGGATACTCGATCGCGCCGATGATCGCCATGAAGCGCCTCCAGGACGTTCCGAGCCTGCACCTGGCCGCGTACGCGCTCGCCATCGCCGCCCTCGTCTACACGGGACCGGCGATCTACACCTGGCCGGAGTCGATGCCGAGCGGGCAGGTCCTGGCCGCGCTCATCGGCCTCGGCCTGGTGTGCACGGCGCTCGCGTTCATCGTGTTCTTCGAGCTCATCCGGGAGGTCGGCACGTCCAGGGGGATGGTGTTCACCTATGTGAACCCGGCCGTCGCGGTCGCCGCCGGGGTGGTGTTCCTCAGCGAGCCCCTCACCGGGACGATCATGGCGTCGTTCCTGCTGATCCTCGGCGGTTCCGTCCTCGCGACCGTGCGCCGGGCCCCGGCGCCCGCGCGGGCGGCTCCGGTCGGCGACGCCTCCGCCGACGCCGAGGGCGCCCGGGCCTAGCGACTCGGCCGGGCAGGGAGCCCTGCCGTCCCGTCCGGTGGACGCCGTGCCCGTTCGCGGCCCCGCCGATCAAAAGGCGACCGCCCGGAACGCCACGTGCGGACCGGGCTGGTCGCTAGCGTTTGCCGCGCTGTCCGTCGGCGAGGCCGCGGGAGACGCGGGACCCGCCCGCCCGCCGCTGCACGGCCGCCGAGAGGACGGGTGCGACCCCGCCCAGCCTGGCCCCGAGCCGCAGCCCGAGCGGCGCCACGTCGATCTCCGCGATGTTCCTCTCGACGGCCCGGACGGTCGCCCGCGCCACGTCCCGCGGCGACTTCGTACCGACCCCCTTGGGCAGCGTGACCCCGGTGTCGGCGAACATGCCCGCGTCCCGGATGAAGCCCGGGAACACCGTCGACACGCCGACGCCGTGCGGCCGCAGGTCCTCCCGCAACGCCAGCGCGAAGCCCCGCATGCCGAACTTCGTCGCGTTGTAGAGGGACGCGTGGCCGGACGCGGTCTTCCCGGCCAGCGACGAGACGAACACCAGATGCCCGCGGCCACGATCGGCCATTCGCTCGCCCGCGAGCTTCGCCATCACGATCGGTGCGCGCAGGTTGACGTCGAGCGCCCGGTCGATCTCGTCGATCGAGTACTCGTCCAGCAGCCCGGACGCCGGCAGCGCCGCGTTCGCCACGAGCACGTCCACCCGGCCCGCCTCGTCCAGCAGCCGCTCGACCGCCGCACGATCCGCCAGGTCGGCCACGATGGACCGGCCGCCGAGCCGCTCGGCCAGCGGTTCCAGCACGTCCGCCCGCCGCCCCGTCAGGACGACCTGCCCACCGCGTTCGGCCAGCGCCGTCGCCAGTGCCCGGCCGATCCCGCCGGTCGCCCCGGTCACCAGGACGTTCGCTCCACGCAGCTCCATGGCGAGATCATGGCGGATCACATCCCGATCCGCCACAGCAGCAGAATGATCGACGCGAGCACCAGCCCGGCCGTGCCCAGCGAGACCTCACCCATCGCGATCATGGCGGTACATCCCGTCGCGATCACACCCGCGGTCAGTACCATTCCCCGGCCTCCGGACGGCTCGTCTTCCGGCGCGCCCAAGTCGAACTCGCGTTCCCAGCGCCGGAAGTCGTCGTCCGCCATCGGCTCTCCCGAAGGGTCGTCCCACCGGATTATGAGGCCGCCCGGCCGTCCCGGCGAGATGGCGCGGACGTGACAGCACCCGCACCGAGATTGGACGGCGGGTCCGATAACGGTGTGGGGTGCGGAACGACCATGAACGATTGCTAGGCTGCGAGGAGCCTGGGAAGCAGACGCTGATGCGAACGAATCCCGGGTTTTGACTTCATAGTCGAGGTGAAGGGGTCCCACCGTGAAGAAGCTGCTCATTCTCGCCGTTGTCGCTCTCGGTGGCTTCGCGGTCTGGCGTCGGCTGCAGCAGGATCGCGCCGAGCTGGACCTGTGGAACGAGGCCACGTCGTCCGACGGCTGAGACGCCGGCGATAGGCCCCGGCGTGAACGAAGCAGACCCGATCACCGTCGCCTGCCTCGATCTCGCCGGGACCACTGTCGCGGACGGAGACGCCGTCCACACCGCCTTCGCGGAGGCGATCGCCGCCCTGGGGATCGTCTCCGGCGCGGTGCCACATGAGCGTGCTCTGGCCCGCTTCCACGATTCGCGCGGCGAATCGAAGATCGACATCTTTCGCTCGCTCTTCGACGAGCCCCGCGCCCAGGCCGCGAATTTCGCGTTCGAGCGTTCCTATGGCCGGCTCGTTGACCGGCATGGCCCGAGACCCGTGTCCGGCCGCCGCTCCGGCGCGTCCATCGTCGCCGACGTCCTCACCGGCGCCCACGACGAGGCCGCCTGACCGCCGCCGGCGTCACCCATATCCTCCCCAGCGTCGCCGCCCTCCCGGACCGTCTTCTCCCCGCCCCCGTCGGTGCCACGGCGGGCGCCGACCACGGGTAGGCTTGTCCCGCCGCACGGGGCCTTAGCTCAGTTGGTAGAGCACTGGCTTTGCAAGCCAGGTGTCAGGGGTTCGAATCCCCTAGGCTCCACCCACCAAGAAGCCCAGGTCAGAACCGAACTTCCGACCTGGGCTCCTGCTTTTCACGATCTCTACTTTCCGTGCCCGCTCGCAAGGTGATCAAGGGGCTCGCGGAGCTCGGACGGGGCCGCGTAGGGCGGATATGTGCAGACCAGGCCTGGGCGCCGGAGTCGAGCGGGGGCTGGTCTCAACCAGGACACTGCTGGAGCGGCATGAGTAATTCTCCCTTGTCGGCCCTGACTTGGGGAGCGAGGATGATCGCATGTGGTGGCTGGTCCTCGGATTCTTGGCCCTTCTGCTCGCCTACGGCGTGGTTTTCGACTGGCGTCTCCGCCGGCGGGGGCATCGGCTGCGAGACGGTGCGGCGCTGACGGCCGAGACTCGGGAGAACCGTCGCGACATGCGCGCATGGGACAGAGGCTCCCAAGGACACAGTGGAGCCGATTTGTCTTGGACGGACGAAGCGCGGCGTCGCCGTGACCGATGACCGATGACCGATGGCGCGGGCTCCCGCGCCCGTCACGCTGTCAACGACGGCCATGCCCGCCGAGGAGGTCGGCGGCGGCTCGGTCAGATGCGCTCGATGACGATGTCCGCGTTGTCGAGGGTCGCGGCGTAGGCGGCCAGGTCGCCGGGATCGCTGGTGACGATGAGGGCGGGGATGTGCAGCGCGGCGGTCACCACGACGAGCGCGTCCACGGCATCCGGGCGCTTCTTACCCGGGGGCACGGCCTTGGCGAGCATCGCGCCGGCTCGCTTGTACGAGTCCAGAGTGGCGGCCTTCGAGCAGGCCACACACCCCGCGTTCGCAGCGTACTTCCCCTGGACAGGCGCCGCGGCACCTCGCGCTTGGGGGACGGTGCAGTCCCGGAGGTATCCGCTGAACGCGTGGACGGTCTTGGGGTCGGGCCGCCATGCCTGTGCCAGGACCGGACCGATGATGACGGGCCTGTGAGGCGCGGCACGCAGGCCATGGTGCAGTACCAGGGCTACCCTGTCGCCGCTCAGCATGGCGAGCAGCATGCCGGTGTCGTAGACGACGGTACGGGCGCTCATGCGACGTCGGCGCTGTCCGAGCCGAGTGCCGAGGAGAGGATCCTGCGGACCTGCGCTTGCTCTTCGGACGTCAGTTCCTCGAACGCGGGCGGGCTGGAAGGTTGAATCGCCTCATCCAGCGCCGCGGCGTTGTCGGTGTCCAATGGGACGAACACGGCCGCCGCCGCGTCGTCCGCAGCCATCTGAGCCGTGGCGGCGGCGACCAGGTAGCCGGAGACGTCCATGCCGGCGGCTTCAGCGTGGACCTTGATCGCCGCGTGAACCTGCGGATCCGCCGAAATGCTGAACCTCATGTTCGCCATGGCTCTAACGTAACATGCCGTATGACGATTGGTGCCGGGCACCTTCTACCGTGGCCGGGCGGGCTCGGCGGTGCGTTCGCGGTGCCACAGGGACCGGTAGATGCCGGGGCGGGAGAGCAGGTCCGCGTGGGTGCCGCGGTCGGCGACGCGGCCCTCGTCGAGCACGATGATCTCGTCGACGGCGTCCAGGCCGGCGAGGCGGTGGGTGACCAGCAGGGTCGTCCGGCCCTCGGTGGCGGTGAGGAGGTCGGCGGTGAGGGCGTCGGCGGTCGCGACGTCGAGGTGCTCGGCGGGCTCGTCCAGCAGCAGGATCGGGAAGTCGGCGAGGAGGGCGCGGGCCAGGGCGATGCGCTGGCGCTGGCCGCCGGAGACCTGGGCGCCGTGCTCGCCGACGTGGGTGTCGAGGCCCCGAGGCAGGGCGTCGACCCAGTCGAGGAGGCGGGCGCGGCGCAGGGCGTCGCGGATCTCGGCGTCGGTGGCGGAAGGGCGAGCCAGGCGGACGTTCTCGCCGATCGTCGAGTCGAACAGGTGGGCGTCCTGAGCGCAGAGGCCGATGACCTGGCGGACGTCGTCGCCGGTGAGGGCGCGGAGGTCCACACCGTTGAGCGTCGCCCTGCCGCCGGCGGATTCCAGGAAGCGCAGGAGGACGGCGGTGAGCGTCGTCTTGCCGGAACCGCTCGGCCCGACGATCGCGCAGCGACGGCCCGGGGTCAGGTCCAGGGAGATGCCGTCGAGGGCGTACGGTCCGGTGGGCGTCCACCGGGCTCGCAGGTTCTCCACCGAGAGGGTGTAGGGGGGCGCAGGCGGTGGTGTGGGGTCGGCCGGGTCTCTGACAGGTTCGGGGCTGTCCAGGACGGCGAAGATGCGCGAGGCCGAACGGCGGACACGTTCCATGTACTGGGCGGCCAAGGGCAGCCCGGCCACGACCTCGAACGCGGCCAGCGGCAGCAGGACGACCACGGCGAGCAGCACCCCGTCGAGCGTTCCCGAGCGGACGGCGGGGACACCGACGGCGAGGCTGCCCCACACGGCCAGGCCTCCGGCGAGGGCGGAGATGGCGGCGCCCGCGCCCGCGGTGGCGGCGGAACGCGCCGTGGCGCGGGTGAAGTCGCCGTCCAGCCGGGTGGCTTCGGCGAGTTGGGCGGGGGCGGCGCCGTAGGCGATGAGTTCGGGTGCGCCCTGGAGGGTGTCGACCACATGTGCGGTGAGTTCGCCGCGCAGGTCGGTCGTCCGCCGCTCGGCACGCCGTGCCATGGCGGCCGACAGCCAGGGCGCGACGACACCTGCGAGCAGCAAGGCGAACAGGAGGACGGCACCGGCCGAAGGGAGCAGCGCCCAGGCGAGACCGACGGAAGCGCCACCGACGACGGCGGCGACCGTGCAGGGCAGCAGGACCCGGAGAAAGAGGTCCTGGACGGCGTCGACATCGGCGACGAGCCGGTTCATGAGGTCGCCGCCATGGAAGGAGGGCAGCCCGCCGGGCGCGAGCCGTTCCAGCCGTTCGTACACACGCGCGCGCAGATCGGCGAGGATCCGGAACGTCGCGTCATGCCCGGCGAGGCGCTCGATGTAGCGGAACACGCCGCGTCCCAGGCCGAACGCGCGGACGGCGACGATCGCGACCATGAGCGTCAGCACCGGCGGATGCTGCGCGGCGCGCGAGATGAGCCACGCCGAGGTCGCCATCAGCCCCACGCCGCTGCCCAGGGCCAGCACACCGAACAGGACGGCGATGACGAGCCGCCCCCGAGCCGGCCGGGCAAGTTTCAGGAGCCGGAGGATCATGCCGCCACCTCCACGGACGGGGTGTGCGCCGCGGCGCGGCGGGCGGTCATGTCGTCACCGTCGCGGGTTCGATGTGGACGACGCGGTCGGCCAGGGCGGTGAGGGCCGGGCGGTGGGCGACGAGGATCACGGTGCGGGTGGCCGCCAGGCGGCGGACGGCGTCGATGACGGCGGCCTCGCTTTCCGCGTCGAGGTTCGAGGTCGGCTCGTCCAGCAGGAGGAGCGGCGCGTCCCGCAGGAACGCACGCGCGAGGGCGATGCGCTGCCGCTGGCCGGCGGACAGGCCGAGGCCCCGCTCGCCGAGGGGCGCGTCGAGGCCGCGGGGCAGGGCGTCGATGAACTCCAGCGCGTTGGCGGCGTCCGCCGCGGCCCGGACGTCGGCGTCCGTCGCGTCCGGGCGGCCGAGGCGGATGTTGGCGGCGACCGTCCCGGCGAACAGGTGGGGGCGCTGCGGCACCCACGCGATGCGGGCGCGCCAGGCGTCCGGGTCGAGGTCGGCGAGGTCGTCCCAGTCGGCCAGGACGTGCCCGGAGTCGGGCCGGACGAAGCCGAGGAGCACGGCGAGGACGGTGGACTTGCCGGCCCCGCTCGGCCCGGTGAGCGCGACGGTCTCCCCCGGGTGGACGGTGAGGGAGAAGCCGTCGAGGGCGGGGACGTCGCGTCCGCCGTAGGCGACGGTCACGCCGTCCAGGCGGAGCGTGGCGTGCGCCAGGTCGGGGACGTCGGTGCGCGTGCCGGAGGGCGGTGGCGGCGTCTCGATCACCTCGAAGATCCGCCCGGCGGCGGTGAGGCCCTCAACGCTCGCGTGGTACTGCGCGCCGACCTGCCGCAGCGGGAGGTACGCCTCCGGCGCGAGGATCAGGACGAGCAGCGCGGTCTCCAGGCCCATACCGCCCTCGACGAGACGCAGTCCGATGGACACGGCGACGAGGGCGACCGAGAGCGTCGACAGCAGCTCCAGGACGAGCGCCGACAGGAACGCGATCCGCAGCGTCGACATGGTGGCCCGCCGGTGCCGGTCGGTGACCTCGCGGATCTTCGCCGCCTGCGCCCGCGCCCGGCCGAAGATCTTCAGTGTGGGCAGCCCGGCGACGACGTCCAGGAAGTGCGCGGCGAGGACGGACAGCGTCCGCCACTGCCGGTCCATCTTCCGCTGGGTGGTGAGGCCGACGAGGATCGCGAAGATCGGGATGAGCGGCAGCGTCACGGCGATCGTGACGGCGGACAGCCAGTCGCCGAACAGGATGCGCGCGCCGACGGCGGCCGGGACGATCACGGCGAGCACGAGTTGCGGCAGGTAGCGGGAGAAGTAGTCGTCGAGCGCGTCGATGCCGCGGGTGGCGAGGGTGGCGAGTTCCCCGCTGCGTTCGCCGGACAGCCAGCGCGGGCCGAGCAGCAGGGAGTGCGCGAGCAGCCGGCCGCGCAGCTGCGACTTGACCGCGGCGGACGAGCGGTGCGCCGCGACCTCCTGCAGCCACGCCACGAGGGTCCGCCCGGCGACGGCGGCGAGCAGGAGCAGCATCGGGGTGCGCAGGTCGCCGAGGGACGCGCCGCCGAGGAAGACGCGGGTGAGCATGTCGGCGAGCAGCGTCGCCTGCGCGATGATCAGCCCGGCGGTGGCGGTGCCGAGCGCCACGGACGACAGAAGGAAGATCCGTGTCGTCCGGGCGTACTTCAGCAGCCGGGGATCGAGGGGTTTCATTTCACGGGCTCGGGTTTGCGGGCGGGGATGTGGGACGTGCCGATGCGCTTGCGGAACACCCAGTACGACCAGCCCTGGTAGATCAGCACGATCGGGGTGAACACCGCCGCGACCCACGTCATGATCTTCAGCGTGTAGGGGGTCGAGGCCGCGTTCTCGGTGGTCAGGCCGGTCGCGGCGCCGAGGGTGGACGGCATGACGTCCGGGAACAGCGCCGTGAACAGGGTCGCGACGGCGAGCACGATGGCGGTTCCGGTGCCGATGAACGCCCAGCCTTCGCGTCCCCGCGCGTTGGCGAGGCCGGCCGCGACCAGCCCGGCGGCGGCGCCCCCGGCGGTCAGCCAGGTCACGGGCTTGCCGTGCTCGATCTGTGTGATCAGCAGGAAGCCGCCGCCGGCGGCGATCGCCGCGACGACGGCGACGTTCGCGACGCGGCGGGCCTGGACGCGGATGTCCCCGGACGTCTTGAGCGCGAGGAACACCGCCCCGTGCAGGACGAACAGGATCATCGTGGTGAGCCCGCCGAGCAGCGCGTACGGGTTGAGCAGATCGACGAGCGTCCCGGTGAACTCGTGGTCGGCGTCCAGCGGCACGCCGCGGACGATGTTCGCGAACGCGACGCCCCACAGGAACGCGGGGACGAGGCTGCCCCAGAAGATCGCCTTGTCCCACCGCGCGCGCCACCGCGCCTCGTCGCGCTTGCCGCGGTACTCGAACGCGACACCGCGGACGATCAGGGCGAGCAGGATCAGCAGCAGCGGCAGGTAGAAGCCGCTGAACAGGGTGGCGTACCACTCGGGGAACGCGGCGAACATGGCGGCGCCCGCGACGATGAACCACACCTCGTTGCCGTCCCAGACGGGCCCGATGGTGTTGATGACGACGCGGCGTTCGACGTCGTCGCGGCCGAGCACCGGCAGCAGCATGCCGACGCCGAAGTCGAATCCCTCCAGGAAGAAGTAGCTCGTCCACAGGAAGGCGATGATGATGAACCAGACGGTGGTGAGTTCCATGACCGGCGGCCCTCTCAGTAGGCGAACGCGAGCGAGCGCTCGGAGTCGGAGTCGTCGTCATCGCCGTCGGAGGACGGCGAGGGCAGCACCTCGTCCTCCGAGGGCGGTCCGGCCTTGGCGTACTTGAGCATCAGCCCGGCCTCGATGACCATCAGGACGCCGTACAGCACGGTCAGCGAGACGACGGAGATGAGCATCGAGCCGGCGCCGACGCCCGGGGAGACGCTCGCCGACGTCTTCAGGACGCCCCACACCGACCAGGGCTGCCGCCCCATCTCGGTGAAGATCCATCCGGCGGAGTTGGCGATGAACGGGAGCGTCAGCGACAGCATGCCGATCCGGTACACCCAGGGGCCGGACGGCAGCCGCCCGCGCCGCAGCAGCCACAGCCCGCCCAGCGAGATCAGCGCGGTGAGGAGACCGGCCCCGACCATGATCCGGAAGTTCCAGTAGGTGACGGGGATCACCGGCCGGTAGTCGCCGGGTCCGTGCGCGGCCTCGGCCTGCGCCTGGAGGTCGTTGATGCCCTGGACCTCGCCGTCGAAGCTGCCGGTGGACAGGAACGACAGGATGGCCGGCACCTTGATCCCGAAGATCTCCTCCTCGCCGTCCAGCGTCCCGACGGTGAACACCGACAACCCGGCGGGCCGTTCGGTCTCGTAGATGGCCTCGGCGGCGGCCATCTTCATCGGCTGCTGCTCGGTCATGACCTTGCCCAGGGTGTCGCCGCTGATGGCGACGCCGATCGAGGCGACCGCGGTGACGGCCAGCGCGAGCTTCAGCGACGGGCGGAACACCTCCACGTTCTTGCGGCGGGCGAGGTGCCAGGCGCTGACGCCGGCCATGAACATGCCGCCGGTGACGAACGCGGCGGTGACCGTGTGCGGGAACGCGGCGAGGTGCGTCGGGTTGGTCAGCACGGCCCAGAAGTCGGTGAGTTCGGCCCGTCCGGTCTCCTCGTTGATGCGGTAGCCGACGGGGTGCTGCATCCAGGAGTTGGCGGCGAGGATGAAGAACGCCGACAGCACGGTGCCGATGGAGACCAGCCACATGCACATCACGTGGAGGACCTTGGGGAGCCGGTCCCAGCCGAAGATCCACAGCCCGAGGAAGGTCGACTCGACGAAGAACGCGAGCAGTCCCTCGATGGCGAGCGGCGCGCCGAAGACGTCGCCGACGAACCGGGAGTAGTCGCTCCAGTTCATGCCGAACTGGAACTCCTGCACGATCCCGGTGACGATCCCCATCGCGAAGTTGATCAGGAAGAGCTTGCCCCAGAACTTGGTGGCGCGGAGGTAGGCCGTCTTGCCTGTTCGGATCCACGCCGTCTCCAGGCCCGCGACCAGCGCGGACAGCCCGATCGTCAGCGGGACGAAGAGGAAGTGGTACACGGTGGTGATCCCGAATTGCCACCGTGCGATGTCGACAGGATCCATGGGCGCGGGCCTCTCACGACTATCTACTACAAGCTGTAGTACTACGTTTCGCTAGACATACTACGAGCTGTAGTACTACGGAAAGTCGTTGACTGCGTCACACGCCCCGGGACGCCGTACGCCCGGCCCGGACTCCCGTCAGTAGTGGAACGCCGAGGCGACCTTCGCGCCCTTGCTGCCCAGGTTGACCACGGACGTGCCGCCGGACGGCACCGCACGGCAGGACGCGCCGCCGTACTCCTCCGGGAAGACGAACAGGCCCCAGACGACCAGCCAGTCCTGGACCGCGCCGCTCGCCGGATCCATCACCGGCTCCCGGACCGGGACGACGCGCCGCTGGACGATGTGGTCCCGGTCCAGGCAGTCGGAGATCGTCTCCGCCCATTCACGGTCGGTCTGGTCCCAGCCCGCGTGGATGCCCCGGCCCGCCAGGCCCGCGAACGGCTTGAGGATCAGCTCCTCCCGTTCGGCGCGGACTTGCTCGACCAGGCCGGGGGTGAGGGTCCGCGTCCACGGCAGGATCCGCTCGATCAGGGCGTTCTCGTCCGGGGTCAGATCCCCGCACAGGTCCGGGTCGGAGATCAGCGGCAGGCAGCTCTTGTAGGAGAGCATGGTGCTCGACAGGGGAGTCCAGAGGACGACCTTCCCGTCCTCGTGGGCGCGCATGACGGTCTCCGCGTGGACGTCGTTGCGCGGGTCGCGGGCAAGCTGGTTGACGGAGTAGTACCGCAGGACGAGGTCGATCGGACGGCCGTGCAGGAACAACCGGCCGCCCTTCACCTCCACCTGGTCCACCTCGCCGAGCAGCAGCTCGATCCCGCACCGCTTCATCGTCTCCTGGAAGGAACGGTGCAGCGGCTCGTACGCCATCAGCCCCCCGATCGCCTCCAGGGTCGCGACGACCGGCGCCTCCTTCTGCGTCGCCCGGACGAACTGACGCGCGATGGCCGCGGGCGTGTCGACGTGGGACAGCCCGTGCTCGCCCGCGAACTCGGCGAACTCCGGGTGGGCGAGGAGCACCCGGTTGACCTCGCTGACGTCGACGCCGCCGAGTTCGCTGCCGATGTTGAACTCCAGCAGCCGGAACCGCGTCCCGTCGTCGTAGAGGTCGGCCCGCCCGTACAGATGCGGCTCGCCGCCGAGGGCGGTCATGAGCGCGGTGCGCCGCTCGTCGGCGCCGATCGCGGCGCAGAACTTGCGCCGGTCGCCGTCGAACAGCCGGTCGGGCAGGGACGCCATCAGCGTGAACAGCCCGGCGAGGTCGGCCGCGGCGCGGCGGGTCCGGCCCTCCTCGGAGAACAGGGGACGCGGCAGCAGATACTTTTCCCACGCCTCGGTGAACACCGCCGGAAACTCGGCTTCCGCCATGACATCGCGCAGGCCGCCGCCCTCCGTGGCGCACGCGGCCAGGTACTTCTCGGTGACCATCTGCGGGCCTTTCCGTCAGGCGTCGGGGTCGACGATCAGGTCTTTCTCGATCTTCCGGATGGCCTCGCGGTCGGCGTGGATCTGACTCGCGTCCTCGTGGGCGAGGATGATGTAGCCCATCGTCATGCTGGCGAACAGGTCCGTGCTGGCGTCCACGTGGTCGCCGGTGCCGACCACGTGCACCGGGGAGTGGTAGCTCGGCAGGTCACGGGCCTGGTCGTAGATCTCCGCGTTGCGGACGACGCCGGTGGAGTGCGACATCAGGAACACCGCCGTGACGTTGCGCCGCAGCGTGTAGCCGGGCGGCATCTCCGGGCCGAGACCGCGGCACACGTCCACGATCCGGGTGACCTGGCTCTCCCCCGTGGCGATCTCGGTCACCGCCGGGTTGCCCGCACCGGCCAGGCGCGCGTTGACCTCCAGCAGCCGCGGGCCGTCCGGAGTCATCATGATCTCGGTGTGCGCCGCCCAGTTGCGCAGCCCCACCGCGTCCAGCGCGCCGAGCCCGTAGTCGATCAGCTCGCCGTAGGCGTCGGTGTCGTAGGGGAGCCACTCGACGTAGTCGTACACCGCGATGCCCTCGCCGAACGGCACCCGCCTGTACTTGATCATGTCGGTGATCGAGTGCCGGCCGTCGTGGCTGACGGTGTCGATGGCGTACTCGGTGCCGGTCATCATCTCCTGGACGAGCACCTCCTCGGCCAGCACGTCCAGCTTGTCGCGGGTGCCGAGCATCGCGCCGAACAGCTCGCGCCAGCCCTGCCCGCCGGGCGCGCGGCTCACCCCGACGGTGCCGGCGCTGGTCGGCGGCTTGACGACGAGGTCCCGACCGGCGAGCCCCTCGCGCTCGATCCACGCGGCGACCTCCTCCGGGTCGGTGGTGGAGATCTGCCGGGGGACGGGCAGCCCGGCGTCGGTGAGCGCCTGGTGCATGAGGTACTTGTGCCGCCGGGCGTCGACGAGTTCGGCGACGTTGGAGAACTCGGGCGCGAGCGCGTCCGAGCACTCCTGCGCGAGCCGCAGCGCCGCCTCGACGCCGGGGATGACCGCGATCGGCTTCAGCCCGCCGAGCCGCGCGACGGTCCCGGCCATGTCGCCGTGGTGGTTGACGACCGCGTCATAGTTGCCGGGGTCGTGCGAGGAGTGCAGCGGGGCCAGCGAGGGCCCCGTGTAGTCCATCACCGCCACCGGGCTGAACCCCGCCTTCCGCAGCGCGGGGGCGACCATCGCCGCCGAGGTGAAGGGCCTCACGATCGCCACGACTGGTCTGTTCATCATGTTCACCCTGTCTCCGGTGTCTCCGGTTGGTCGGTTCGGTTGCGCGGTCGGGGTGGCGGGACGGACGTCAGTCACCACCCCCGGTGGTCTTGACGGGCGCAGGCTCGGGCTCGTCCGGTCCGTCGGCCTCGTCCGGCGGACGGCGCCGCGCGAGCCCCGCCCCGGCCGCGACGAGCGCGGCGGCGAGGAGCCCGAACGTCCCGGTCAGCACCCACACCCCCGAACCCCAGGTGTGCCACGCGGCGATCCCGATCATGGGGCCGACGGCGTAGCCGACCTGCTGCGGGACGGTCGCCGCCGCGATATAGCGGGCGCGCAGCGCCGGCGGCGCGACGAGGCCGGGGTAGGCCATCATCGACGGCGCCGCGATGACCTCGCCGAACGTCCACACGACGGTCGCGACGAGCAGCAGCGCGATCGGCGTCGGCCCGGTGAAGAGGAGGTGGCCGACGCCGAGCATCGCCATGCCGAGGGTCATCGGGAGCCCGATCGGGAGCCGCTGGAGCCACTTGGACAGCAGCACCTCGAACGCGATGACGATCCCCCCGTTGATCGTCAGCAGGGTCGCGTACACCCGCTCGTCGTGACCCGAACCCGTCACGAAGAGCGGCAGCGCCGCCGACGCCTGGATGTAGGCGACCGCCGTGAAGAAGAGGCCGAGGACGACGAGCATGAACCGCCGGTCGGCGAGGATCTGCGCATAGCCGGCGCGCTTGCCGCCGGACTTGTCGCCACCGGCGTCCGGCTCGGGGTTGGAGCGCAGCGCCGCGTAGGCGACGATGCCGAAGGCCAGCGACGTCGCCGCGTCCACGTAGAACAGGGCGCCGTAGGACGCGTAGGTCAGCAGCAGCGCGGCGCCCATGGGGCCGAGGGTCGCGCCGACGTTGAACGTCAGCCGCAGCACCGAGAAGACCATGACGTGCCGGTTCTTCGGCGTCAGCTCCACGACCCACGCCATCGCGGCGGGACGGTACGCCTGCGCCGCCATGCCCGCGCCCGCCGCGACGAGGGCGCCGGTCCACATGTCCGGCACGTGCACGAGGGCCGCGGTCAGGACGGCCGTGCTCACCATCGAGCCGACGATGACCGCGCGGTATCCGACCCGGTCGGCGGCGGCGCCGCCCACCGCGGAGCCGGAGATCCGCCCGATCATCAGGGCGGTCAGCACGAAGCCGCTCTCCCACGCGGTGAATCCCTTGTCGGTGAGGAACAGCACCAGGAACGCGTTGAGGAACGTCGCCAGGTTGCTGATCAGGTTGCCCAGGACCAGGATCCGGACGGTCTCGTTCATCTCCCGCAGCGTCGACATGACGGTCGGGTGCTCGGCGGTGCTCATGTCGCGGGCTCCAGCCTGGTCCCCTCGAACGTGAAGTACCGTCCGGGATCGGCGACCGCGGCGGCGGTCTCCTCCGGCGACGCGCCGACCGCGATCACGAAGCCGGTGCGGGCCAGGCCGTGCGGTGGCCGCCGGACCCGCATCCCCGGCTGGACGCCGACCTCCACCTCCGCGAGCGGCGGACGCATCAGCTCGCGGTGCGCCGTCGCCGAGGTGACCTCCATGTCGTAGGGCGGGTAGGCGAACCTGATCGACGCGGCCCGGAGGGGGCCCGGGAACGCCGGGGCCGGGGGACGTCCCGCCACGACGTCCGCGGCGGCGAGCGGCGCGTCCACGCCGGAGGTCAGGAGCCCGAGGTAGGGGATCATCCCGCCGCCGAGCCGGGCGTTGATCTCGATGACGTGCCGTGCGCCGTCCGGGGTGAGCTTGAACTCGATGTGGGTGAAGCCGTCGGTGAATCCGGCGGCGGCGTGGGCGCGGTTCAGCGTGTCGAGCATCGCGGGGTCGGTCAGCAGCGGGTCGTTCGCGTCCACGTCGTGGCCGATCTCCTCGAACGCCAGGTCGCCGCTGCCGCCGAGGATCTTGCGCGCGACGACCAGCGGCGTGCATTCGCCCCTGTGGACGACGCACTCGAAGGAGACCTCCGGGCCGTCGAGGAACTCCTCCACGATCACGTAGTCGTCGAACTGGCGGATGCCGCCCATCCGCGTGCCGTCGGCCAGCGCGAACGCGCGGTCCAGGTCGCCCGGCCCCTCGGCCTTGCTCAGCCCGAGGCTGCCGCCGAGGTTCCGCGGTTTGACGATGACCGGGTAACCGGTCTCGTCCGCGAACGCGCGGGCCTGCTCCAGCGACGCGACGGCACGGGACGCGGGCTGCGGCAGCCCCGCGTCACGCAGTGCCGTGCGGGCGGCGGACTTGTCGCGGCAGCGCGCCACCGCGTCCGGGTCCAGGGCGGGGAAGCCGAGCGCCGCGCTGAGATGCGCCGACGTCTCGATGTAGACCTCGTCGTAGCAGAAGACCCCGGCGACGTCGTGGTCGCGGGCGACCTCGCGGGCAGCCGCCGTCAGCTTCTCCAGGTCGAGGCAGTCGACGACGGTGTGCCCGATGATGTAGGGGTCCTCCCAGGTGGCCGGGGCCGGGTTGAGCAGCCAGAGCCGGTACCGCGCCGACACCGACTCCAGGATGTAGGCGCGGTAGACCCAGTAGCTGCTCGCGACCAGGAGAAGGAGCGGACGGTCGTCGCCCGCGGACGGGTTGTGCGACATGCGGACCTCGTTGGGGGGCGTCGGGGGAGCGTCAGGAGAAGTAGTCCTGGAGTCCGCCGCGCCGGCGGACGTCGAGGGTGGCGCAGTGGAAACCGCCGCCGAACGTGTTGACCGTGCGGAACGGGACGGGGATGGGCGTGAAGCCCTCCTTCTCCAGGAGCCGCAGCAACTCGGTCTCCTGCGCCTCCACGAAGATGCGGTCCTGGTCGAGCATCAGGGTGTTCATCGCGATCCAGCGGCTGCAGAAGTACATCGTCTGGTCGGCGGGGATGGCGGGCTCGGGGCAGATCAGCACGTCCCAGTCCGCGAACATCTCCGGCAGTTCGGGCACCCGCTCCGGGTTGATCAGGACGCGGCCGGGACGCAGCGGGACGAACGTGGCGTTGAGGTGCATCGGATGGTCGTCCATGAACGCCACCTCGTGCACCCGGAACTCGTCGCCGAGCAGCCGCCGCGTCCACTCGATGCCGAACCGGTTGGTGACGTGGCTGCGCTGGACGAGGATGTCGCGGCCGAACCGCATGAAGTCGCCCGCGTCCACGATCGGCTCGAACTCGGTGATGACGGACGTCATGTCAGGGAACGGGTCGTCCGGCGACGGAGTCTCCGGCTTCGCCGATGCGTAGCCGGGGTTGTAGGACGCGTCCGTGAGCTGCGGTTTCGGCGCGGCGACCCAGCGGGCGCCGCGGCGGAAGTAGTCCTTGAAGATCGTCCTGAACGGGTGGGTGGCGAAGTAGTACGACCGCCAGCCCATCGTCGCCTCGACGATCTGGTCCCCCGCCACCAGCGCGATGTCGCGGGGGAACGTGTGCGACGACCCGCCGGTGGACGACCAGTCGGCGGTGCCGAACGAGCGGGACTGGTCGACCGGGTCGGGCCGCCGGACCGTCACCCCCTCGCCCTCCAGGATCGACACGAACCCGTCGAGTTCCTCGCGGGCCGCGTCGACCTGATCGGCCGGGAAGCCGCCGCCGCCGTTGCGGCGGTAGAAGTCCCACGCCTCCGGCGGCACCGTCGCCTCGATCGCCGGATGCCACGGCGGGACGGCGGCGCCGTCGATCACGCCGACGATCACCTCTTCGAGCGGGTCCCACTCGTTGTACGAGCCGACCGGGGAGGAGTTCTCAGCCATCGTGGGACGTCCTTTCGATGGTTCGGACGGTCACGCGCGCCTCCGGCGAGGCGGCCTTCAAACCGTGCAGGCGGTTGCGCGGCACCAGCAGCACGTCGCCAGCACCGAGGCGGTGCGGGTGCTCGGTCGCCCACGCGTACACGTCCACCTCACCGGCGGTGACCTCGACGAGCCGGTCGGTCTCGTACACGCCGGTACAGAACGGGCTGTCGGGGCGAAGGGTGCTGGTCACGGCGTCGTCCAGCCCGGAGGACGCCAGCGCGGCGCCGGCCTCGGCGTGGTCGTCGAGCGTGTCGGCCCAGGCGATCTGGGCGCGGAAGTCGGCGTCGCCGAGCCGCAGCAGGAGCTTGGTGTCCTCGATGCCGCGCACCAGTTCGGGGATGACCAGCTCACCGTGGGTGCGCGCCAGCCCGAGCAGGAGGTTCTCGTACGTCATCCGCCCGTGGTGGATGTCGATGTGGGCGTGCTCGTCGCAGTACTTGGCGTCGACCCGGTCGCCGTAGACGGCGCGGAGCATCGCCCCGGTATCGGCGAACCCCTGGGCGAACAGCCACTCCAGGTACGTCACCGCGGCCATGTAGCGGAACATCCCGCGGTGGTCCTCGGTGAGCCAGTTGAAGTAGTTCACCCCGACCAGGGAGCTGGTCAGGTAGAAGTTCCAGTACGCGTGCACGTCGGTGCGCAGCCCGACGCTGGCCAGCATCTCCTTGAAGATCGTGCTGTGCTTGGCGCCGTACACGCCGTACCCGAACTCGTCGTTGAAGATCTTGAAGAGCTCGGACTGCTCGACGCCGTAGGACCCGCCCAGGTTGCGCGCCATCGCCGACGCCTCCGTCAGCGCGTCCAGCGCGAGCTGGATCAGGTGCAGCGCCGCCGCCTCCTCCGGGTGCCGGCACTCGGTGATGGTCCGCATCGTGCCGGTCACCGGCGCGGCCGCGTCCACCGCCGGGTTGTTCCCGGACGCGTCCGCCGGCGCCCCCGCCCCGCCGACCTCGGCGAGGAAGTACTCCTGCAGCTCGTCCAGCGTCCGGACCGGCGGGACCGGCACGGCGTCGTCCAGGAACGAGAAGGCGTAGCGCTCCAGATCCGGCCGGACGAGGTCGCGCAGCCGCCGCACCTCGTCGCCGTAGAACAGGTCGAAGTCGTCCTTGGCCGCCGCGAGGCCCTCGGCGGGCAACAGGATCATGTCGCTTTCGTAGGCGTTGCACAGCACGCGCCCCGCGACGAGCTGCCCGCCGCTCAGGAACTCCGCCTCGGTGGCCGGGACGGAGAAGTCCCGGTCTCCCGCGCCGGGCGGGCCGATCGGCCGCCGGAACGGGTTCCCGGCGATGTACACCTCCGGCCCCGGCTGGAAGATCCGCTGCGCGCAGTACGCCGCGAGGGCACCGGACCGTTCCGACGTGGTGATCGTCATCGCGCCGCCTCCGAGACATCGCGGTCCTGGCAGGGGGCCGTCCCGGCGGGAACGGTGAAGCGGACGCACTCGCCGTCGTGGGCCGCGTCCAGCACGACCGGCTCGCCCGGCTGGACGTGCACCGGGGCGGGCAGGCACTGGATCGCCTGCTTCCAGTGCGAGTCGTGCCCGGGTGCGTTGTCGAGGGTGATGCCGGGGAGCAACTCCATCTCGAACCAGAACGCGATCGCGTGCAGCTTTCCCGCGGCGGTGGGACGCACCAGGAGTTCGGTGCTGCGCGGTGTCGCGTCGGCGGTGTGGAAGTCGAAGTCGAACACCGTCAGCGGGTCCGACAGCGCCCGGTGCTCGTGCCGGTGGAGCCGGGAGTCGAAGTACTCGAGCGTCGACAGCCGGTTGAACGGCGCCAGGTCGAACCCGTACAGCTTGCCCACGTGGTTCTTGCGGTGCAGCGGCTCGCTCTCGATCAGCTGGGCGATGATCCGTCCCCGCGACGGCATGATCGTCGCGTCCCGGGTGAGCAGATGCTCGCGGGCGTGCGCGATCGTGCCGAGGATGCCCTCGCCGAGCAGCCCGCAGTCGACGATCTCGGTGACCAGCAGGTCGGCCCGCCTGGGCAGGTCCTCCGGCACCGTCATCCGGGTGGACATCTTCGGGACGACGGTGACCGCGTCGTCGTACCCCGCCACCCGGACGACCCGGGAGGTCGTCTCGGCCACGGCCTGCTGCCCCTCGCACGCCACGACCTGGCGCGCCCCGGCACGGGCGGCCATCATCGCCAGCAGTCCCGATCCGGCGCCGATGTCCAGCACGAGCGAGTCCGGGTCCGACGCGACCGCCCGCCGGATCGCCCGGTCGTAGAGCTCGGCGCGCTCCTCGTCGTGCAGCATCTCCCAGTGCCAGCGGGGGACGGCGCGGCGGACGGCGCGGTTCCGGCCGATCCGCGCCTCCTCGTTGTCGCGGTCCACGCCGAGGATGAGTTCGTACGCCTTGGCGGCGTCCTCGTAGCGGCCCTGGTGGTGCAGGTCGCGTCCCCAGCGCAGGAAGTGCGCGAGCTCCAGGTCGGCGTGGATCTCCGGAGCGGGCTCCAGCAGGTCGGATTCGTGCGTCGGCTCCACGACCGTGCCTCCTCGGTTCGGACCAGGTGGTGAGGTGTTGGTGGCGCTGTCCGTCGTCATCGGCGCACGGCCCCCTCGCCGCCGGCGGTGTCGAGCGCGTCGGCCGCGCAGGGCGCGTCCGGCGGCAGGTTGGCGAGGATCTCCCTGTGGATGACCGAGATCGGCGCGCCGCCGTCCCCGCCTTCGGCGCCGTCCGGGAGGACGACGACCGCCTCGTCGCCGCTGCGCACCATCGGCAGGCTGGTGCGCTTCACGGCCGATACGCCCACCTTGGTGCCGTGCCAGGGGCAGCTCAGGCGCCGCCCGTCCGGGGTGAGGCGGGCCAGGCTCAGCGGCCCGCCCCGGTGCGGGCAGCGGTCGAGGACGAGCAGCGCCCGCCCTTCGGTGTGGAGGACGAAGTAGCGGTCGTGGCCGACCATCACGGTGTTGTGGCGGCTCAGATCCATGACGATGACGCGGGCCATCGGCTCCTCTTGTCGTTCGGGCGCGGCCGGGTGACGGGCGGAGGGCGGGGCACCGGCACGGCGCGGGCGAGGGAGATCAGGGGGTACGGGGTAGGGGCACATGGCGAGGGCCGTACGTGCCCCACCGGTGTGTCCAGGGACGGAACGGACGCCGCTCCGGCACGGCGCCTCGCGCTGGATCAGCCGTCGGGTGCCGCGGTATGGAGCAGGTAGGCGGTTCCGGCGGCGGCCGGCCGCACCCCGTAGAGCCGGCCCGCCGGGATCAGCACCACGTCTCCGCGTGCCAGCCGCTCGGGCGGACCGGTCGGGGTGGTGATGAGCTCCGCCTCGCCGCGCTCGACCTCCAGCACCATGGCGTCGTCATGGCCGCGCGTCCCGAACGGGCTGTCCGGCGTCAGGGCGACCCGCCGCGGCGGCGTGGGCCCGAGCCGGACCGTTTCGGCGAGCTCCCGGTGGCGGGGCAGGTCGTCCGCCCACCGGATCTGCGCCGCGGTGTCGTCCTCGAACCATCCGCCGATGAGCCGGGCCTCGGCGACGCCGCGCATCAGCTCGGGGACGACCCGGGGGCCGTGCCTTTCGGCCAGGGCCAGCAGCACCTGCTCCCTGGTGATGCGCCCATGATGCTCGTCGATATGTGCGTGCTCGTCGCAGTAATGCAGATCGACTTCGGCTCCGAAGATATCCCGGAACACCTTGACCATCTCGACGAAGGCGGGCGCGAAAACCGCCTCCGCATAGGTCACCGCACCTGCATAGCGGAAGAACTTCGCATGGTCGCGGGACAGGTAGTAATAGTAATTGTTCGTCGCCAGTGGACCCGCGAGGTAGAAGTTCCAGTACGCGTGCACATGGGTCGCCATCCCGCGGCTGCGCAGCATCTTGGCGAAGATGGTGGTGTGCTTGGCGTCGTAGACCCCGTACCCGAATTCATCGATGAAGATCTTGAACAGGGCGGATTGCTCCGGCCCGTAGGCGCCGGCGAGGTTGCGCGACATCGCGGACGCCTCGGTGAGGCCGTCGAGCGCGAGCTGGACCAGGTACAGGTCGGCGGCGCTCTCCCGGTCGCGGGCCCCGGCGATGGCGGCCAGCGCGGGCGATGGACCGTTCTCGGCCTCGGCGACCACGTGCTGGAAATAGGCGTCCAGCACGTCGGGTGTGGTGGCGCCGCTGACGTCCACGGCGTCGTCGAGGCAGGCGAACGCGAAACGTTCCAGGGCCGAGACGGACGACTCCCGGAGTTCGCGCAGCTCGGAGCCGTAGAAGAGGTCGAAGTCCTCGTGCAGGCCGGCCAGCCCCTGGTCGGGAAGCAGGACCGTGTCGGCCTCGTAGAACGTGCCGAGCAGCCGGTGCGCGGCGAGCGAGCGGTGCGCGGCCCACTGGCCGGCGCCCGGCGGCCGGTCGAAGTCGGCCGCGGCGAGCGCGTCCGGGACCAGCATCCGGCGGTAGGGGTTGGGAGCGTGCAGTACCTGGGCGTCACCTTGGAAAAGCGGGTTCCGGGCGAACGAGATAATCCGCTTTCCCAGGGTGCCGCCGACTTCCTTGTCGGCAGATTGAATTGTCATTTGCTTATACCGTTCACCTGACTACTTCATGGGGTCGGGTGTAGTTGTGTGCGCCTGGCCGGTTGTACCGGCAGGAACGCGAGAACGGTTTCGGTTCGATGGCGGGTATGGCGGGGTGTTGCGCAGCGGGCTTGAACTCTCACTTGTGGTGAGCGTCCGGGGTTCCCGCTGCGGAGGCACGTTAACAAAGGCCAGTGGCCCGATCAATGATCAACCATGACTTTATTGACAGGATGAACTGGCAGGTCTTGTGCGCGCCGATACCGGTCATGTCGCCGCCGAATTAGGACTCTCCCTATCCCGCTCGCCGGGTCCGGGCCCGATCCGCGTTCGCGGCAGGTGCGCTGACCTGGTGTTCCGCCGTCCGGGCGACGCTGACGTCATGGGCGCACCAGCCGCGGCCCGGCGGCCAACCCCGCTTGACGTGCGGTGGACACCCCTGTCAAGGAATATCCGGGGACCATCCCCGGTTCGTGACCGTATTCGGGTCCGCACGGCCGTCCGCCCCCGCCACGCCCCCGGACGGCATCCGCGCGTCCCCCGGGCGGGCGTTGCTACGCGGACGCGCCCGGGTCGCGGAAGGTGCGCCGGTAGCCGGACGTGAGGTCTTCATCGCCCGCGCGAAATGGTGCCGGAACGTCACCGGGCTCTCGAAGCCGACGGCCGCACCGACCTCCTCGACCGGCGTGACGCCCTCCTCCAGCAGCGGCAGGGCCGCCATGTGTCCGCGGACGCGAACGCGCCGAGGCCGTGCTCGGCCGTCAACGTGAAGCCGCCGACCGCGCGCATCGGGCCGCGTTCCAGCGAGCAGACCCGCAGGTCGTACCAGGGGACGTCCAGTTCCGGGCGCGGCAGCCCGAACACCTCGACGACCGAGCCGAGTTCGAACGGTGCCATCCCGTCGAACGCGAGCACCGACACCGTCTGCCGGCGTGCGGGGGGGAGCGACGAACATGGCGGAATTTTATCGATGGTCGTCGTTCACGCCACTGTCCGGCTGGGCCGCCATCGCCGCAGCATGGAGGCGTTCGCGAAAGCCCCCTGGTCAAGGAGCAACAGATGAGCGTCTCCCACCCCGCCGCGTCCAGCGAGGAAGCCGTCCGCCACTTCGCCGCCCGCCTCTCGTTCGAGACCGACGTGTCCGATGTGGCCGCACAGATCCTTGAGCGAGGCGAACCGGGTAACGCGGGCGGCGGCGGCATCGTGGTCGTCGACACGCGCAGCGCCGAAAGCTGGGACCAGGGCCATATCCCGGGCGGGCTCCACCTCCCGACCACCGAGATCGCCGGACGCGCCGCGACGCGGATACCCCGGGACGTGACCGTGGTCGTCCACTGCTGGGGCCCCGGCTGCAATGGTGCGACGAAGGCCGCATTGCTGTTCGCCGAGCTCGGCTTTCCGGTGAACGAGATGATCGGCGGAGTCGAATACTGGGCTCGTGAAGGGCTCCCCGTGGAGACCGCCGCGCGGACGGTCACCCGGCGCTCCCCCGACCCGCTCACCGCCCCTGTGACCACCATCTCCTGTGACTGTTGACACCCCGGGAAACCAATGACACGGAATGTTCTATCCGGGACTGGGCATAAGAAGCCACCACGGCGACGTTAGACTCTAGGAATCATTCTTCGACGCCCCATGGCGTCAGGCTCGTCCTTGCAGCCCACACACACCGTGGTGCCTCCCGAGACGTGCCCCCCTCTCGGAAGGTAATGCGTGACCTCAGCTGCCGCTGCACAGAACCCGTCCATGCCCGCCACCGCGGACGAGGAGCAGGTTCCCACCTTCGCCGAGCTCGGCCTGGCGCCGTCGCTGGTGAACTCCCTGAGCCGTCAGGGAATCGACGCGCCGTTCCCCATCCAGGTCGCCGCGATCCCCGACGTGATGGCGGGACGCGACGTCCTCGGACGCGGCAAGACCGGCTCCGGCAAGACCCTGGCGTTCGGCCTGCCGCTCCTGACCCGGCTCTCCGGCCGCAAGGCCGCCCCCAAGCGCCCCCTGGCGCTGATCCTGGTGCCGACCCGCGAGCTGGCCCAGCAGGTGCAGACCAACCTGGAGCCGCTCGGCCGCGGCCTCGGGCTGCACTTCAAGACCGTCATCGGCCAGACGTCGATGTTCAAGCAGATCGACGCGCTGCGCCGCGGCGTCGAGATCCTGGTCGCCACCCCCGGCCGTCTCAAGGACCTGATGCGGCAGGGCGCCTGCGACCTGTCCGACATCGAGATCCTGGTGCTGGACGAGGCCGACCACATGGCCGACATGGGCTTCCTGCCCGACGTCACCGACATCCTCGACGCCGCCAAGCCCGGCGGGCAGCGCCTGCTGTTCTCCGCCACCCTCGACAAGGACGTCGACGTCCTGGTCAAGCGCTACCTGAACGACCCGGTGAGGCACGCCATCGGCCCGGTCGACGAGTCCGTCGACACGATGGAGCACCACCTCCTCCTCGTCGCGCCCAAGGAGAAGGCCGCCGTCACCGCCGAGATCGCCAACCGCGAGGGCCGGACGATCCTGTTCGCCCGCACCAAGCACGGCGTCGACCGGCTCGCCAAGCAGCTCGTCCAGGTCGGCGTCCGCGCGGCGGGCCTGCACGGCGGCAAGAGCCAGGGCCTGCGCACCCGCACGCTCGCCGAGTTCCGCGAGGGCTCGATCAGCGTGCTGGTCGCCACCGACGTCGCCGCCCGCGGCATCCACGTGGACGACGTGTCGCTCGTCATGCACGTCGACCCGCCCGCGGACAGCAAGGACTACATGCACCGCGCGGGCCGCACGGCCCGGGCCGGTGAGAGCGGCACCGTCGTCACGCTCGTCCTGCCGCACCAGGTGCGCGCGACGTCCGCGATGACGCGCCGCGCCGGCATCAACGCGCCCCGCACCCGGGTCGCCACCGGCGACGCGGAGCTGGTCAAGCTGACCGGCGCCCGCCCGCCGTCCGGCATCCCGATCGAGGGCCCGATCATCCCCGAGCGCCCGCAGCGCGCCGGCGGCGGCCGGGGCCGCCAGGGCGGACGCCGCGGCGGACGCGGCTTCGGCGGCGGCGGCCGGGCCCCGCGCTCGTACGACCGCCAGGACGGCGGCGGCCGTCCCCGCGAGGGTGGCGAGCACCGCGGCTCCTACTCCGGCGGCGAGCGCCGCGGCGGCGGCCCCCGCACCGGCGGCGGCTCGCACCCCAACCGCCGGGGCGGCTCCTACCGCGACGGCGGCGACCGCCGCCCCGCCCGCTACAACTGACCCGACGTGGTCCGGAGCCCCGCCCCACCCGGGCGGGGCTCCTCCCTTTCCAGCCTGTGCCGGGGACGGCGCCGCACTGCTGGGCCGCCAGCCCGCTTCTGGGCCGCTAGCCCGCCTCTTCGTGCAACACGTCGTCTTCGCGGGGGACGTCGTCCTCGCGGGCGGCGGACTGCTCGCGCAGCCTGTCCTGGAGGATCTGGAGGCCTTCGAGACCGTCCACGGAGAGGGCGGCCAGCTCGTCCAGGGACATGAGGGGCTCGGTGCGCAGCGGCGGCTGCCAACCGTTCTCCTTGTCGTGGCTGCGGAGGATCTTGGCGGGGACGCCGCCGATGACGGCGTGGTCGGGGAACTCGCCGCGGACGACGGCGCCGCCCGCGACGGCGACGTTGCGGCCGAGCCGGGTGCCGGGGAGGATGATCGCGCCCGTTCCGATCCAGCAGCCGTCGCCGATGACGACGGGGTTGTTCTCCGGCCACTGCCGCCCGATGGGGGTGTGCAGGTCGCCGTAGGCGTGGTTCTGGTCGGTGATGTAGACGTTGGGGCCGGTGAAGACGTCGTCTCCGATGGAGATGGACTGGTGGCCGACGATGTGGGTACCGCGTCCGAGGGAGCAGCTCGCGCCGATCCGGACGATGACGTCCGGGCCGAGGTCGAGGCCGGGGACGAAGCCCGCCGAGATGGTGACGTGCGTGCCGACCAGCGTGTGGTCGCCGATGGAGATCCACGGCTCGCCGTAGATGGAGCCGACCGGGAAGCCGATGCACGCGCCCTCGCCCAGGTAGGCGAACTTGCGGCGGCCCGGTGTCCGCGGGGTGATCTCGCCGTGCCGCTGGATCCACTCCCAGGCGTGATGCACGGCCGTGTGCACGCCCCGGCGCGCCCGGTCTCTGGCCCGGGCCGCCAGCACCTGCCGGGTCGAGCGTTTCGGCGACATGGCGTTCACCGTACCGGGTGGTAGCTACCGCAGGGGATAAAGGGACGCGATCGACCGAACGTGAATCGGTGCACGCGGCGCATGACGGGGGCCCGGCCGTTTCCCGGCCGGGCCCCCGGTGTGCACGCTAGTGCGGAGTGTGCACCTGACCGTCGACATCGGCGCCGGTGACCGTCATGGAGTCGGCCGAAGTGGCGTCCTCCGCGTGCTCACCGGAACCCTTGGTCAGGTCTCGGATGACGCCGCGCCGTGTCGCCACCACACCGGCCACGCCGACGGCGGCGACCACCCCCATCATCGTCATGAAGGCGCCACGCCCGGGCTTGGACGATTTCGGCGGTTCCACCCGGTGGGCGGCATCGCTCAGGAACGTGCTCACCCGCGGGGCGAGCCCGGTCTCCACATACCGGGCCGCCTGCCGGAGCCTCGGTGCGCTCCAGCCACGGACGATCATGATGCGCTCACCCGCGGCGGGCCTGATCCGCTCCGCCGCGGAAGAGGCACCCTGACGGCACGCATCGGCGCCCTGCCGGGCGGCCTCCTGGGCGCGGCCGAACCGCGTGAGAACTGCCTCCTGCGGCTTCCGACGGATACTGATCATTAGGGACACGCTAACCTCCCTGTTTGCGAGGTCCTGTCATGCAGCCTTCCCAACGACAGGGGGGTAAACCCTGTATGCGCAACCGCCAGATCACGCAGGGTGACCACTTTCGGGCATGACGAGAGACCCCAAAGTCCAGACGTACAGACCAACTCCATGAGGAGGAGGCCAGGGTGGCCAACGAAATCTTCGCGACGCTCAACACGTCGCTCGGCAAGATCGTGATCCAGCTGTACCCGGAGCAGGCGCCCGAGACGGTGGCGAACTTCGTCGACCTGGCGGAGGGCAACCGGACGTGGCACGACCCGCGCACCGGCCAGAAGTCCGACGCGCCGCTCTACAACGGCACCGTCTTCCACCGCGTCATCGACCAGTTCATGCTCCAGGGCGGTGACCCGCTGGGCACCGGCACCGGCGGGCCGGGCTACCAGTTCAAGGACGAGTTCCACCCGGACCTGAAGTTCAACCGGCCGTACCTGCTGGCGATGGCCAACGCCGGGCCCGGGACGAACGGCTCCCAGTTCTTCATCACGCTCAGTGTCGCCCACACCCAGCACCTGACGGGCCGCCACACCATCTTCGGCAAGGTCATCGAGGGCACCGACGTCGTCGACCGGATCGGGAAGGTCCCGACGGGCCGCAATGACCGTCCGCAGGAGGACGTCGTCATCGAGTCGGTGACGATCGAGCGCCGTTAGACGTTCCTACGGTGAGACCTGAAACCGGGTGAGACCCGCGACGGGTGCGACCCGCACCGGCCCACGGAGCCCCAGATGAGCACAGAACCCAGTCCCGCCCCCGAGACCTCGGTGCCGACCTGCTACCGGCACCCGGGCCGGGAGACGTATGTGCGCTGCACGCGGTGCGACCGCTACATCTGCCCCGAGTGCATGCGGGACGCGGCGGTGGGACACCAGTGCGTGGAATGCGTCGCGGAGGGTAACCGGAGCATCCGCAGGGCGGTTCCCCGGACGCCCATCGGCGCACGGGCCTCCACGTCCGCGGTGCCGGTCGTCTCGTACACGCTCATCGGCGCGTGCGTGGCGATGTACCTCGCCGAGCTGGCGTCGTGGCGTGTCGTGTGGGAGTTCATGATGCTCGGACGCGGCGTCCTGCCCGACGGCGACGTCGGCGGGGTCGCCGAGGGCGAGTGGTACCGGCTGTTCACCACGATGTTCCTGCACCAGCGCGGCGGGACGTTCGGCATCACCCACATCCTGTTCAACATGTGGGCGCTGTGGGCGGTCGGCCCCGCGCTGGAGCAGGTGCTCGGCCGGTGGCGGTTCCTGGCCCTGTACATGCTGTCGGGGCTGGGCGGCTCGGTGCTGCTGTACCTGGTCGGCGACCCGGCGTCCTCGGCGGTCGGCGCGTCCGGCGCGATCTTCGGCCTGTTCGGCGCGTTCTTCGTGGTCGGCCGGAAGCTGGGCGGGCCGGTCGGGCCGATCGTGGTGCTGCTGGTGATCAACCTGGTGATCACGTTCTCGGTGCCGAACATCTCCTGGGAGGGGCACGTCGGCGGGCTCGTCGTGGGCGCGGCGCTGGCCGCCGCCTACGTGTACGCGCCGGCGGCGCGGCGGCGGCTGCTGCACATCGCGGCTCCGCTCGTCACGTTCGCCCTGCTCGCCGCGCTGGTCGTCGTCCGGACGGCGGAGCTGGCACCCGCCGCGGGGTAGCCGTGAGCCTTGCGCGGACGCCGCTCATGGCACGCGGCGTCCGCGCCCTCACCTGTGGAAAACCTGGGGAAAACCGGGGCCTACCCGCCCCGATCTGTGGACAACTGGCGGTCAGCGCCACCGGGTCGACAGGATCACACCGAGAATGATCGCGGTGAACCCGATGCCCAGGTTCCAGTTGTGCAGGTCGGACATGTACGGCACGTCGGTGCCGGTGCTGGCCGTCACGTAGAAGACGGCGATCCAGATCAGGCCGACGAGCCAGAGCCCGACCATCGTCGGCACCAGCCAGCGGGGGCTGACCTCGGGCGCCTTGGACTTCTGCGGGGGCGTGTAGACGGCCTTCTTGCGGGTTTTCGACTTGGCCACGGTGAGTCGATCTCCTCGGGCGTTCCGGCGGCCGGAGCGCCGGACCGCGCATGGGTGTTTTGTCGGTTAGCGTAGTCGCTGGTGAGCAGCGTACGGCGTCCAGCGTGGGGAAGCATCATCCCAGTTCTCACGCTCCTTGCGGGAACCTTGTTCGCGGCGAGCGCGAGCACGGCCCGCGGCACGAGCCTGCGCGAGCAGGGCCGCACCGAGATCACCGAGCTCATCGCGGCGGAGCAGCGCCGCAGCCGCCAGGAGCGCGACGAGTACCGGCGGCTCCGCCACGAGATCGACCGTATCTCGCGGGAGGCCGGACGTCACGACGCCCGCGTGAAACGGGCCCGGGCGGAAGCCGACCGCCTCGCCGCCCGCGCCGGGTTCACCGCGCTCAGCGGCGCCGCCGTCCGCGTCTCCCTGGACGACGCGCCGCTGCCGAAATCCGGTGACCTGCCGCGGGGTGTCCGCCCCGACGACCTCGTCGTCCACGAGAGCGACGTCCAGGCCGTCGTGAACGCGCTGTGGGCCGGCGGCGCCCGCGCGATGCAGATCATGGACCAGCGGGTGATCTCGACGAGCGCCGTCCGCTGCGTGGGCAATACGCTGATCCTCCAGGGCGTCGTGTACTCCCCGCCGTTCCGGATCACCGCCGTCGGCGACCCGGAACGGCTCCGCGCGGCGCTCGGTGCGTCCCCCGAGATCGCGACCTACCGCAAGTACGTCCGCGCGTACGGCCTCGGCTACTCGGTGCGGACGGTGGAGAACGCCACGCTGCCGCCCTTCACGGGCAACGTGACGATGAAGCACGCTACGGTGCCGGACTAGCCGGCCGGACCCCCGAGGAGGACGCACCGGTGCGGATGCTGATCCGTGGCATGGGCGAGCTGTGCATCACCGCCGGGCTGATCGTCATGCTCTTCGTCACCTACTCGCTGTGGGGCACCGGCCGCTACACCCAGGGCCAGCAGGATCGCCTCAGCGAGGAACTGCTGGGCAAGTGGCAGGCGTCCAAGGTCACCACGGAGAAGGTGAAGCTCGGCAAGGGCCTCGCGATGATCCGCGTCCCCGAGTTCGGGGACGACTACGGTTTCGTCGTGATCGAGGGCGTCGACCGCGAGGACCTGCGCAAGGGCCCCGGCCACTACCCCGGCACCGCGCTGCCGGGCCAGGTCGGCAACTTCGTGATCTCCGGGCACCGGACCACCTACTCGGCCCCCTTCAACCGGCTCGGCGAACTCGAACGAGGCGACGAGATCCTCATCGACACCCGGGACCGGCAGTACGTCTACAAGGTCACCGGCCGCGAGATCGTGGGGCCGTCGGCGGTGGAGGTGACCGCACCCGTCCCGGGCCACCCCGGGCGCGAGCCGACCGAACGCCTGATCACACTCACCACCTGCCATCCCAAATACTCCGCCGCCGAACGAATGATCATCTTCGGTGAGCTGGCGTCGTCCGTGCCCCGGGTGCGGCAGTCCGCCACCGGAACCTAGGAGGTCCCGTGTACGCCTGGATCTGGCGCCGACTGCCGGGCGCGTGGCCGGCCAAGACCGCCACGGCGCTGGGCCTCGCCATCGCCGTGGCCGCCGTCTTCTGGTACCTGGTGTTCCCGTGGGTGGAACCCAAGGTCCAGTTCGACCAGGGCGTCGTGGAGGGCCCGACCCCGACCGGCACGTCGCTCCCCGGCTGACCGGTGCGCGTCCTCGTCGTGGACAACCACGACAGCTTCGTCTACAACATCGTCCAGTACCTGCTGGAACTCGGCGCCGAGTGCACGGTCATGGACTGCCTCGACGCCACCCTCCGGGACGCCGCCGCGGCCGACGGCGTCCTGCTGAGCCCTGGCCCCGGCCACCCCGCCGACGCGGGCATCTGCCTGGACCTCGTCCGGGACGCCGAACTCCGAGCGAGGCCCCTCCTCGGCGTCTGCCTGGGCCACCAGGTGATCGCCCACGTGTACGGCGCGAAGGTCTCCCGTGCCCCGGAGATCGTCCACGGCTCCACCAGCGAGATCACCCACGACGCCGCAGGCGTCTTCCACGGCCTCCCGAACCCGTTCCCCGCGACGCGCTACCACTCGCTGGCCGTCCAGCCCGACACCGTCTCCGCGCCCCTGGACGTGACGGCCCGCACGCCCGAAGGCGTGATCATGGGCCTCCGCCACCGGACCCGCCCCATCGAGGGGGTCCAGTTCCACCCCGAATCGATCCTCTCCGCAGGCGGCCACCACCTCCTGAGAACCTGGCTGACCACCTGCATCGCCCCACGGTGACCCGGTCTCGGCCCCGCGGCGGCCGCGGCCGCGGGAAAATTTCGGTTGAAATCCGTAACGTCCTGCGGCGTCGGGACGAAGTCCATGATGAGGGCTTCCGCCATTGCCCCCGAGTGGCGGAAGCCCTCTTGCATGCCCACGTGCGGCCCGAAGTGGCGAAGGGCCCCGGCCCGCCTCGGAGAGAGGCGGACCGGGGCCCTTCAACGCGTCGGATCAGCCGTCACCGCCGCCGGGGAAGCCCGGGATGCCGGGAGTGGGAGGGGTGCCGGGAGTTGTCGGCGTGGGCGGCGGCTTCTCGGCGATGAAGATCGTGACGGTGTCGCCGGGGGCGACCGTCGCGTCGGGGCCGGGCTGCTGGTTGAAGACCAGGCCGGGCGAGACCTGCCGGTCGGGAGGCGCGACGGCCTTCTCCACCTTGCACTTCAGCCCGAGATCCTCCAGCTTGCCGCAGGCGGCCCGCTGGCTGTTGTTGAACAGGTCCGGCACCTTGAGGTTGCTCGGGCCGTTGGAGATGGCCACGGTGACCGTCGCGTTCTTCGGCGCCTTCGAGCCGCCGGGCGGGTCGGTGCTGATCACGCTGAGCCGCGGGACGCTTTCGCTGTTCTCGACGCGCTTCTCGACCTCGAACCCGCGCTGCTCCAGAATCTTCTTCGCCGTGCTGTACGGTTTGCCGGTCACGTCGGGGACCTCGATCTCCGTGGGCGGTTTCTTGCCCTTGGAGACCAGCAGCGACACCGTCGCGCCCTTGGCCGCGTCGGTGCCGGGCCTCGGGTCGGAGCTGATGACGAATCCCTTCCGGATCTCGTCGCTGTACTCCGTCTTCGGCGGGCCGACCTTGAAGCCCAGCTTGGTGAGCTGGGCCGTTGCGTCGCTCTGCGAGACGTTGACGATGCTCTTGGGGATGGCGACCTGGTCGCTGCCATCGTTGCCGCTCATCAAGAAGCCGATGAGGGCCGCTCCGCCGATGAACAGCACGGCGAGGCCCAGCCACAGGGCGGCCTTCTTGCCGGCGCCGCCGCGTTCGGGGAAGTCGTCATCGTCGTAGCGGGCCGGCGGCAGGCCGTAGCCGTTGTCGACGGGCCGCTGCATCTGCGTGCGCGGCGGTGCGCCGCCCGGGTATCCGCCCATGACCTGGGTGCCCTGTGCCTGCGAGCCCATCATCATCGTGGACGCGGCGTTGGACGCCACCGGCTGCCCCTGCAGGACGCGCTGGATCTCCTGCCGGAACTCGTTCGCGTTCTGGTAGCGGTTGTCGGCTTCCTTCGCCATCGCCTTCAGCACGATCGCGTCGGCCCACTGCGGGATCTGCGGGTCCACCTGCGACGGCGGGACGGGCTCCTCCCGGACGTGCTGGTAGGCGATCGCGACCGGGGAGTCGCCGGTGAACGGCGGTTTGCCGGTCAGCAGCTCGTACAGGACGCAGCCCGTCGAGTAGATGTCGCTGCGGGCGTCGACCCGCTCGCCGCGCGCCTGCTCCGGCGACAGATACTGCGCGGTGCCTATGACCTGCGCGGTCTGCGTCATGGTGGCGGCGGTGTCGGCCATGGCGCGGGCGATGCCGAAGTCCATGACCTTGACCTCGTGCTGCCGGGTCAGCATCACGTTGGCCGGTTTGATGTCGCGGTGCACGATCCCGCCGCGGTGGCTGTAGTCCAGCGCGCGCAGGATCCCGTCGGTGATCTCCAGCGCCTTGTCGGGGAGCAGCGCGCGGTTCTCCCGCAGCAGGTCGCGCAGCGTGCTCCCGTCCACGTGCTCCATGACGATGTACGGGATGGAGGTGTCGCCGATCATGTCCTCGCCGGTGTCGTAAACGGCGATGACCGAGGGGTGGTTCAGCGACGCGGCCGACTGGGCCTCGCGCCGGAACCGGGCCTGGAACGTGGGGTCACGGGCCAGGTCGGACCGTAGCGTCTTGACCGCGACGATGCGATCGAGGCGCAGGTCCCGGGCACGGTAGACCTCGGCCATGCCGCCTCGCCCGATCACCGTTTCGAGCTCGTAGCGGCCGCCGAGCAGCCGAGGTTGACTCATATGTGCACTTTCCCTCGTACGTCTACACCTTGTCCTCCGAACCTAGCTCCCCGCTCTCTTCCTGCGAGGGATCCGGGCTCGGAGTTGACGGAGTCGTGGTGGGGCTCTCCGTCAGCGTGGGTGTTGGCTCTGGGGCGGTGGGAGTCGCCCGGGGCGGATTGCTTGATGGCTTGTGTGAAGGGGACGCCTTGCGGGTGTCCGGCGTTGACGGACGGATCCTATGCGTCTGGTACCGCTGCGTGACAGTCGGCCTTGGCGAACTGCGGTTCTGGTTCCTCGTCGGGGCGGTGGGGGTGCCCGGGTGGACGACAGGTTCGTCGACGACGTCGTCTCCGACCGGCAGGGTCGCCGGGGAGCCGGGCGGGACCCGTTCGTCGCCGGATCCCGTGAACGCGTAGCCCTTCCACAGTGACCCGATCACGATGGTGCAGACCAGCAGGACGGCCGCGACCGACGTGTACGTCAGTGTCGTGCGCCGTTGCCCGCGCACTGACCCCGTGGTGAGGTTATCCGTCCCCAGAGCTACGTCAAATCCCGACAAAGTAGTCGATTGAGTAACGATCTTCGGGTGGGGTGCCCGGCCGGGCCCCGCCGCCTCGGCGTTCGTCCGCGGCAGACGCCCCGTGCTGAGGGCCGCGCGGATCCGCTGGGCACGCGCGGCGACCGTCTCCGCGTCCGCCGGACGGTCCGCCGGGTCCTTCGCCAGCATCTCCATGACCAGCTCGCGTGCCGCCTCCGGGAACCGCGACGGCAGCTCCGGCGGCGCGTCCCGGACATGCTTCAGCGCCACGTCCACCGGGGTGGAGCCGTCGAACGGCTGCGCACCCGTCAGGCACTCGTACGCCACCACGCCCAGCGAGTACAGGTCGGTGGCCGGAGACAGCTCAAGTCCCTGCGCCTGCTCCGGCGAGATGTAATGCGCCGTCCCCATGACCATCCCGGTCTGGGTCTGCGACGCCGCCGCCAGCCGCCGCGCGATTCCGAAGTCGGTGATCTTCAGGGTGCCGTCCGGCGACACCATCAGGTTCGCCGGCTTGACGTCGCGGTGCACGACCCCCGCCTGGTGCGCGACCGTCAGCGCCCGTCCCGCCTGCACCATCAGGTCCAGGACGGCCTCCAGCGGCAGCCCGCCGTCGCGCGCCAGGATCTCGTCCAGCGGCTCGCCCGGCACCAGCTCCATCACCAGGAACGCCCGGCCGTCCTGCTCACCGAAGTCGTACGCCCGCGCGATCCCCGGATGCCCGAGCTCCGCCGCGAACCGCGCCTCCGACTCGAACCGGCCACGCGCCGACATGTCCGACCCGAACTCCAGCCGCAGCAGCTTCACCGCCACCTGCCGCCCGAGGGTGTCGTCGGACGCGCGCCAGACCTCGCCCATCCCGCCGATGGCCAGCCGCTCCAGCAGCCGGTACCGGTCGTTGAGGACGAGGCCCCTGCTCACTTCTGCAAAACCTTAGCCATGATCGCCCCGGCGACCGGGCCGGCGTCGGCGCCGCCGGAGCCCGCGCCCTCGGTCATCACGGCGAACGCGTAGCGCGGGTCCTCGACCGGGCTGAACCCGACGAACCAGCGGGCGTTCGGGTTGCCCGTCCCCTGCTCGGCGGTACCGGTCTTCCCGGCGATCCGCATGCCCTGCAGGTTCTTCGCGGTTCCCTCGCTGATCACTGCGCGCATCATGTCCGCCAGCTGCTCGGCCTGCTCGTCGGTAATGGGCTGCTTGAACTCCTCCGGCGAGGCGTTGTAGAGCTCACTCTGGTCCTTCGCCCGGACCTTCTGCACCACATACGGGCTCATGATCTTGCCTTCGTTGGCGACGGCGGCCGCGACCAGCGCCATCTGCAGCGGGGTGGCCCGCACGTTCTCCTGCCCGATGCCGGACCGGGCCGTCCCGTCCTGGCCGGTCTGGATGGTCTTGCCGTCGGGGCCCGTGTACGACACGGGAACGTCGCTCTCGGCCGCGAACATGTCCGGCTCCAGCTGGACGCGCTCATTGAAGCCGAACTTCGAGGAACCTTCGCTGAGCTGCCGGATGCCCATGTCGAGCGCCATCTTCGCGAACGAGGTGTTGCAGGACTCGGCGAACGCGCCCCGCAGCGGGGCCGTGCCCGCGCAGCTGCCGCTGTCGTGGGAGTTCGGCAGGGGCCGGTTCGACTCCGGCAGGATGAGCTGCCCCGTCTGGATCGTGGTCGAGCTGTCGATGCCGAGCTTCTGCATCGCGATCGCCGACGTCACCGTCTTGTACGACGAACCGGGCGGGAACGTCTGGCTCAGCGCGTTGTCGACCAGCGGCTTGACGACGCCGTTGCCATCGTTCAGCTGCTCCAGCTTCTTCGCGCCCTTCTCGCCCGTCTGCGGCGCCACCTCGTTCGGGTCGAACGACGGCCACGACGCCGCCACCTTCAGCGCGCCCGTCTTCACGTCCATCACCACCGCGCCGCCGCGGCGCCCCGGCGCCGTCTTCGCCTTCAACTGCTGGTACGCGGTGCGCTGCGCCTCCGGGTCGATCGTCAGCTCGACGTTCGCGCCGTCGGCCGGCTTGCCGATGAAGGAGTCGAACCAGCGCTGCTGCGTGATGCGCTTGTCCTTGCCGCCGAGCAGCGAGTTGTAGGCCCGCTCGACCTGCGTGGCACCGCCGTTGAAGTACCCCGTGACCGGTGCGAAGACCGGGCCGTCCTTGTAGGACCGGCCGTACTTCGGGTTGTCCTTGCCGGTCGGCTCCGACGTCACCAGCACCTCGCCGCCCGCGGATATCTGCCCCCGCGGCGAGTTGAACACGTCCGCGAACTGCCGGCTGTTGTTGGAGTCGGTGCGCAGATCCTCCGCCTGGCTCCCCTGGACGTAGTTGATCTGCGCCATCAGCCCGAAGAACAACAGCAGCGCGAAGATCGCGACCCGGCGTATCGGCTTGTCCATGTTCATGCGGCGGAACTCACCTCGTGCTCACGATCTGGGTCATGCCCTCGTCCTGGATCGCCTGCGGGGCCGGCTTGCGCGCGTCATGGCTCATCCGCACCAGAATCGCGATCAGGATCCAGTTGGCCATCAGCGACGAGCCGCCCTGGGACAGGAACGGCGTCGTCAGGCCGGTCAGCGGGATGAGCCGGGTGACGCCTCCGACGATCACGAAGACCTGGAGGGCCAGGACGAACGAGACACCGCCCGCGAACAGCTTCAGGAACGGGTCGCGCGCCGCCACGGCGGTCTTCATCCCGCGTTGCACGATCAACGCGTAGATCAGCAGCAGCACCATCAGCCCGGTCAGCCCGAGCTCCTCGCCGAACGAGTCGAAGATGAAGTCGCTGAAGGACAGCGGCGTCCGCCACGGCTCGCCCTGCCCGAGCCCGGTGCCGAGAACGCCGCCCTCGCCGAGCGCGAACAGCCCCTTCATCAGCTGGGCGCTGTCGGAGTACTCGCCGCCGAGCTCGGCGCAGGCGGTGAAGCCGGGGGAGATGGTGCCCTCGGTGTCGTACTTCTTGTAGATCTCGGTGTTCGGGTTGACGGGGATGACCTTGCCGCTCTCCATCAGGCAGCCGCCGTCGAAGTACGGCTTCGGGTTCTGCCAGATGTCGATGCGCTGGTTCACGTGGCCCATGAACGGCAGCAGCGTCGCGATGAACACGCCGAACGCGAGCAGCCCGGTACCGATCACGACCCAGGAGACGCGCTGGGTCGCGATGTAGAGCATCGAGATGAACAGGCCGAAGAACAGCAGCGCGGTGCCGAGGTCCTTCTGCAGGAACAGCACGCCCAGGCAGAAGAACCAGATCACCATGATCGGGCCGAGGTCGCGGCCCCGCGGCAGGCTGAACGGGCCGACCTTCTTGCCGATCAGCGACATCGCCTGCCGCTTGTTCACCAGGTAGCCGGCGAAGAACACGACGAGCAGCAGCTTGGCGAACTCGCCCGGCTGGACCGAGAACGGTCCGACGCTGATCCACACGCGGGCGCCGTTGATCTGCTGCCCGAGGCCGGGGACGATCGGCAGCAGCAGCAGGATGACCGCGGTGAGGCCGATCAGGTACGTGTAGCGCTGCGCGGTCTTCGGCGTGAACGACAGCGGGGCGTCGGTCTTGTCGGTGTCCCGCATGATCAGCACGGCGGCGACGAACAGCCCGATGCCGACGAACGTCCACATGAGCTGGCTGGGCGCGTCTGCGGCGTCCTCCAGCAGCTTCTTGCCCGCCGCCGCGGCGGCCTTGCGGTCGGCGCTGGTGTCCAGGTCCAGCCGGTAGATCATGGCCAGCCCGACGCCGTTCAGCGCCACCGCCAGCGGCAGCAGCAGCGGGTCGGCGTACGGGGTGAACTTCGCCTGGGCGAGGTACGCGGCGAGCGCCAGCACGACCAGGCCGCCGCCGTACACGAACAGCCCGGCGGGGATGCTGCCGTCACGGGCGAGGCCGACCTCCGCGAACGCCGACAGCGTCAGCACCATCGCGAAGACCAGCAGCGCCAGCGAGGCCGCGTTGCGCCGCTGGTACGGCAGCCGCGCCCTGATCTGCTCCCCGAGCGAATGCATCTACGATTTCCCCCCGTTGGAGGGACAGTCCGGGATGCCGGAATCGGGTGTCTTGCACTGGTCCCGGCGGGTGGTCAGCTCCTGCAGCTTCTGCTCCGCGGCCGCCTGCCCGATGAACGCCATGCCGCCCTTGTCGAGCGCCGTGGCGTCCGACCCGGGAAGCTCGCCCACCGAGACGCCGCTGGTCTTGATCTTGGCCTGCTCGCAGTTGTTCTGGTCCTTGCCCTTCACGATGGCGACCTTGCCGCCGTCGTCGACGAGCGAGTACTTGCAGACGGCGCTCTCCAGCCTCTTCCACGCCGCTTTCGGGGCGTCCACCGTGTAGGTGCCCTTCACCTGCTGCTGCAGGTCCTGGGGGAGGTCGGCCACCATGATCGTCGGGTTCGGCTGGTTCTCGTCCTTGCGGGACAGGCTGAGACCCGGCACCTCCTGCGTCGTCCCCCGGAACAGGACCACCCTGCCGTCCTGCTCGCCTATGTAGTAGCCGTTGCGGACGTTCTGCACCAGCACGAACCCGCCCGCCACGACACCCACGACGACCACCCCGGCGACGACCACCAGCCACGTCCACCGGCGGGCACCGCCGCGCCGGGGCCGCTCCATGGGCGCCTGCTGCATCGCGCCCGGCGCGGGCGGGCCGCCCATCGGGTCGCTCATCGGCGCCGGAGCCGGAGGCGGCGGCATCTCGTCCACCGCGACCGGCGGCTGCGGCCTCGTGTCCCGCAACTGCGCCGCCCGGCTCGCCGGCGTGTCCGTCGCCGTCGTGTTCGAGCCCGGCCCCCCGCCCGGCGGCTCCGGCGGCGCCGCGTTCGCCGCCGCGCCCACCGCGTGGCCCGGGCCGCCCGTCGGCGGCTGCCGGTCCAGGTCGACCACGTCGGCCACCACGCACGTGATGTTGTCGGGGCCGCCACCGCGGTTCGCCAGATCGATCAGCTGCCGGACGGCCTGGTCCGGGTCGTCCACGTCCGTCAGGACCTGGAAGATCGTCTCCGCCGTGACGACGCCCGATAGGCCGTCCGAGCACAGCAGATACCGGTCGCCGGCCTGCCCCTCCCGCAGCGACAGATCAGGATCGACCTCGCCGCGGCCGTCCAGCGCCCGCAGCAGCAGCGAACGCTGCGGATGCGACGCCGCCTCGTCCGGGCTGATCCGGCCCTCGTCGACCAGCGACTGCACCAGCGTGTGGTCGTGCGTGATCTGGAACAGGCTGCCGTCCCGCAGCAGGTACGCGCGCGAGTCCCCGATGTGCACGAGCGCGACCTGGTTGCCCGCCCACAGCATCGCCGTCAGCGTCGTCCCCATGCCCTGGAGGGCGGGGTCCGACTCCACGATGCGGTGCAGGTTGTCGTTCGCCGCCTTGACGGTGTGCTCCAGCGCGGCCAGCAGCTCCGTGGCCGGCAGGTCCTTGTCGAGCGCCCGCAGCGCCTCGATCGCCGCCGCACTGGCGATCTCGCCGCCGACGTGGCCGCCCATCCCGTCGGCCACCGCGAGCAGATGCGAGCCCGCGTACGCCGAGTCTTCGTTGCCCTCGCGCAGCATTCCTACGTCGGAGCGCGCCGCGTAGCGGATTCCCAGAGTCATTTGCGCAGCTCGATCACGGTCTTGCCGATACGGACCGGTACGCCCGGTGGCACCGGCATAGGCCGGCTCACCTTCGTGCGTCCGAGATATGTCCCATTGGTCGAGCCGAGATCTTCCACGATCCACTGACCGTCCTGCGCATAAAGTCGGGCATGCCGGCTCGAAGCGTAGTCGTCGGTCACGATGAGCGTGGAGTCATTCGCCCGACCGATGGTGATGGGCACCCCCGTGAGGTCTATGACGGTGCCGGCCCTTTCGCCCTGGACGACCACCAGCTTCGTCGGGGCGCCATGCTGGGCGCTTCGCTGCTGTCGCGGCGGCTTCGGCTGCCTCGCCGGACGGGACGGCCGGGGCTGGGACGCGCGCGTGGCCGCCTTCGACGCGGCCTTCGAGCCGAACAGGTCGGCCCGGATCACGCCGACGGCCGCGATGACGAACAGCCACAGCACCGCGAGGAACGCCAGCTTGATCAGCGTGAGGGTGAATGGGGACATCGGAGTCGGGGTTACTCCCTATCGCGGCGGAACACAAGGGTGGTCCGGCCCATCGTGACGCGGGAGCCGTCGACGAGGGTGACCCGCCGGATCGGCTGCCCGTTCACGAACGAGCCGTTGGTCGACCCTAGATCCACGAGAGCGATTTCGGGACCTTCTACGCGTATCTCGGCATGATGCCTGGACACGCCCGGATCGACGAGACGCAGGTCGCAGTCGGTGCCGCGACCCAGCAGAGTCACAGGTGTATTGATCTCATAGGTGCGCTGAGTCGTGTCTGAACCCTCCACGGCCGTGGTCACCAGAAGCCTCGGATGCCCCCCGAAGACGCCCCCGCGCCCACCCTGCGGGACATCGCTCACCGGCTGGCGGATCTCCCCGCCCTCCACGGTCGAGCCCCTGATCACCCCCGACCTGATGCGGAACATGCCCGTGGCGAGATCGCCCGCGTTCTCGAACCGCACACGCACCGGCCCCACGAAGGAGTACCCCTGCTCCTTCGCGTACTCCCGCGCGAGATTCGCCAGCTCCTGGCTCAGGCTGTCGGCGTACACCTGCAGCCGCTGCCCGTCCTGCTGAGAGATCTCCACGACGAAGTCGTTCGGAACCAGCGTGCGGCCCTGTGCCACGATCGCCGCCCGATCGTCCATCTCGCGCTGCACAGCACTGGCCACCTCGACCGGCTGGAGCTCAGACTTGAAGGCACGGGCGAAGGCCCCTTCGACCATGCCCTCGAGCCGTCGCTCGAAGCGCTGAATGACACCCACGGGCACCTCCCTTCCCCACTGGTAGACGATCGTATCGGTGCGAAGGTTCGCTCGAAGTATCTGGATACCTAACCACTGCTCCGACCGTGCTAGCCTTTTCAGGCACCCGGAAACGGGTGCACACCCGGGGCGGGTGGCGGAACGGCAGACGCGCACGGTTCAGGTCCGTGTGTCCGAAAGGATGTGAGGGTTCAAATCCCTCCTCGCCCACTCGGAGTTGGGAGTGGTGTGCCCGCAGAAGGCGCGGGCTGCCACTCCTTCGTCGTGTTTGCCCGGGGGGCGACCCCCGGACCCCCGATGTGGGGGCTCCGCCCCCACGCCCCCCTGTGGCTGGTGTCTGTGTGCCGGCTCGGGTTGTTGGTCTTTGCCGGGCTGCGCCCGGGTTTGGGGGCTTCGCCCCCTTGCCCCCCATTGGGGGCTTTGCTCCCTTGCTTGTTTGGGGGTGGGGCGGGGTGGCTGGGGGTCGGAGGCATGTTTCCACTCTCCCCGCTCTTGGGCGCCCTGACCAGTGGGTGACGGGGTGAGGGCGGCCGGCGGTTACGCCGAGACGGCATCCTTGGGCGCGGAGGCTACGGGCCAGGGGGCACCGTCATGCCGGTCCTGCGCAGTTCGGTGTTCTGCCGTTCCAACTCGGCGATCCGCTCCTGGAGCGAGGTCAGGGTGTGCTCGACGGCGTCGAGCGGGACGAGCCTCGGAATGTGCTGGCGGCAGTTCCAGTCGAATGCCTCGACCTCGATCAGCACGGCGCGTTCGACCTTGGCGCGATACCCCGGCACGGTCAGCTCGGCGAGCATGGCGGGGTCTTCGACCGCCCTCGCCCGGCCCATGATCTTCATCCGCGCCTGGTGGCCGTAGTCCATGAGGAAAAGCGCGACCCTGTTGTCGTGGTCGAGGTTCCCGAGGGTGATGTACTGCCGGTTGCCGCGAAAGTCGGCGAAGCCGAGCGTCCCGTCGTCCACGACCTTCAGGAACCCGGGCGGCCCACCGCGGTGCTGGACGTAGGGCCATCCGGTCTCCCCGACGCTGGCCAGGTAGAAGCTGTCGCGCTGCCGGACGAACTGCCGCTCGGCCTCACCGAGCCGGTCGGCGATCACGGGGCCGTCGAGCAGCGGCCGGTAGGCGCGCGCGCTGCCATTCTCCCGCTGATGACGCTGGACCCCGGGTGTGAAGGCGAGCTGTGCGAATCGGCTGGACATCGCTTGTCCTTTCCTCGCGGCCCGAAGAACGTGCGCGGTCCCGGCGCCGACCGGCCCCGCGGCCGGCGATCTCAATCTAGAAACCGCGCCCTTCCCGTCACAGGGACCGAACACGCCACCGACAGGTCCGAACCCGCCACCGCATCGGCGGCGCACCGGGTTCAGGTCTGCTGCGTGCCGGTTTCGAAGGACCCGGTGGGCCGGGTCTGCCAGCGGTGGACGGCGCGGCGCAGTGCGCGCACGTCGCTGTATCCGACCCGGCCGGCGATCGAGCTCATGGGCAGCCGGCCGTCCTGCAGCAGGACCAGCGCCTTTTCCTGGCGGGCGTTCTCCACTTCGCCGCGCCAGGTGCTGTTGTGTTCCGCCAGGCGACGCTGCAAGGTGCGGGGGCTCATCGCCATCTGCTGTGCGACCGTCTCCAGGGACAGTGAGTCCAGTTCGAAACTGGCGTTCAGCGTCAGACGGAAAACGTCGTACCAGTCCCGTACAGGCCTTGCCGCGCCCATGGTCATGATGGCGTGTTCGCACAGCATCTCCAGCAGCCCGTGCTGGGCCTTGGGCAATGGCCGGCGGGCGTCCTGGGCCAGGAACGTCAGCGAGGTGGCCGACGACGCGAAGTCCACATGGGAGGTGCCGAACAGCTGTAGCAGCGCCGCGCGTGAGCGCGGGGCCTTCTGCCGCAGTTCCACGCGTACCGGGACCAGCGGTGCCCCGGTCGCCTCGCGGCAGCGCCGCAGCAGCACCGCCAATGCGAACACCTCCTGCGCCGCGCTCACGTCCGCCTCGTACGGACCGCTCGAATAGCTGATCGTGAACAGAGCGCCGTCCTCCACCCCCTCCAGGTTCTCCACCGCAGGGTCGGCCAGGACGCCCATGTGCCGCGCGGTACAGCGGATCGAGTCCATGAGGGTCGGCCCGGAGGTGAGCATGTAGTCCCACAGCCCGAAGCTGCCGGGCGGCGGTGTGGTGAGCAGCAGCGCGCCGTCGCGGGTCTGCGCGGAATTCCTGGAGACCATGTAACTCCACATCGCGATCGCGGAGCTGGTCGGCACCCGGGAGAGGTCGTCGTCGAGGACGTCGGTCCGCAGGTCCGGCAGGCGTGCGACCTTGCCGGGGTCGCCGCCGGCCTTGCGCACCTCCCCCGCCAGGAAACGCGCGAAGTGAGCGGAGATCGTCCCTTCCAGGCGTGGCGGTGGGGCGGAGGCCGGGGCGCCGTGGGCGGGCTGCCCGTCACGGGACTCGGTCATGTGGTGAACCCTTCGTCGTCGGCCGGTTCGCCGGAGTGCGCCGGTCGGCATCGGGGCTCGCGCAGATCCCCAGGTCGTGCGACTAAGGCCGGACGACCACGAGGTAGACGCTACCCGCGCACTGTGCGACTTGGAAGTCCAGGTGCAAGGCATGTCAGCGCCGGAACGGGCCGTCGGAGGCCCGCCGGTACGGGCGCACGTGGGCGCGAGAGGCGATGGCGGGTTTGGTCCTGTCGGTGGCGTGTTCGGTCCCTGTGTCGGGGGTTGTGTCGGTTCTAGCTTGAGATCACCGGTGCTCACCGGTTCCCGATCCCCCGCTTGAAAGGACCTGACCATGTCCCGACTTCCCCTGATCCAGCCGGAGACCGCGGGCGCCCAGGCCGCCGAGCTGCTGGCCGGTGTGCAGAAGGCGCTGGGCGTCACCCCGAACATGACCAAGGCGATGGCCAACAGCCCCGCGGTGCTGAAGTCCTACCTGGAGTTCTCCGGCGCGCTGTCGGGCGGCGTGCTGCCGGCCGCGGTGCGCGAGCGGATCGCGCTGCTGGTCGCCCAGCAGAACGGCTGCGACTACTGCCTTTCCGCGCACACCTACATCGGCACCAAGCTGGCCGGGCTGAGCCAGGACGAGGCCGAAGCGGCCCGCGGCGGCCGGGCAGGCGACCCCAAGGCCGAGGCCGTGCTGGCCTTCGCCGCCACCGTGCTGCGCACCCGCGGCGGCATCGAGGACACCGACGTCAAGCAGGCCCGCCAGGCGGGACTGTCCGACGAAGAGATCGCCGAAGTCGTGGGCCACGTCGCGCTCAACGTCTTCACCAACTACTTCAACAAGGCCGCCGGCACCGACATCGACTGGCCGGTCGTCCGCCACTGACCCCCGACCGGATACGGCGGACGCGTCCGCCGTACCCGGTCACCTCCGGGAGCGACCATGACCACTGAACTGGACGTGAACGAGCCGAAGGCGGAACCCGGCACCGGCCGCACCCGCCGTCCCGGCGACCGGGCGGCGTGGTCGGGGCTGGCGGCGATGACGGTGTCGTTCGGCCTGAACTTCTCGGCGGGCGTCTTCTTCGCCCCCGCGGCCGCCGCGTACGGGATGGACGCCACCGCGCTGGCGGTGGCCGCGGCGTTGAGCACCGCGCTGACCGGGCTGCTGCAGCCGGTCATCGGCATCCTGCTGGACCGGATCGGCGCCCGCGCGGTGCTGCTGGCCGGGCTGGTGTTCATGGCGGCCTCCTATCTCGCGCTGGCGGTCGTCCAGGAGACCTGGCAGTTCGTCGTGGTCTACCTGGTGCTGGGCGGGATCGGGTTCGCCGCCTCGTCCAGCCTGGCGACGACCACTCTGATCGGCCGGATCCGCGGCGAGCGGGCCGGGCCGTCGCTGGCGCGCGCCTCCACCGGGATCAACCTGGGGCAGCTGCTGGTCCCGTGGGCGGCGACCGCCCTGTTCGAGCCGGTCGGCGTCCGCGCGACCTACGCTCTGCTGGGCGCGGCCGGGCTGGCCGTCACGGCCGTGCTGGCGGTCGAGCTGCCCAAGGACCGGTTCAAGGCGTCGGCGGCCGGGCGCGAAAGCCTGCGCGGACGCGTGCGGATGCTGATCTCCTTCGGGCTGCACTCGGCCACGCTGTACGTGATGGTGCTGCTGCTGCCCAAGCACGCCGTCGAGCTGGGCTGGTCGGCCGTCGACGCGGGCCGGCTGGTCGCGGTCGCCGCCGTGGCCGCCGGGATCGCCTCGGCTGCCAGCGCCCGGCTGCTGCGCCGCCACCGCCCCGAAACGCTGCTGCGGACCATGCACGTCGTGCGCACCGTCTCGCTGGGGCTGGCCGCCGTGGTGAGCGAAGGTCCCGCGCTGGTCGCGGTCGCGGTGCTGTTCGGTGTCGCGTCCTTCCCGGTGATTCCGCTGACCATGGCCGTGGTCTCCCGCGGTTTGGACCCCTCCCGGATGGGCCGGACGCTGGCGCCGGCCTGGCTGATCCACCAGTTGTCGGCCGCCGCCGGGCTGGTCGTCGCCACCGCGCTTCATTCCGTCTCCGGTGACTACCGGAGCTACTTCGCCCTCGGCCTGCTGCTCAGCACCACCGCCGCGGTGCTGGTCCCGCCCGGCCGCCGGGAAACCGTTACCACCCACTGACTGGAGTAGACAGAAATGACCGTCCACCCGATCCGCCACGCCACCGTCGAGATCCACGGGCAGCCCGTCTTCTACCGGGAGGCCGGCGACCCGGCCGACCCCACGCTCGTCCTGCTGCACGGCTTCCCCAGCAGCTCGGCCATGTACCGCGACCTCATCGCCGACCTGGCCGACGGCCACCACCTGATCGCGCCCGACCACATCGGCTTCGGCCAGTCGGCGATGCCGCCGGTGGACGAGTTCGAGTACGGCTTCGAGAACCTCACCGAAGTCACCCTCGCGCTCCTCGACGAGCTGGGCGTGGACCGGTTCGCCCTCTACATCCAGGACTACGGGGCCCCGATCGGGCTGCGTATCGCCAGCCGTCATCCCGACCGGGTCACCGCCATCATCAGCCAGAGCGGCAACGCCTACATGGAGGGCTTCACCCCGTTCTGGGAGGTGCTGTTCGCCCACGCCAAGGACCGCGCCGCCCACGAGCCCGCCGTCCGCGAACTGCTCACCGCCGAGGCCACGCACTGGCAGCACACCCACGGCGTCCCCGCCGAAATGCTGGATCGCGTCAGCCCGGACGCCTGGGTCCTCGACCAGGCGTACCTGGACCGCCCGGGCAACAAGGAGATCCAGCTCCAGCTCTTCTGGGACTACCAGTTCAACCTGGACGGCTACCCCGCCTTCCAGAAGTACTTCCGAACCCACCGGCCGCCCGTCCTGGTCGTCTGGGGCCAGAACGACGAGATCTTCGGCCCGGACGGTGCGAAGGCCTTCGCCCGCGACCTCCCCGACGCCGAAATCCACCTTCTCGACGCCGGCCACTTCGCCCTCGCGACCCACGGCCACGAGATCGCCGGCCTGATCCGCGACTTCCTCGGACGCACGGTCACCGCGGCCTGACCACCGATCCCACCGCCCCCGGTGCACCCGCGCCGGGGGCCGGAATCAAAGCTGACAGGAGTGCCCGCCCCGGCGGCGAAAGCCGGCGGTGACGGGTCAGGACGACCAGGACCGGGTCGGGCGCAGGTCGCTGGTCTGCAGTGCGCGGCTGATGTCGCTCGGGGTGATCAGCCCGACCACGCGGCCGTCGTCGTCCAGGACGACGGCGCGGCCGTCGGTGCAGCCGGCCATGCGGGGCAGCAGGTCCGGCAGCGGGTCGTGCGGGTGGGTGGTCGGGACGTCGTCCGGGGGGCAGGCGATGTCGGCCAGGCGGAGTGTCCGCCGCTGGTCGGGCGGGGTGGCGCGGACGCGGTTCAGGGTCACCAGGCCGGCGAGGCGGCCGTCCTCCACCAGCGGGTAGGTGGAGTAGCGGTGGGTGAGGACGACGTTGTCGACGAGGTCCTGCACCGGTGTCGCCGCGTCCGCCACGAAGGGGTCGGGCGTCATGACATCGGCGACGCGGACGTCCTGCAGAGCGGCGTTGACGCGCGTCTGCTGCTCTTCGGCGCCGGCGGCGGTGACGAGGAAGAAGCCGATCAGGGCCAGCCACAGTCCGCCGAAGCCGGCTCCGACCACGAACTGGACGAAGCCGAGGGCGATCAGGGCCAGCCCGAAGACGCGGCCCGCGCGGGCCGCGGTGACGGCGGCGCCGGTCCGGTCGCCGCGCCGCCACCACAGGAACGCCCGCAGTACCCGGCCGCCGTCCAGCGGGGCCGCCGGGATCATGTTGAACACCGCGAGGATCACGTTGATGCCGGCCAGGTAGGCGAGCGTCGCCACGACCAATTCCGGTCCGGAGGCGGCCGCCGCCAGCGTGGCCGCGGCCGCGAAGACCGCACCCACGACCAGGCTGGTGACGGGGCCGACGACGGCGATGCGCAGGTCGGCGCCCGCCGTGCGCGGTTCACCGCGGAGCTGGGCGACACCGCCGAGCAGCCACAGCGTGATGCCCGTGACCTCGATGCCGTTGCGGCGCGCGACCACGGCGTGCGCCAGTTCGTGGGCGAGCAGGGACGCCAGCAGCAGGACCGCGCTGATCGTCCCCGCCAGAAGATAGGCCCAGACTCCGTGGCCCGGATACACCTCCGGGAATCGGCCGAATGCCAGCCCGAAGACCAGGATCGCGACGATCACCAGCACGCTGACATTGAGCCCGACCCTGATTCCGGCGATGGTGCCGAGCCGGATCGACTCACGCATCCGGTCTCCTTCGTCCGAGAGCCGGCTTTCTACCCCCGGGTCGGGCGGTCATGCGGTTCCGGGCTCGCGAACGCGCCCAACGGCAGGTGGTTCAACCGGACATGCGGCGGCGCAGGTGCTCCTTGCCCTGCTCGGCGCCCTTGCGGCTCTCCGCCTGGGCACGGCGGAAGAGATCGGCCAGCTCGGTGTCACCGGCGCGCTCGGCGTCGCCGATGTAGGTCTCCAGCCGCAGCGCGTTGCTCAGGCACTGCTCGACGAACCAGACGAGGTCGTAGTCCTTGTCCTTGGTGCCGGTGATCCCACCGGTTTCCTGTGTCGTGCTCATCTGCTTGCCTCCCTTGTCGTGCAGCCGGCCGGACGGTCGGCTTCGCGTCCCCTACCCGGGAGGTCATGGCCCATGCTCAGCGGGCGCGGCGCAGGCCGTAGAGGGCGGCGCCGGCGGCGATGACGGCGGCGCCGGAGGCCACCGACGAGAACGGCAGCGCGAAGGCCAGCGTCAGGCAGCCGGCCAGCCCGACGACGGGCACGACCCTGGGTGGGCGGTTTTCGTCCGGCGTGAGGGTCCAGGCGGAGGCGTTGGCGATGGCGTAGTACACGAGGACGCCGAAGGACGAGAACCCGATCGCGCCGCGCAGGTCCGCCGTCGCGGCCAGCACCGCCACCACGACGCCGACCAGGAGTTCGGCGCGGTGCGGTACCCGGAAGCGGGGGTGGACGGCGGCCAGGGCATGCGGCAGGTGCCGGTCGCGGGCCATCGCCAACGTGGTGCGTGAGACGCCCAGGATCAGGGCGAGCAGTGAGCCGAGGGCGGCCACGGCGGCGCCCACCCGGACCGCGGGTGCGAGGCCGTTCACACCGGCCTCGTCGACGGCCTGGGCGAGCGGGGCGGTCGCCGCGCCCAGGCCGGCGGTGCCGAGGACGTACAGGACCGCCACCGCGACCGCCGCGTAGACGGCCAGGACGATGCCGAGCGCGAGCGGGATGGCCCGGGGGATCGTGCGGGCCGGGTCGCGGACCTCCTCGCCGAGGGTCGCGATGCGGGCGTATCCGGCGAAGGCGAAGAACAGCAGGCCAGCCGCCTGGAGGATCCCGCCGGGCCCGGTTCCGGCGCCGAACTCCAGCCGTCCGCCGCCGGCGGGACCGGAGGCCAGGCACGCGACGACCACGGCGGCGAGCACGGCCAGCACCACGGCGACGATGCCGCGGGTGAGCCAGGCGGACTTCTGTACGCCGACGTAGTTGACGCCGGTCAGCAGCACGACCGCGGCGACGGCCACCGCGTGCGCGTGGGCGGGCCACGCGTACGACCCGACGGTCAGCGCCATCGCCGCGCAGGAGGCCGTCTTCCCGACCACGAAGGCCCAGCCGGCGAGGTAGCCCCAGAAGTCGCCGAGGCGCTCACGGCCGTAGACGTAGGTGCCGCCGGACGCGGGGTGGCGGGCGGCGAGCCGCGCCGAGGACGTCGCATTGCAGTAGGCGACCACGGCGGCCACGGCCAGGCCGGCCAGGAGCCCGGACCCGGCCGCGCGTGCCGCGGGAGCGAGGGCGGCGAAGACACCGGCGCCGATCATCGACCCCAGGCCGATCACCACCGCGTCGGCCAGGCCCAGCCGCCGCCGCAGCTCCTCGCCGGTCGGCGATCCGCTCATGGCGCGCTCCTCCGTGCTCCCGTCCTCGTCCAACGGCGAATGTTCTCACCTCCGCGTGAACGCCACGAAGAATGCGACGCGCCGTTCGACCTGGAATGGATGCAGCCGGCCTGACCGCGTCCGGGGTCGCGGCGGGCGGTGACTGCAACCGGGGCGGGCGGGGCGGGGTTCCTAGGGGCGAGGTACGTCCGGAAGGGGCGTGCTCGCCTATGAAATGGGGATTCCATGGACTTGCAGCTCGCGGGCCGCGTCGCCGTCGTCACCGGCGCGTCGAAGGGGATCGGGCTGGCCGTCACGCGGACGCTGCTCGACGAGGGCGCCCGCGTCGCCGCCGTGTCCCGCAAGCCGGGCGGCGAACTGGACGCGCTCGCCGGGCCGAACCTGCTGCACGTGCCGGCGGACCTGATGGACCCGGACGCCCCGGCGCACGCGGTGGAACGCGCCGTCGAGGCGTTCGGCGGGCTCGACGTCCTGGTCAACAACGCGGGCGGGCCGCCGCCCGGCGCGGACCTGCCCCGGTTCGGTTTCGCGACCCTGGCGGACGACGACTGGCGCGACATGTTCGAGTTCAACCTGTACGCCGTCGTCCGGGCGGTGCGGGCGGCGATCCCGCATCTGCTGAAGAGCGACGCGGCGTCCATCGTGAACGTCTCGTCGGGGAACGCCCGCCGCCCCGGGCCGATGAACTACGACTACAACGCGGCGAAGGCGGCGCTGACGAACCTGACGAAGGGGCTGTCGGAGGAGTACGCGCCGCAGGGAATCCGGGTCAACACGGTCTCGCCGGGCCCGGTCCGGACGCCGTGGTGGACGGACGAGGGCGGCGCGGCCGACATCATCGCCGGGGCGACGGGCTCCGACCGTGTCGCGGTGCTCGAGCGCGGAGCGGCGGAGATGATGAGCCTCACGACCGGCCGTCTCGCCGACCCGCAGGAGGTCGCCGACGTGATCGCGCTGCTGGCGTCGCCGCGTTCCGCGAGCACGACGGGCGCGGACCTCGCCGTCGACTCCGGCTTCCTCAAGGAGATCTGAACCCGTCCACCCCCGGCCGGCCGGTGCGTCGGCCGGGGGACACCGCTGAACACGAACGTTCACCGGATGTGAGGTCGTGCCGGCGTCCCGTTCAATCCCGGGAAAGCAGTGTTCTCAAAGGCGTTCGCGACGGCGTCGGATGTCAGGAGGGCAGGTCCTTGACGTAGCGGTGGACGGGGACGGGGACGGGGACGGGGACCGTGCCGGTCGAGGTGGGGGCCTGGTAGGTCAACGGGCCGGTCACCGTCCCCGGCCGGGTGTCAGGACGGCGGCCGCGACGGCTCCGGCCGCTGCGGCGACCGCGGCGACGACGAAGCCGTCCGTGAACCCCGAGAGCGTGTCGCCGACGAGGCTGACGGCGGCGACGCTGGAGATGACCGCGGCTCCGATCGAGGCGCCGAACTCGTGGAACGTGCTGACGATGCCGGAGGCGATGCCCGCTTCGTGCGGCGCCACCTGGCCGAGCGCGGTCGCCGACGCGACGACGAACATCGCGCCCGTCCCGGCACCCGCGATCGCCGTCCCGGCGACGACGGTGGCGGGATGCATCGACAGGGCGGGGATGGCCATGCCGATCGCGGCGATGACGAGCCCTCCCACGGCGAGCGGGCGTGCGCCCGTCCTGGCGATGGTCCGGCCGGTGAGGTTGGCGCCGAGCATCGTCGCCACCGCGACCGGCAGGAACAGCAGGCCGGTCTGCAGGGCGCCGAAGTCCTCCCCGTGCTGGAAGTAGAACGTGCCCAGGAAGAACACCGCGATCATCAGCGCGGTCGCCATCAGGATGAGGAACGTGCCGGTGGCCACCGGGCGCCGGGCCAGCAGCGCGACGTCCATCATGGGCGACTTGGCGGTCTTCTGCCTGGCCACGAACGCCAGGTAGCCGACCGCGGACAGCAGCACGAGCGCCCCGGTGGCCATGCTGAACCAGCCGTGGTCACCGGCGCGGATGAACGCGTAGATCAGGGCACCGGACGAAGCGGTCACCAGCAGCGCACCGAGCACATCGAGCCCCGGACGCGGCGTCGCCGCCTCCTGACGCGGAAGCATCCGGGCGAGCGCGGCCACGATCACCAGCCCGAGGGGCACGTTGACGTAGAAGACCCAAGGCCAGCCGGGGCCGGCGGTGAGCAGTCCGCCGAGGAGGACGCCGAGGGCCGCGCCTCCACCGCCGAGCGCGGACCAGACGCCGAGCGCCTTGTTCCGCTCTTCTCCGTCGAACAACTGCACCACGAGTGACAGGGCGGCCGGGGACATCAGCGCCGCCCCGAGTCCCTGCGCGATGCGGCCGCCCAGCAGCAGGGCGGCGGATCCGGCGAATCCGGTCGCCAGGGAAGCCACCGTGAAGATCAACAGGCCGGTGAGGACGACGCGCTTGGCGCCGATCAGGTCTGCGGCCCGTCCCCCGAGGAGCATCAGGCCGCCGAACGTCAGGGTGTACGCGCTGACCGTCCAGGTGATGGCCTGGCGGCTCAGTTCCAGGTCGGCCTCGATGTTCGGCAGCGCGATGGCCACGACGGTGACGTCGAGGATCAACATGAGCTGCGCCACGCCGAGGAACCCCAGGATGCGCCACCGCAGCGGATGGGGCGAGCCGTCTCGCGCGGCCGGGTCGTGTGTCTTGCTCGTCATCAGAACCTCCTTAACTCGTACTACGCAATACGAGTTCTGAAGGGAGAGTAACACGTACATCGGCGTACGAGTTAGGGTGATGGCATGTCCACTTCCACTTCCGGCCGCCGCCGGCGCGCGGACGCCGAGCGCAGCATCGCCCGCATCGTCTCCGCGGCGCGCGAGAGCCTGAGCCAAGACCCGACCGCGAGCATCGACGACATCGCCAAGGCCGCCGGAGTGGGCCGGATGACGCTCTACGGCCATTTCCGCAACCGGGCGGACCTGGTCGAGGCCGCCCTGGTCGACGCGCTGCGCGCGGGTGAAGAGGTCCTCGCGGCCGTCGACCTCACCGGTGACGCACGAGGCGCCCTGACCCGGCTGCTCGACTCCAGCTGGTCCCTGGTGGCCGAGTCCACGGCGCTGTTGGCGGCGGCCCAGGGAACCCTTCCGGCCGGACGCATCCGCCAGCTGCACACCGCCCCCGCCGAACGCGTCGAAGAGCTCATCCGCCGAGGCCAGGAACAAGGAGCCTTCCGCACCGACCTGCCAATGACGTGGCTGGTCGGCGTCATCCAGCACGTCCTCCACGGCGCCGCCGAAGAGATCAGGGCCGGTCGCCTGAAATCAGCCGAAACCGCCCGCGTCGTCATCGCGACCGTGCAATCGATCCTGGCCGTCCCCGCAGCCGCCGGGCCGAGCTAGCGCTTCCGTCGGCCGGGCCCGGCGAGAGGGCAGGATGGTCGGGTGAACGAACTCGAAGAAGGCACCCGGCTCACTCTGGACTTCGACAAGCTCGCCGGCGTCGCGGCGACCGGGGCGCGGGTCGTCCCCGTGGTCCTGCAGGACGCGGCCGGCGGGGACGTCCTGTTCATCGGATACGCGAACGACCAGGCGCTCAAGGCGACGCTGGACGAGCGGATCGCCGTCCTGTGGTCGACGTCCCGCAACGAGCTGTGGCGCAAGGGCGCGACGTCGGGGGACGTCCTGGAGGTGGTGGACGTCCGCGTCAACTGTGAGCAGAATTCGCTGCTCTACCTGGTGAACCGGACGACCGGCGGCGCCTGTCACACGACGCTTCCGTCCGGAGAAGCCCGTCCGACCTGCTACTACCGCTCGGTGACCGACGGGGCGCTCCGGCCCGTCTCGCAATGAACCGCGGCGGCGCCCGCCGGTCTACCGACGCAGTTCGAACGAGAGGTGTGCGGACAGCGCGCTGAGGAAGCCGGCCGCGTCGAAGATCTTCCCGGCGGAGGCGACCCCGGTCGTCCTGGTCCGCCCGGTGAGGATCCGGTGGACCGCCTCGACCGCGAGCGGCGCGGTGATGGCGTAGATGTCCTGGCCGCTCGCCGTGGCGCGCCGTTCGGCGCCGCCGGAGCGCACGACGACGTCGATGAGGAACGTCTGGTCGGAGCGGCCTCGCTCGTCGGCCGCCGCCGGCGCCGGCGTGTCCGGGGCCGACAGGTCCCCGACCGCCTCGACCGTCATGTACGAGTGCAGTTCGGGGACGGCCAGGTGGCTGGGGATCGTGACGACGTCGGCCATGCTGAACTCCCCGATGGCGGGCCGCACGCCCATCGGCTCGGGAAACGTCCACTTCAGGGACGGAAGAGCGTCCTCGTGGTAGTCCAGCTTCCCGTTGGTGAAGCGGACCCGCCGGCCGTCCCGCCGCTCCCGGGAGACCGTGCCGGAGGCGCGCGTTCCGGCGGTGGGGTGCCAGCTGCTCAGCGCGTACGCGACGTGCGCCTCGTCGGCGGCCGTCCAGTCGCCCATCGCGGCGGTGGCCAGCAGGTCGCCGAGGCCGCCGAAGAAGGCCATCGCGGGGACGATCACGGACCCGGCGGCGCGGTCCGCGAAGTGCGCGAACGTGTCGGCGTTGGCCTCGATCTCGGCCGCCACGTCCACGTAGGGGACGCCGGTGCGCAGCGCCGCCTCGATCACCGGGGCGGCCGTCGCGGCGAAGGGGCCGGCAGTGTTGATCACCGCCGCCGTGCCCGCCAGTGCGCGGTCGAGTGACGCGGGATCCCCGACCGACGCCGGCCGGACGTCGAGCCCCGGGAACGACACCGCCAGTGCTTCCAGCTTCCCGGCGTCGCGGCCGGACAGGACCGGGACGTACCCGCGATCCCGCAGCTCCGCCACCACGAAGCGCCCGGTGTGCCCGTAGGCGCCGAACACCGCGACCGCCTGACCCGATCCCATGGTTTCTCCTGTTGTGCTCGGTTGATCCACTGCGGAGATCATGGCGGCGACGGTCGTCTCGCACGAGTGTCTGGAACGCCATGCCTCGTACAATTCCGGACATGAGAACTGTCGCGGTCGCCCTCGCCGACGGGATGCTGAACTTCGAGCTGTCGGTGGCCTTCGAGGTGTTCGGCACCGCCCCGGACGGCGTGACCGGTCCCTGGTACCACCTCGTCGGCTGCGGGCCGGGCGTCGTCCAGGCCGGCAGGTTCCGGCTGGAGCCCGACCACGGGCTCGACCGGCTGGCGAGCGCCGACACGGTGATCGTTCCGGCGTGGGCCGATGTCGACGTGGACCCGCCCGGCGACCTCGTCGACGCGGTGCGCGGGGCCCACCGGGCGGGTGCGCGCGTGGCCGCCCTCTGCACGGGCGCGTTCGTGCTGGCCGCCGCCGGGCTGCTGGACGGGCGGCGCGCGACCACGCACTGGGTGCACACCGAGGCGCTGGCCGCGCGCCATCCCCGGGTGGAGGTCGATCCGGATGTGCTCTACGTGGACGACGGCAGCGTGCTCACCTCGGCGGGCAAGGCCGCCGCGATGGACCTGTGCCTGCACCTCGTCCGCCTCGACCACGGTTCGGCGGTCGCGAACGCGGTCGCGCGCCGCCTGGTCGTGCCGCCGCACCGGGCCGGCGGCCAGGCCCAGTTCGTCACCTCACCGGTGCCGGCGCAGGACGACCATCCGCTCGCGGAGCTGTTCCCGTGGGCCATCGAGCGGCTGGACCATCCCCTGACCGTCGAGGATCTGGCTCGCCAGGCGGCGATGAGCTCGCGCAACCTGGGCCGCCATTTCAGGTCGGTGACCGGTACCACCCCGCTGCAGTGGCTGCTGACCCAGCGGATCCGCCGCGCCCAGGAGCTTCTGGAGACGACCGGCGACAGCGTCGAGGCGATCGCGGCCGCCACCGGCATGGGCACCGGGACGACGCTGCGCCGGCATTTCAACCGCACGGTCGGCGTGCCACCCGACACCTACCGCCGCACTTTCCGCAGCCGGGCCGGATAAGGCCTTCGTGCGTTGCCATCCGGTGTCGGGCCGGTTGTGGTCAGGAGGGTGGAGGCATGATCGCCCGGCTGCGACTTTGTAGGCGGGCGCTCCCTGTTCGGTGGGACCAGGGCCGCCCACGGATTGGGGGGATCCGCGGATGCGGCGACCGATCGCTTCGGTCCTGCTGGGCTGTCTCGTCCTGACCGGGTGCGGGGCCGCCGGGAGTGCGTCCATCATCGGGGAGACGACGCTGGTCGCCGGGGTGCGGCCGGATCTTCCGGGGATCGGGTTCCGGCGCGCGGACGGCACGTTCGAGGGGCTGGACGTGGACGTGTCGCGATACCTGGCGGAGCGGATGGGGAAGAAGGTCCGCTTCGTCCCGGCGCTGGCGGCGGATCGCGAGGAGCTGCTCCGGACCGGGAAGGTCGACATGGTGCTGACGTTCTGGCTGGAGCCGGAGTGGACGCAGCGGCTGGCGTTCGCGGGGCCGTACCTCCTGTCGTACCAGGACATTCTCGTGCGGAACGGCGAGCGCGAGGTGCACGACGTGCGGGATCTGGAGGGACGCAGGATCTGCGCCGTCACCGGGTCCGGGGCGGCGGAGGCGGTGACCGTGGAGCGGCAGGTCGCGGCGGTGCCGGTGGCGGCGAGGTCCTACCGGGAGTGCATGGCGATGCTGGGGGACGGCCGGATCGACGCCATCACGACGAACGACACGATTCTGGCCGGGTTGAAGACGCGGCAGGGCGCGGATTTCCGGTTGCTGAACTCCCGCTTCGGGGAGCGGCGGACGGGCATCGCGATCCGGAAGGGCGACCCCGACGGGTGCGAGGCGCTCAACAAGGCGATCACCCAGATGTATCAGGACGGGACGATGGCCACGTTCATGCACACGTGGTTCGGCTCGTCGGGCCTGGACCTGTCGGACGTGGACGTCCCGCAGTTCGAGGGCTGTCTTTAGCGCCGCAGCCGGCGGCCCGTGGAGAGGCCCTGTCAGTCCGGCCTGCCGGTCACGGCGCCGTCCTTGCCGTTGCCCGACGGCACCTCGGTCGGGGGAGCGTTGCCGCCGGTTCCGTTCTGGTTGCCGGTCCCAGTGCCCGTGCCCGTCTCAGGGTCGTTGCCGGGGTTCGCGTCCGGCGGGGTGCCCTGGTTGGTGCCGGGGCCGCGAGGTGACTTCTTGGTGATCCCCGGATTCTCCGGCCGGCCAGGCGCGTCGGAGCGGCCGTTGCCCTTCTTGGACGTGCCGGGCGGGCCCGACGCGTCCGGCGGCGCCGCCGGTGCTCCGGACGGTGCGAACTGGTTTGCCGGTGTCCGGTCCTGGCGGTTGCCCGTGCGGTCGCCGGGCGTCGTGCTGGGCGCGGGCGACGCCTCCTGCCCCGGGATGTTGCCGGTGATCGCGGCGGCCGCCCCACCGGTCAGGATGAGCGAACCGCCGACCAGCACCATGATCTTGACCGTCAGGAAGCGGCGCAGGGCGGCCACGCGGTGCATGCGGGACGCCCGCGCGGGACGCGGGGCGGCTCTGAAGGCGGCGACGGCGGCGTCCTCACCCGCGACCTCCTCCGGGCGGGCGGGCCCGGCGGCCGCCGAGAGCAGGGCGTGGAGCCGGGCGTGCCCGTGGGCACCGTCTAGGTCGAGGAGGCCTTCGAGGGTGCGATCGTCGAGCCGTCCGGCCCGGTACTGGTCGCTCATGACACCCCTTCAGCGCCGGTACCGCCGTTTTTGTCACCGGGGATGAGGGGCAGGGCCTTCGGGGACTCCGGCGGGGACGGCGCGTTCGCGTGGGACGGGCCCAGCAGTTCGGCGAGGCGGCGCAGACCACGGTAGGAGGCGGTCCGCACGGCCCCGGCGCGCTTGCCGAGGACCTTGCCGGCCGTCTTGGCGTCCAGGCCCATGACGACGCGCAGGAGCACCGCCTCCGCCTGGTCGCTGGGGAGTCCGTTGATCAGCCGGAGCGCGTCCTGGGTGGCGACACCGGTGAGGGCGTCGCGTTCGGTGTCGCCGTCGGCGGCCATGGTGACCAGTTCCTCGACGGGCAGGTCGCACACGGGGCGGCGTGACTTGCGGCGCAGATGGTCCAGTGCCCGGTGCCGCGTGATCGTCGCGGTCCAGCCGCGGAAGCCGTCGAGGTCGCCGCGGAACGAGGGCAGGTCCCGGGAGATCTGCAGCCATGCCTCCGAGGTCACGTCCTCGGCGTCCGCGCCGACGAGCGCGCCGGCGAAGCGGATCAGGCGGGGCTGGACGTCGCGGTAAAGCATGCGGAAGGACTGCTCGTCGCCGTCCTGCGCCGCTCGCAGGGCACGGCCGAGATCTTCCTCGTCCGCTCGTTCCATTCCGGCCATTGTGCAGGGAATCCGCCGGGCGTGTGACACGTACGTGGTTGTTCGCGCTGAAGCATTGAGCGTTCACGCCGCCCCTCGTGCTCGGGCGTTCCCCACCGGACGAAGTGATGGACGAAAATGACCGGCAGTACCCCGCAAGACCGGGACGCATTGCTCATCACGGGCATCCCCCCTGTTGTCGATTCGCCACCGGCGGCCCCGCGTGAATCACCGCGTGCGACGCGTCCCGAGACCCGCGTCCAGGCGAAGGCGGTGTTCGTCGACGCGACCGGGTGGCGGGCACGGTTCGGGAGGCGGCTGGGCCTGGGCGCGGGGGCCGTGCTCATCGTGGTCCTCGGCGCGCTCGGCCTCGGCATGACGACCGGGCCGAGCGTGCCCCTGACGTCGTGGAGCGAGCCGTCGCCCGATCCGGGCACTCCCGTCATGCCGCCGGCGAACCCGGAGCGGAACGCCACGAGCCCCGAGCCCACGGGACCGGGCGCCGGGGGGCCCGGAGGTGGCGGGCAGGGTACGGGCGCTTCCCCGTCCGCGCCGTCCGCGGCGACACCGCCGGCGGCGCCGGCGCCCGCGTCGACCGCGAGCCCCCCGGGGAAGGGGAGGTCGGACGCGAGCCCGCCCGCCTGGGGGCGTAAGAAGAACGACCGTTGACGCGCCGACGCGGTGAACCCAGGGGCCACTGGATCCTGCTGATGCTCGGCGGCCTCCTGCTGACCGTGCTCCTGCTGCTGGACGGCTTCTCCCGCGGCGTCGTCGGCGAGGCGCCACGGGACGTGCCCGAGCGTCCCGTCCCGGCGCCGGAGGAGATCACCTCAGGCGGGCCGGTCGTGAACCTCACCGGCGACGCCCCGCAGAGCCGGCGGATGCCGCCGAAGACGATCGCGCTGACCTTCGACGACGGCCCCGACCCGACCTGGACGCCGCGGATGCTGGACGTCCTGCGGCGCCACGACGCCCACGCCACGTTCTTCACGGTCGGCGCCCGCGTGGCCGAGAACCCGGGGCTGACCCGCCGGATCCTCCGCGAGGGCCACGAGATCGGCTCGCACACGTACACGCACGTCGACCTCGCGACCGCGCCGGCGTGGCGGCAGCAGCTCGAACTCGACCTCACGCAGCGGGCCCTGGCCGGGGCGGCGGGAGTCCACACGAGGCTGATGCGGATGCCGTACTCGTCCCGTCCGGACGGCCTGACCGCGCCGGAGTGGCGCGCCGCGCGGCGGGCGGGCGAGGACGGGTACGTCGTGGTCCTCACCGACCGCGACACCAAGGACTGGGCGCGGCCCGGCACCGCGAAGATCGTGCGGGCCGCGCTGACGGCCGGTGAGCGCGGCGAGGGCGCCGTGGTGATGCTGCACGACTCGGGCGGCGACCGGTCCGCCAGCGTCGCGGCCGTCGAGCAGATCATCGAGCGGCTCCAGCCGAAGGGCTACCGCTTCACCACGCTCACGGACGCGCTCGACATGCCCTCCGCCGAGGTTCCCGTGCCCGCGCACGAGCGGGCCGCCGGCTGGACGCTCGTCGGCGCGCAGCACGCCGCGTCCGCCCTTACCGGGACGATGGGCGTGCTGTTCGGGGCGGCCGGGATCCTGTACGTGCTGAGGCTCGTGGTGATGCTGCTGTTCGCGCACGTCCACGTCCGCCGGGTGCGGTCGCCGGCGCGTCGCCCACCGGACGCGCCCGAGGCGACCGGCTTCCTCGCGGCGCCCGGGTACGGCGGGGCGCCCGGGTACGGCGGGGCGCCCGGGTACGGCGGGGCGCCCGGGTACGAAGGCATGCCGCCCGATCCGTTCCCGCCCGTCTCCGTGGTCGTCCCCGCCTACAACGAGGAGGCGAGCATCGGGGCGACGGTCGCCTCGCTGCTGGACACCGACTATCCGGGCACCGTCGAGGTGATCGTGGTGGACGACGGGTCCCGCGACCGCACCGCCGCGATCGTCGACTCGATCGGGCTGCCCTCCGTCCACCTGATCCGCAAGGCCAACGGCGGCAAGCCCAGCGCGCTCAACGCGGGGATCGCCGTCGCCCGCGCCGAGTTGCTGGTGCTCGTGGACGGCGACACCGTCTTCCAGCGCGACACCATCCGCCACCTCGTCGCGCCGCTCGCCGACCCGCGGGTGGGCGCGGTCAGCGGCAACACCAAGGTCGCCAACCGCGGCGGCATCCTCGGACGCTGGCAGCACATCGAGTACGTGATCGGCTTCAACCTCGACCGGCGGATGTTCGACGTCCTGCGGTGCATGCCGACCGTGCCCGGCGCGATCGGGGCGTTCCGCCGGTCGGTCCTCGTCGAGGTCGGCGGCGTCCCGGGCGACACCCTCGCCGAGGACACCGACCTCACCATGGCGATCTGCCGTACCGGCCTGCGCGTCGTCTACGAGGAGAAGGCCCTGGCGTGGACGGAGGCGCCGTCGTCACTGCGGCAGCTGTGGAGGCAGCGCTACCGCTGGTGCTACGGGACGATGCAGGCGATGTGGAAGCACCGCCGCTCCGTGTTCGAACGCGGCGGCTCGGGCAGGTTCGGACGCCGATGCCTGCCTTACCTGGCGGTGTTCCAGGTGCTGCTGCCGCTGTTCGCGCCGGCGATCGACCTGTTCGCGTTGTTCGGCCTGGTCTTCCTCGATCCGGCCGGGCCCGTCCTCACCTGGACGGTCTTCGTCGCCGCGCAGGCCGCCGCCGGGGCCTACGCCCTGTGGCTGGACGGCGAACGGATCCGCCCCCTGTGGACGCTGCCGCTCCAGCAGTTCGTCTACCGGCAGCTCATGTACATGGTCGTCGTCCAGTCCGTCGTCACCGCGCTTCTGGGGGCGCGCCTGGGGTGGCACACCGTCCGCCGGACGGGGACCTTCAGCGATCTGGGGGGCCGGGAACAATCCCGGGGGCCCGTCGGTTACACATGACAGCCGGTGTGCCTGGTGTCCCCGGGCCTCACCTTTTGCCTTCACGGAATACCGTCCGGCTGGAGCCGTGTTGTGCCTTTCGCCGAGAGGCGACCCACACACCGGCCGCAAGACCAGGGCCCCGCCGGGTCGCATGACTCGGCGGGGTCTGGTCGTTTCCGGGGTGCGGTCACGGCGGTGCGAGACTTGCGGGCATGAGTCTCGCGGCGCATCTGGAAGAACTCGGCCGTCCGCTGGTCGACGAACAGCTCAGGCACCCCACCGTCGAGGGCATCGCCCAAGGGAATTTGGACGAGGCGGTGTTCCGCTCCTGGCTGGAACAGGACTACCTCTTCCTGCACGACTACGTGCGCGTGTTCTCCAGGCTGGCGTGGCAGGCGCCCGCCGCCCATCTCGGTGATCTCGTCGACCTCGCCTATGCGACGTTCCATGACGAGCTCGACCTGCACAGGTCGTTGTCCGCGAGCTTCGACGCCGATCTGGACGGTGCGAAGAAGGGCCCGGCCTGCACCGCGTACACGTCGTTTCTTCTGGACAGTGCCGCCACGTACGCTGACGGCCTTGCCGCCCTCTATCCCTGCATGTGGGGCTATTCCACGCTCGGCGCCCGCCTGGTCGAGAACCCGCCGTCCGAGCCGCGCTACCGCCGCTGGGTCGACACCTACGCCGACCCCGGTTTCGCCGAGCTGACCGGGCGCATCGCCCAGATGATCGACGAGTCCGGCGCCGACCGCGAGTCCGCGGAACGTCTGTTCCTGGAGGGCATGCGTCACGAGATCGCCTTCTGGGACGTCCCGTGACGCCCCGCCCGGCCTGACGCCCGGGGCCGCTGGGGCGGAGGCCGGGCTAGCGCTGGGGCGACAGGGCCGGGTAGTCGACGTAGCCTTCGGCGCCTCCGCCGTAGACGAGTCCGGGGACGTGCGTGTTGAGCGGCGTGCCCCCTTCGAAGCGGGCCGGCAGGTCGGGGTTGGAGATGAACAGCCGCCCGAACGAGAAGAGGTCGGCCAGGCCCACGGCGACGACCTGCTCGCCGGCCTCCCGCGAGGTGGGCTCGGGGCCGTTGAAGTTCCCGATCAGGGTGCCCGACCAGCGCGGGCGCAGATCGGCGAGCGCCCCGTAGGCGCCGCGCTCGATGACGTGCAGGTAGGCGAGACCGAGCGGGTCGAGGGTGTCGACGAGTTCCCGGTAGGTGCCCTGCGGATCCTGCTCGGCGATCTCGTTCTCCGGGTTGTGCGGGGAGATGCGCAGCCCGACCCGTCCGGGCCCCACCTCGGCGGCCACGGCCTCCACCGCGTCGAGCGCGAACCGCAGCCGCCCGGCGCGGGAGCCGCCGAACCGGTCGGTGCGCCGGTTGGTGTTCTCGGCGAGGAACTGCTGGATGAGGTAGCCGTTCGCGCCGTGCACCTCGACGCCGTCGAACCCGGCCCTGACGGCGTTGCGGGCCGCGGCGGCGAAGCCGGTGATCAACGTTTCCGCCTCGGCGGTCGTCATGGCGCGCGGCGTGACGTGGTCGACGTCGCCTTCGCACGTGTAGATCTGCTCGCCCTCGATCCGGACGGGTGAGGGGGCGACCGGCGTCGCGCCGCCGGGCAGGTTGAGCGGGTGCGTCATCCGGCCGACGTGCCAGAGCTGGGCGAAGATCGTCCCGCCTGCCGCGTGGACGGCGTCGGTGACCGCGCGCCATCCGTCGACCTGCGCGTCGTCGACCAGGCCGGGGATGCCGGGCCCGCCCTTGCCGAGGACGTCCGGCCAGATCCCCTCGGTGACGATCAGGCCGGCGGTGGCGCGCTGCGCGTAGTACTCCGCGGTCAGCGGATGGGGGACGCCGGTCGCGTCGTCCGCCCTGCCCCGCGTCATCGGCGCCATGGCGATCCGGTTGGGCAGGTTCAGGTGCGGCCCGTCGTAGGGAAGGAGCAGCGGACTGGTCATCGTGGGCCTCCACCAGACTCAAAGGAACTTGCATGTACATGCAGATATTCGCATTGCATGTAAGGTGGTGTCAACAGAAGAGGGGGCGCGAGATGAGCGCAGGCGCGACCGGCACCACGACGGGCACCTTCACGGCGGACGACCTGCTCTGGGACGGCGTCGTCACCCTGCACGGACGCGTCGAGCACCAGCTCGCCAAGGCGATGCAGCGCCTGCACGGAATCGGGCTGTCGGAGTACCGGGCCCTGTGCCGGCTGTCCCGCGCCGACGACGGTGAGCTGCGGATGCAGGAACTCGCCGACCTCATCGGCCTCGACCAGAGCTCGGTCAGCCGCCTCGTCGCCCGGCTGGAGGCCGCCGGCCTCACCCGCCGCGCCATGTGCCCCAAGGACCGCCGCGGCGTCTACACCGTCATCACCGAGGAGGGCCGCGCCGCCCAGGCGGAGGCCGCCCCGACCTACACCGCGACCCTCACCGAGGCCCTGGACGCCGCCGCCGCGGACCCCGCCCTGGCGCCCCTGATGGCCACCCTCCGCACCTGACGGCCTCATCCACGAAGCGCGCGGCCCCTCGCCGGGACCGCGCGCTCTGTGTAAGGACTAGCCGGCTGCGGACAGTTCTTCCCGCATCGGCTTGGCGGCCGGGGCGACGGGCTCGCCGCGGTTCGCGTTCAGTGCCTTGAAGCGGCGGAGCCGCAGGCTGTTGCTGACCACGAAGACCGACGAGAACGCCATCGCGCCGCCCGCGATCATCGGGACGAGCAGCCCGGACGCCGCCAGCGGGATGGCCGCCACGTTGTAGGCGAACGCCCAGAACAGGTTGCCCTTGATCGTGCCGAGCGTGCGCCGGGACAGCCGGATCGCGTCGGCGGCGGCCCGCAGGTCCCCGCGGACGAGGGTCAGGTCGGACGCCTCGATCGCGACGTCCGTGCCCGTCCCCATCGCAAGACCCAGGTCGGCCTGGGCGAGGGCGGCGGCGTCGTTGACACCGTCGCCGACCATCGCGACCGTCCGGCCCTCGGACTGGAGGCGCTTGACGACGTCGACCTTGTCCTGCGGCAGGACCTCGGCGATCACCTCGTCGATGCCGACCGCGTCCGCGACCGTGCGGGCGACCGTCGCGTTGTCGCCGGTCAGCAGGACCGGGCGCAGCCCCAGCGACCTGAGCTGCTGGATCGCCTCCCGCGAGGTCGGCTTGACCTGGTCCGCGACGGTGATCACGGCGCGGGCCTCGCCGTCCCAGCCGACCGCGACGGCGGTGTGGCCGAGCGCCTGGGCCTCCTCCATGGCTTGTTCGAGGCCGGGAGTGAGCTGCTGCGACCATTCGGCGAGGAGCTGCGGCCGGCCGGCGAGGACGCCGTGGCCGTCCACCACTCCCTGGACGCCGAGTCCCTCGATGTTGGCGAAGTCCTCGACCGAGCCCAGTTCACCGATCCGTTCGGTCGCACCCTTGGCGATGGCCTGCGCGATGGGGTGCTCGGACGCGTTCTCCAGCGCCCCCGCCAGCCGCAGGACATCGTCCTCGGAAACGCCGTCGGCGGTGACGACGTCGACCAGCGCCATGCGTCCCGTCGTGACGGTGCCGGTCTTGTCCAGGACGATCGTGTCGATCTTCCGGGTGGACTCCAGCACCTCGGGGCCCTTGATCAGGATGCCGAGCTGGGCGCCGCGTCCCGTCCCGACCATGAGGGCGGTCGGGGTCGCGAGGCCGAGGGCGCACGGGCAGGCGATGATCAGCACGGCGACCGCGGCGGTGAACGCGGCGGCGAGGCCGGTGCCGGTTCCGATCCAGAAGCCGAGCGTGCCGAGCGCCAGCGCGATCACCACCGGGACGAAGATCCCGGAGATTCGGTCGGCGAGCCGCTGCGCCTGCGCCTTGCCCGTCTGCGCGTCCTCCACGAGCCGCGCCATCTGCGCGAGCTGGGTGTCGGAACCGACCCGGGTGGCCCTGACCAGCAGCCGCCCGCCCGCGTTCACGGTGGCGCCGACGACGCTGTCGCCCCGCGCGACCTCCACCGGGACCGACTCTCCGGTCAGCATGGACGCGTCCACGGCGGACGAGCCCTCCTCGACCGTCCCATCGGTGGCGATCTTCTCTCCGGGACGGACGACGAACACATCGCCCACGGAGAGCCGGTCGACCGGGATGCGCTCCTCGCGTCCGTCCCGGATGACCGCGACGTCCTTGGCGCCCATCTCCAGCAGGGCGCGGAGGGCGGCGCCGGCGCGGCGCTTGGACCGCGTCTCGAAGTACCGTCCGGCCAGGATGAACATGGTGACGCCGGCGGCGGCCTCAAGGTAGATGTTCATCGACCCGTCGGAGCGTGTCAGCGAGAACTCGAAGCCGTGCTTGACGCCCAGCTCACCGGCCGTGCCGAAGAACAGCGCCCACAGCGACCAGCCGAACGCGGCGATCGTGCCGACCGAGATCAGCGTGTCCATGGTGGCCGCGCCGTGCCGCAGGTTGATCGCCGCGGCCCTGTGGAACGGCCATCCCGCGTACACGACGACCGGGGCGGCGAGGGTCAGCGACAGCCACTGCCACGCCTCGAACTGCAGCGCCGGGATCATCGCCATCGCGATGACCGGGACCGACAGCACGACCGAGGTGATCAGCCGCTGCCGCAGCGGGCGCAGCCCGTCGTCCGGCTCCGGCGCCCCGTCCCCCTCGGACTCCGACCTCGGCGGGGCCGGGAGTTCGGCGGAGTACCCGGCCTGCTCGACCGTGGCGATCAGCTCGTCCGCCGATACCCCCTCGGGGAACTCGACACGGGCCTTTTCGGTGGCGTAGTTGACCGTCGCGGTCACGCCGTCCAGCTTGTTGAGCTTCCGCTCGATGCGGTTGGCGCACGACGCGCACGTCATCCCGCCGATCGCCAGCTCGATACGCCCGGACGCGGTGTCCGTGCTCATCGCTCCTCCTCTGCCTCGATCGTGCGGTCAGTGCCCGTGGGGCCGGTCATCGTGGCCCGGCTCGGTCTCGGTCTCCTGGACGGGTACCGCGGCGTCGCCGGCGTGCACGGTGAACTCGGCCGTGCGGACCTCGCCGTCGTGCTTGAAGTCCAGGTACAGACGGTATGCGCCGGTGCTGGGCGCCTCGGCGAAGAACGTGATGCCGGGCCCCGGCTTCGTCTCGCCGTCGCCGGGCTCACCGTCCGGGTGGACGTGGAGGTAGGCGAGGTCGCCCTGGCGCAGCGCCACCAGGTGGCCGTACGCCTCCAGGTACGGCTGCAGGTCGGTGACCGGCTTGCCGTCCTTGCTCACCGAAAGGGTGAGTTCAGTGGATTTGCCGGGAGTGAGTCCGCCGGACAGCGCGACCTCGTACCCGTCCACCTTCGCCACCTGCTCGGGCTTCGGCAGCGGCGTGAACCGCATGTCGCCCGGGGCGAAGACGTCGGTTCCCAGCGTCAGCTGGCGCGACGCCCCGTTCGGTTGGATGTCGGTGAAGAACCGGTACACACCCGCCTTGGGCAGCGTGATCGGCACCGTCCAGACACCGCCGCCGGCCTCGGTCGGGTGCAGGTGCTGGAAGCCCGACAGGTCACGCCGCGCGACGATCAGGTGGAGGCGCTTGCCGTGCAGGGGCTTGAACCCGGTGACGGGCTTGCCGTCCGGCCCGTTGACGGTGAACCGGAAGTCGGTCCGCTTGCCGGGCGTCAGCGTCGTCTTGCGCGGGACGAGCGTGTAGCCGTCCTCGGAGACCTGCAGGCCACCGGGCACAGGGGACGCCGCGGCGCCGTGCCCCCCGCCTTCGCCGCCGTGACCCGCGCCTTCATGGGACGCGGTCTCGGCCGTGGCCCCGACGGGTCCGACGACCTTGCCGATCCCGGCGGCCCCGCCGAAGACCACGGCCAGGCCCACGGCGTAGGCCCCCACTTTGGTCGCGCTGTTCATGCCGATCCACTCCGCTCGAACATCTGGGACGCACCCCGCCTGGACGCGAGATGCGCGCCGCTCATGACTTCAGTTCGTAACCGGCCTCTTCGACGGCGTCCTTGACCAGGGCGTCGTCGAGGGGCGTGTCGCTCGTCACGGTCACCCGGCCGGTCGGCAGGTCGACGTCGACGCCGGTCACGCCGGCGATCTGCTCGACCTCCTCGGTGACGGAGCTGACGCAGTGGCCGCAGGTCATCCCGGTGACGGTGTAGGTGGCGGTGCTCATCTGATGTCTCCCTTGCTCATTACCCTAGGGGGGTATCTCTGATCCTCATGCTGGCAGAACCGAGCGTCCTGGGCAACCCCTACCCCCCAGGGGTTATTTCGAGATCCCGGTCACACCTTGGAATTCCGGCCGGTGAGTCGCCCTCACAGGCCTTCCGCAGCGGTTACCCAAGGGTCGTTACATGGAAGTTATCCACACCCTGTGTGACCGCCGCACGGACCCCCCTCCAGCCGCTTTGACCGGATTCATTGAGGTATCGACCCCGAAAGAGCCGCACACGCAAGCGGATCCGACGTTGTGCACAAACTTTTCCACAGCCGTCCACAGCCCTGTGGACGACTTCATCGCCGATACTGAAGCCATGCCTGAGCTACCAGAGGTGGAGGCGCTGGCGGGGTTCCTGCGGGAGCGCGTGGTCGGCCATGCCGTCGCCCGGATCGATGTTCTCGCCATCTCCGCGCTGAAGACCTACGACCCGCCGGTCACCTCGCTCGGCGGGCTGACCGTCACCGGCGCGTCCAGGCACGGCAAGTTCCTCGACCTGGACGTCGACGGCCTGCACCTGGTGATCCACCTGGCCCGCGCCGGCTGGCTGCGCTGGCGGGACGAGATCCCGTCCAGGCCCGTCCGGCCCGGCGGCAAGAATCCCCTCGCCCTGCGCGTCCACCTGGACGACGGCTCCGGCTTCGACCTGACGGAGGCCGGCACGAAGAAGGGCCTCGCCGTCTACGTCGTCCGCGACCCCGCCGACGTGCCGGGTGTCGCGTCGCTGGGCCCCGACCCCCTGGACGACGCCTTCACCCCCGGGGCGCTCGCCGCGATCGTCAACGGCAAGCGCACCCAGATCAAGGGGCTGCTGCGCGACCAGAAGGTGATCGCCGGAATCGGCAACGCCTACTCCGACGAGGTGCTGCACGTCGCGAAGATGTCCCCGTTCAAGATCGCCGCGTCCCTGACGGAGGACGACGTCGCCACCCTGCACGAGGCGATCGTCGCCACCCTCCGGGACGCCGTGGAACGCTCACGCGGCCTCGAAGCCCAGGACCTCAAGGGCGAGAAGAAGACCGGCCTGCGGGTCCATGCCCGCACCGGCCAGAAATGCCCCGTCTGCGGCGACACCATCCGCGAGGTCTCGTTCGCCGACTCGTCCCTCCAGTACTGCCCCACCTGCCAGACAGGCGGCAAGCCCCTCGCCGACCGCCGCATGTCCCGCCTGCTCAAGTAGAAGGCCGCGCGAGTCGTTCGTGGGCGGCGGAGCGGCTTCGGTGGCGGTATTCGGAGGGGGGCAGGCCGACCAGGGTCCGGAAGCGAGCCGGAACGGGGAGGGCTCCTTCAGCGGACCTTGGGGACGTTGCCGAAGAGGGGGGCCACCTGGGTCCAGCGGTGGAGCTGGCAGCCGTCCTTGCGGGTGAACGTGGTGTCGATCTCCTTGCCGTTCCAGGTGCCCTTGACCGTGGCGACCTCGGGGCCGCCGTAGATCTTGGTGCACATCTGGTCCTTGGGGACGGGCTTGAACGGGTCCTTGGTCTTGGCCAGGGCCGCACAGGCTTCGGCGGCCTTGGGATGGCCGCCGCCGGGCGGTTCGCAGGTCAGGGTCCAGGTCTTGGCGGGGGCCTCCGCGGAGGCCTTGACATCGATGGTGAGCGTGTCCGCCGGCGAGTCGGAGGGCTGCACGGATGTTGCGCCCGAAGGCTTGTCGGCGGGGGTTCCGTTGGCCTGTTCGTCGCCGCAGGCGGCCGATGAGAGGAGCACGGCCAGCCCGGGCGCCACGAAAAGGAGCGTCCGATACCGCATGCGTGATTCGACGCAGGGGTGCTTCGCACGGTTCCATGGGGGTGTGATGAATTTCGGGGACGACGTGCCGGCCGTGGTGGCCGCTGACGTTCCGCAGGACGCCTACCTGCTGGACGTGCGGGAACAGGACGAGTGGGACGCCGGGCACGCGCCGGAGGCGGTCCACATCCCCATGGGCCGGCTCGGTGACCGTGCCGGTGAGGTCCCGCGTGACCAGGAGGTCTTCGTGATCTGCCGGTCGGGGGCCCGGTCCGCGCAGGTCACCGTGGCGCTCAACCAGGCGGGCTGGCTGGCCAAGAACGTCGACGGCGGGATGCAGGGCTGGGCCGAGGCGGGACGTCCGATGGAGGGCGCCGGGGACGGTCCCCCGTTTGTGGCGTGACGGTGTGATCTGTTCTCTTTGAGGTGATCCGCGCCCTATTGGGGGAAGCCAGGTCCTTGTACGATCTGGGCTGAAACAGGGCCGGCCGAACATGTGCCGGCCGATATCCGCGGGAGCTCGGGCCACAGCCGGGCTGAGAGGGCGGCCTTCGAGGCGTCGCCGACCGCATGAACCTGTCCGGGTAATGCCGGCGTAGGGAGTGTGTTCCGTGGCGTCCGACGTCAAGCCTCCGAACGAAGTGCCCTTCACCCTCGAAGAGCCCGCCCCCAGGGTCCTCGGGTTCTGGGACCAGGGCGCGTTCTGGGCGAACCTCGGGGTCAGCCTGCTGGCCTTCTCCGGCGCGTACACCGTCCTGGCGCCCGACACCGACGGCAACCCGACGCTGTCGATCATGGCGGGCATCGTCGCGATGGCGGTCGGCACGGTTCTGGGCGGGCTGATGCTCGGTCTCGCCGCCGTCCCCGGAGCCCGCACCGGGCAGCCGGCGATGGTGCTGCTGCGCGGGCTGTTCGGCGCGAAGCTGTCGTACGCGCCCACGGTGCTGAACATCGCGCAGCTCGTCGGCTGGGGGACGTTCGAGCTGATCGTCATCGCGGACGCGGCGACCGAGCTGTGGGACGGGATACCCCGCTGGGGCTACGTGATCGCCGCCGGGCTGATCACGACGGTGCTGACGATCTGGCCGCTGGGGTCGGTCCGCCTGCTGCGCCGGTACGTGACGGTCGCCGTGGCGATCGCGCTGGTGTACTTCTACGTCCAGATCCTCCGCGAGCCGCTGCCGGACCTGTCGCAGGGGTCGTGGGGCGGTTTCTGGATCGGCGCGGACGCGGCGCTCGCGGTGTCGATCTCGTGGGTGCCGGTCGCCGCCGACTACACCCGGCACTCGCGGACGGAGCGCGCGGCGTTCGGGGCCGCGGCCGTCGGCTACTCGGTCACGCAGATCGTCGCCTACGTTCTCGGCCTGCTGGCGCTGGCGCTGGTCGCGGGCAACACCGAGAACGTCTTCGACCCGTTCCTGGGCGCCACGCTCGGCGTCGTGTTCTTCGCGGTGTTCGTGCTGCGGGAGGCGGACCAGTCGTTCGCCGACACCTACTCCACCGCCGTGTCCATCCAGAACCTCGCGCCCCGCGCCGACCGCCGTGTTCTGAGCGTCCTGCTCGGCATCACCATCACCGTCCTCGCGCTGGCCCTGGACATCAACGACTATGCGGGCTTCCTGGCGCTGATCGGGTCGGTGTTCGTGCCGATGCTGGGCGTTCTGGCCACCGACTTCTTCCTCGGGCGCCGCCGCCGGGACGGCGCGGCGGCGGACGCCGCGCACCTGGACGGATGGGACGTGTCGCGGACGGCGCCGTCCCGCTGGGGGATGATCGGCGCCTGGGCGGCCGGGTTCGTCGTCTACCAGCTCATCAACCCCGGCACCGTCGACGGCTGGGCGGGCTTCTGGACGGGCGTCCGGGACGCCGTGCACTTCGCCCCGCAGAGCTGGATGAGCGCGTCGCTGCTGTCGTTCCTGGTGTCCGGGCTGGCCGCGCTTCTGATCGGCCGGGTTACCCGGCGGTAGTCTTACCAAAAGGTAAGGGTGACGTGGGAAGTTTCGGTGCAAGTTACCCGGCGAGCACGGGGGGCCGGTGGCACGATGACAGGCGTGCACCACCACGTCCACGACCCGATCGCGCGCGCCGTCATCGAGAGCGCCGCCGACGCGATCGTGGCCGTTGACCAGCGGCACCGGGTCACGGTGTGGAACCCGGCGGCCGAGCGCATGTTCGGCTGGACGGCCGAGGAGATGGCCGGGCGGGTGCCGCCGATCGTGCCGGACGAGCTGAAGGCCGAGCACAACGCCGTCCAGGAACGGCTCCTCACGCGGCGGACGGGCGAGGGCGAGAGCGGGCAGATCTCGATCGCGACCCGCAGGTTCCACCGGGACGGCCGCCTGATCGACGTGCGGATCGACACGAGCCTGCTGAAAGACCCGTCCGGGAGCCTGCTCGGCTGGGTCGGGGTGTACCACCCGGTGGACGAGGACGAGATCGTCCAGCACCACATGACCGAGCGGGCCCGGCTCGTCCGGCGGCTGAACGACATCGTCGCCGACCTGAACGCGGAACTGAACCTGGCCGTCGTCCTCGACCGGATCACCGCGGCGCTGATCGAGCTGACCGGTGCCGACGCGGGCGGGTTCGTGCGGATCGAGGGCGAGCGGCTGCGGCTGGTCAGCATGTCCGGGCTGCCCGAGCACATGCGCGGGACGTCCGCGGACCTGCGGTCGAGCCTGGTCGGGGAGGTGCTGCGGTCCGGCAAGACCGTGCTGCTCGCGACGGGCGAGCGGCGCCTCGGCGACCTGATCTGGTCGGAGCTGTCCGGCCTGCACACGATCGCGCTCGGGCTGTCGTACCTGCAGAACCGGCCGTACGGCGCTCTCTACGCGCTCTTCTCCGGCCGCAAGATCGGACACACCGAGCTCGAGCTGCTGGAGCTGCTCGCCGGGCACGCGGGGGTCGCGGTCGGCAACGCCGTCGCCTACGCGGAGGTCGTCCGGCAGCGGGCGCACGAGCGCGCCGTCATCGACTCCAGCGCCGACGGCATCGCCGTGCTGGACCACGACCTCGTCGTCCGGCAGTGGAACCCCGCCGCGCACACCCTCACCGGCATCCCGCCGGAGGACGCGATCGGGCGCCCGCTGCCGTTCGACATGCCCGCGCTCGGGGAGATGCTGACGTTCCGGCTGGAGTCGGGGACGTGGCTGAACGTGCTGGCCGCCGAGATCGAGGAGACGGGCGAGCTGGTCGTCGACTTCCGCGACGTGTCGGAGGCGAAGGCGCTCGAAGAGGCCAAGGACCTGTTCCTCGCGACGACCAGCCACGAGCTGCGCACCCCGATCACGGTCGTGCAGGGGTTCGCGTCCACGCTGGTCAACCGGTGGGACGAGCTGGCCGACACCGACCGCCGCGCCGCCGTCGCCACGATCGCCGAACGCTCCCAGTCGCTCGGCCGCCTCGTGGAGCATCTGCTGCTGGGGTCCCGGGCGGGCGCCGACGAGCTGACCGTGACGATCGAGTCGTTCGACCTGGCCCGGGTGCTGGAGGGCGTCGTCGCGGGGTTCCGGTCGCTGTCGCCGCTGCACCGGGTCGAGCTGGAGATCGCGCCGGATCTGCCGCCGTGCCGGGGTGACGCGATGGCGACCGACATCGTCCTCGGGCAGCTGCTGGAGAACGCGTTCAAGTACTCCCCGGACGGCGGGACGGTCAGCGTCCGTGCCGTCCGCGAGAAGTCCGACGCCGTGGTGACGGTCGTGGACGAGGGCATCGGCATCCCGCCCGGCGACCATGAGCGGATCTTCGAGCGGTTCGTCCAGGGGGAGTCGGGGGACCGCCGGCGCTTCGGCGGCATCGGGCTCGGCCTCTACATCGTCAAACGCCTGACGGAGGCCCAGGGCGGAACGATCTCCGCACATCCGGGCGGAGCTGGCAAGCGTGAGGTATCTCACACAAGCGCGTACGGGCAGGGAGAAAACGGGTCGGCAGCCGCGGAGACGCTGCCGCCGCGGCTGCCCAACACCCTCCTGCGGGCGGCGGAGGGGCGCGGACCCGCAGGTGGCGCGCATCCCGGCGACGGCACGTGCATGCGGCTCGTGCTCCGCGCCGCGGACTGACCGCCCGGCCGGTCCCCGACCCGATCGCGGTTACTCACCGTAAGGACAGTCCGCAGAGGGTGCCGTGGTGAGACCGTTGTGACCAGGGCAATCAGCGGTCTCGACCGGTGGCAGGGTAGGTCTCTGCGGGAAAGTTCCGTGGCGCCGGAGTGTGACGGACGAAACGCGCGCGTGAGGAGTAAATCCGCCGTTGACTGGATAGATCCTTGATGGTTGCCGTTGGTGACGGAATTCCGATCCGGGGGTGATCACCGTGACCGGATGGGCGGTGACTCGTTGTGCAGGTGGCAGACTGAATCGTTCGTGTTTCCGGCCATGGCCATCAGGGCATTTCGGTCGTACTGGAAGCGCGATGACGGGAACCGTCCGGGTAAGCGGAGCCACGGGGAGGTGAGGGCGTCGAGCGTCGTACTGCTGCCACACGCGCCGTCGAGCGTCGCGGTCGCCCGTAAGCGCCTCAGCTCGGAACTGGTCGACTCGGGTGTCTTCGAGACCATCGTGGACGACGCGGCCGTCATCATCAGCGAGCTGATCAGCAACGCCCTCCGGCACGCGCGGCCGCTGCCGTCCGGGCAGGTCAGGGTGTGCTGGCTGCGCCGCGGAGACCTCCTCGAAGTCGAGGTGAGCGACGGCGGCGCCATGACCGAGCCGCGCCGCGGCCCGGGCACGCTGTCCTCGCTCGGCGGACGCGGGCTCGGCATCGTGGAGGCCCTGTCCGAAGGCTGGGGCGTACGCCACGAGGAGGGTGCCACCACGGTGTGGGCCGTCCTGCGGGCGCCCAGGGCGTCCGGTGACGGCGGGGTCGCCTCCCCGACCGGGGCCCAGGTCGCCGTCCCCGACCTGTCCGATTTTCCAGACCTCATGGACGAGCCGGACGACGAAGCCCGCAACCGCACCCGATCGACCCAGAGCAGCGCCCGCAGCGCCTAGCCGAGCGCCCGGTGGGCCGGTGCCTCAGACGCCCGCCGCCTGCCTCAGACGTCTTCGCGGAGGATCGGGCAGGACATGCAGCGCGGGCCGCCGCGGCCGGTTCCCAGTTCGCTGCCGCTGATCCGGATGACCTCGATGCCCGCCGCTTCCAGTTGCGCGTTCGTCTCGATGTTGCGTTCGTAGGCGACGCACAGGCGCGGCGCTACCGCGAGGGTGTTGTTGCCGTCGTCCCACTGCTCGCGTTCCGCGGTGACCGGGTCGAGGCCGGTGTCGATCACCTTGAGCCGGTCCAGGCCCATCGCCTCGGCCGCCGCGTCCAGGAACGGGCGCGGTTCGGCGACCTTCAGCCCGCCGTCGTCGAGCGTGACCGTGAAGGCCGTCAGGGAGTGCGCGATCGGCGGGTACATGACGACGGTGTCGACGTCGACCATCGTGCACACCGTGTCCAGGTGCATGGTCGCCCGCTCCTGCGCGATCGGGACGGCCAGGACGGTGTGCGCCAGCCCCGCTCCGATCACCTGGCGGGCCAGCCGCTCGACACCCGCCGGGGTCGTCCGCTCGCCCGTCCCGACCGCGATCACCCCCGGGCGCAGGAGCAGGACGTCCCCGCCCTCAAGATGTTCGAGGGACGGCGAGTACACCGGCTTCACGCCGTCGAACCGGGGATGGTGCGCGTAGACCAGGCCGGTCAGCGCCGCCTCCCGACGCCGGGCCTCCATGGCCAGGCTGGTGACCGCCACCCGGTCGCCGATCCAGGTGCTGTTGTCGCGCGTGAACAGCAGGCCCGGCAGCGGGTCGACGATGAAGTCGAGCCGGTCCATCAGCCGGTAGACCAGGCCGTGCCCGGACTTCAGCTCCTCGTGCGCCAGCCCGGCGATCAGCGTGTGCGCCAGGTTCTCCGGGTCGAGGTCGCGCAGATGGCCCTCGACGGCGCGGCGGAGCTGGTCGCCGAGGCGCAGGTCGACGACGGCGTCCGCGATCGCCTGCTCCCGCGCCGCCTGGTACTCCAGCGCGTCCTGCAGAAGCTCCGTCACGTACAGGACCTCGACGCCGTGCGACCGCAGCTCCTCGGCGAACGCGTCGTGCTCCTCCTGCGCCCGGCCCACCCAGGGGATCGCGTCGAACAGCAGCTTGTCGCTGTTGCGCGGCGTGAGCCGCTTCAGCTCCGCGCCGGGACGGTGCAGCAGGACGGTCCGCAGCCGCCCGACCTCACTGGTGACCCGGTGCTCGTGTGCCGTGCCCAAAGCCGTCACACTGCGCAGTCTAGGTGGGCGCCGGCGGACCGGATCGGCCGGGCCGTCCCCTGTGCCAGGATGCGATCGTGCTCGGCAGGACGGCGGCGCTCCCGCTTCACCTCACCTCGGCGACGCTGCTGCGGGTGTCCGCCGAGGGTGTCGCGACGGCGCTGGTCCTGACCGTCCAGGCGCGCACCGGCGACGCCGCCACCGCCGGATACCTGCAGACCGCGATGACGCTCCCGTACGTGCTGAGCGGCCCGCTGATCGGGAACGCGCTGGACCGGGTGGGACGGCCCCGCCGCGTCGCGGTCGTCCTCGCCGCCGGGTACGCCGTCGCGACCGTGGTGCTGCTGGCGATGGCGGGCCGGTCGCCGCTCGTCCTCGCGCTGTGCGTCGCCGCCGTGATCGGCTGCACCGAGCCGATCGTGGTGGCGCTGACGAGCCTGCTGCCCCGTTTCGTCCCCGCCGGGCGGCTGTCCCGCGCGTACGGGCTGGAGGCGTCCAGCTACAACCTCGCGGGCATCGCGGGCCCCGGCCTCGCCGCCGGGCTCGCCTCCCTGGCGGGCGGCCAGTACGCCGGGGTCGCCATCGTCGCCGTCGGCGCCCTCGGCCTGCTGACCCTCCCGCTGCTCCCCTTCCCCGGCCCCTCCGCGTCCTCGGACGGAGAGCCGGGAACACCCCCCGGCCCGGACAAGAGCCCGGACCCGGGTCCGCCCCTGGAGGCGGGCCCGCCCTTGGACGCGGGCCCGGCCTCGGATGTGGGCGCGGGCTCGGGCGTCGCGGTCGGGTCGACGGGGGAAGGCGCGGTGTCCGGGGCCGCGGCATGGTTCTCGATGATGACGGGTGGGCTGACCGTCCTCGTCGAGGGGCGGGTGCTGCGGGCGCTGACCGTGGCGACGACGCTCGCGTGGATGGGGTTCGGCGGTGTCGCGGTGACGGCGGTGCTGCTCGCCGGGCACATCGGCGCCGCGCCCAGCGCGGGCGGGCAGATGCTCGTGGCTCTGGCGGTCGGCTCGCTGGCCGGCTCGCTCGCGTCCAGCCGGTGGCTGACGCCGAGGCACGGGGAACCCGTCATGATCGCCGGGCTCGTCGGGTTCGGGACGTCCCTCGCGGCCCTCGCGGTGACGCCGTCCCTGCCGTGGGCGATGGCGGCGTGCGTCGCAGCGGGAATCTGCGAGGGACCCGTGTTCGCGGCCACGCTGATGCTCCGGCAGCGCGAGTCCCCGCCGGACCGGCTCGGCCAGGTCAACACGACGGCCGGCAGCCTCAAGATCGGCGCGTCCGCGGTCGGCGCCGCGCTGACCGCCGCGTCCGCCGAGGCGATCGGGCCCGTCGGCCTGGTCTTGGCGATCGCCGGGTTCCAGTTCGCGGGCGCGGCCGCCGGGCTGCTGCTCCTGCGCGTCCCCGCACGTGAAAAACCTGTCGACCCGGTCGGGCGCGGCTCGTAATCTTCGAACCATGTTCTTCGCAGCCGGCACCCGGACGCTCGCAGGCCACGGCCTGCCGAGCGCGGTGCCGGCTGCCTCCCTGGCAGCCGCAGCGAACGCGGCCGTCGTCGACGGCGCGCGGACCTCCTGTGGGGGGACGACCCCCCACGCCCCCCGGTTCACTTCGCTCATCCGAAGCTGACCCCTCTCCGTCCCACCTCCGGAGAACCAGCGGAGGGGGGTGGTCACGTACTGCGCGTGTGCACGCGCAGGGGTTCTCACCGGATCCACCAGTGAGGACGAGACAATGGCCAAGCAGCGTTACGAGCGCGACAAGCCCCACCTGAACATCGGGACGATGGGGCACGTCGACCACGGCAAGACGACCCTGACCGCGGCGATCACCAAGGTGCTCGCCGACCGCGGGCTGGCGTCCGCCACGCCGTTCGAGCGCATCGACCGCGCCCCCGAGGAGCGCGACCGCGGCATCACCATCAACGTCGCGCACGTCCAGTACGCGACCGCGACCAGGCATTACGCCCATGTCGACATGCCCGGCCACGCCGACTACGTGAAGAACATGATCACTGGTGCGGCGCAGGTGGACGGGGCGGTGCTCGTCGTGTCCGCGCAGGACGGGGCGATGCCGCAGACCCGCGAGCACATCGTCCTGGCCCGCCAGGTCGGGGTCCGGCACATCGTGGTGGCCCTCAACAAGGCCGACATGGCCGAGGACGCCGAACTGCTCGACCTCGTCGAGCTGGAGGTCCGGGAGCTGCTGTCGGAGTACGGGTTCCCCGGCGAGGAGATCCCCGTCGTCCGGGTGTCGGGCCTGCGGGCGCTGGAGGGCGACCCGTACTGGACGGCCCGCATCGGCGACCTGCTCGACGCGATCGACGCGTACGTGCCGGTGCCGCCGCGGGTGCTGGACGAGCCGTTCCTCATGCCGGTCGAGAGCGTCCTCACCATCACCGGGCGCGGCACCGTCGTGACCGGCGTCGTGGCGCAGGGCTCGATACGCGCCGGTGACGCCGTCGAGGTCGTCGGGCTCGGCGACACGTTCGGCACGGTCGCGACCGGGCTGGAGACGTTCGGCCAGTCGATGGACCACGCCGAGGCCGGGGACAACACCGCGATGCTGCTGCGCGGCGTCAAGCGGGACCAGGTCCGGCGCGGCCAGGTCATCAGCGTGCCGGGCGCGATCCGGCCGCATCTGCGGTTCCGGGCGCGGGTCCGGGTGCTGACCGCCGACGAGGGCGGACGCAGCAGGCCGTTCTTCCACGGCTACCGCCCGCAGTTCCACTTCCGCACCACGGACGTGGTCGGCGGCATCGACCTCGGCGGCGACGGCCGCATGGCGCTGCCCGGCGACTCGGTCGAGATGGCCGTGGAGCTGGGCAGTCCGGTCGCGATGACCGAGGGCCTCGGCTTCGCCATCCGCGAGGGCGGCAGGACGGTCGGCGCCGGTACGGTCACCGGGCTGCCCGGGACGCGAGCGGACTGAGGGGCGAAGGCCGCACGCGTCTGCGCCGAGGGCTCGCCGGCGCGGAAACAAGACCGGCGGGACGGGGGCCCGGCGAGATCACTCGCCGGGCCCCTAGCCTTGGTCGCGGAAATCGCCGCATCCTTCCACCCGAATCGTGAATGACCGACTGGTCGCGAACCGCTGACAAAAGCGATCTTGATGTGGTGAGATTCCGCCATCATCCCCGCTGACTGTCCCCTGGAGAACGTGTGCGATCCCCCCGCGCCCTGATCCCCCTCTTCGCGGTCTGCGCGGCCGCCGCGGTCGTGACCGCGGCCGCCACCGGTGCCGGCATCGAGGACATGCCGGGCGGCGGAGGCCCCGCCCACGCCGACGGTGCGGCCCCCCGCCCCGACGCCGTGACGATCAATGCGATGACCTGGAACGTCTGCGGCGACGCCGACCCCGGCTGCCCGCTCGGCACCGCCCCGGCCGCCCTCGGAAAGCAGATCGTCCAGCGGATGGGCGCCACCGAGGTCGGCGGACGCGAGGTCGCCACGAACGCCGTCCTCCTCCAGGAGGTCTGCGAAGGCCACATCCGCGACTTCAAGAAGGCCCTGGGCAAGTGGAGCTGGGCGTTCACGCCGCTCCCCAAGGGCCCCGAGTGCGCGCGGGGACAGGGCCGCCTCGGCGTCGCCATCGGCACCGACGCCCCGCTCACCGGCACCGGCGAGAGCAAGCTGCCCGCGCCTCCCGGCCAGGCCCACGTCGCGCTGTGCGGCGAGGTCACGTCCTGGGCGACCCGGGTCTGCGTCACGCAGCTCAGCTCGTCCGAGAACGGTGAATGGCGCCGCAAGCAGGCCCGCGCCCTCGTCGACCTCGCCGGCGCCGGCCGCGTCCTCGTCGGCGGCGACCTCGCCGACACCCCGGGCAGCCCGGCCCTCGACCCGCTCTACGACGTCTACGCCGAATGCGACCAGTCCGGCTCGTCCCGCACGGGCGCCAAGACGCGCCAGAACTGGCAGGGCACCGCGGTCGCCAAGACCGACTACCTCTTCATCACCAAGTCGGCCGCCGTCTCCTGCAGCGTCCCCGCCACCCGCACCAAGGCGTCCGACCACCGCCCGCTGTCCGCCGTGGTCCGGTACCTGTGATGCGAAAGCCCCCGGTGTCAGGCGGCTGACACCGGGGGCCCGCGATGGCCTAGTTCACGGCGCGGTCCTGGCCCTCCCAGTAGGGGTCGCGGAGTTCGCGCTTGAGGATCTTGCCCGTGGGGTTGCGGGGGATCTCGTCGCGGCGCTCGACGGAACTGGGGCACTTGAAGTGCGCCAGATGCTCCCGGCAGTAGTCGATGATGTCCTGCTCCGGGACGTCCGACGCCAGCACGACGAGGGCCTTGGGCGTCTCGCCCCACTTCTCGGACGGAACGCCGATCACCGCGCAGTCGGTGATCTCCGGGTGGCTCATCAGGGTGTTCTCGATCTCGGCGGGGTAGATGTTCTCCCCGCCCGAGATGATCATGTCCTTGACCCGGTCGTGCATGTAGACGTAGCCGTCCTCGTCGAGGTAGCCGATGTCGCCGGTGCGGAACCAGTTGTCGTCGGAGAGGGCGGACGTGGTCGCGTCGGGCAGGCCCCAGTAGCCCTTCATGTTCTGCGGGGTCTGGCAGACGATCTCCCCGACCTGGCCGACGGGGACCTCCTCCTGCGTCGCCGGGTCCACGATCTTGATCTTGGTGTTGGCGTTGGGCAGGCCGGCGCTGCGCAGCCGGTGCGGGTTGGGGCCGTCCGGGTCGTGGTCCTCGGCGGGCAGCATGGTGATCGCGCCGGTGACCTCCGTGAGCCCGTACACCTGCATGAACTCGGTGCCCGGCAGCATCCGCATGGCGCCGCGCAGCACGTCCTCGCTGATGGGGGACGCGCCGTACAGCAGCAGCTGGAGGCTGGACATGTCGGCCTCGGCGACCTCTGGGATCAGCTGCATGAACTGCAGCAGAACCGGGACGAGGAAGATGTGCGTGACCCGGTGCCTCTCGATGCCCTTCGCGATCAGCGTCGGGTCGGGCTCGCGCGCGATGACGCCGGTGAGGCCGTTGTAGACGGAGGAGACCGTGAGGACGTTGCCCGCCACGTGGTACATCGGCATCGCGACCATCAGGACGGACGACTCGTCGATGTCCCACACGTCGTTGGTGACGGTCAGCGCCGCGAAGAAGTTGTCATGCGTGAGCATGACGCCCTTGGGCCGGCCGGTGGTGCCCGACGAGTAGAGCTGGACGAACACGTCCGAGGTGGCGGGCTCGTGGTCGGGCCGGGTGCCGGACGCGGAGTCGATCCAGGCGGCGTAGTCCTCGTAGGCGGCGGTGTCGGTGCCGTTGATGACCACCTTGTGGGTGGTGTGCTCCAGCCTGTCGGCGATCGCGTCCAGGACGGGGACGAACTCGGGGCCGACGATGAAGATTTTCGCCTGTGCGTTGTTGACGATGTAGGCGACCTCGTCCGGCGCCAGCCGGTAGTTCACCGGCACCTGGACCGCGCCGATCCGCGCCGCGCCGAAGAGCTGCTCGGCGTACTCCAGGGAGTTCTTGTCGAGCACCGCGACACGGTCGCCCTGCCCGACGCCGGCGGCCGACAGCGCGGAGGCGACCCGGTCGACGCGCCGGTCGAAGTCGCCGTAGGTGATCTCCGTTTCGCCCGCGATGTACGCGACACGATCGGGATGCGAGCTTGCGCGTTCGCGCAGCACCTCGGTAAGGCCTGGCACGATATGTCCCTTCGCCGATGACCGCCTGGTTATTCCGGCATCATGCGGTCACCGGCGATGCCCCGGCAAGAGGGGCGGCCCACTTGGCTAGTTGCTTTTTGACATCTTGGACACGGCGGTTACGGCAAGTACCACCACGACGGCGATGAGTCCGATGAAGAAGAAGAACTTCAGCATCGCGAACAACGACCCGATGAGGGTCATCACCAGCCATATCGCGAGGATGACACCGAAGACGGTCAGGACTGTCTTACCCATGCCCCCACCGTAGGCGCTCCTCTTGCGGCAGTCATCACCCTTTGGGACGACCCTGGGCAGATCAGGCCCCGCCGCTCGGCGGAGGCCCACCCTGATGCAGACCTCCGGGGTGCCGCCGGCGGGTAGTCCTGCTCGGGACGTGGATGGTTCTTACAGGGTGATGACGGACGAGGCGGTTCCGTTGTGCGCGCCGTAACGTGTGGACGTGAACTCCGTGTCCCATGCCGGCCGCGTCCTGGTGGTCGACGACGATCCGACCGTCGCCGAGGTCGTCGCCCGCTACCTGGCCCGCGACGGGCACGAGGTGGTGTGCGTCGCCGACGGCAGGGCCGCCCTGCGCAAGGCCGTCGACCATCCGCCCGACCTCGTCGTCCTGGACCTGATGCTGCCCGGGATGGACGGCCTGGAGGTGTGCCGGCGGCTCCGCGAGACCTCGACCGTCCCGATCGTGATGCTGACGGCGCTCGGCACGGAGACCGACCGGCTCATCGGGCTGGAGACCGGCGCCGACGACTATGTGACCAAGCCGTTCAGCCCGCGTGAGCTGGCGCTGCGCGTCCGGTCGGTGCTGCGCCGGGCGCGGGGCGCGCTCGTGCCGACCGGCCCGTCCGGTCCGCTGCGCGACGGCGACCTGGTCGTGGACGTCAGCGCGCACGAGGCCGGGCTGCGCGGCGAGCATCTGGCGCTCACGTCCCGCGAGTTCGACCTGCTGGCGTTCCTGCTCCGCCATCCCCGGCAGGCGTTCACCCGCGACGAGCTGCTCGAACGCGTCTGGGACTGGACGTTCGGCGACTCCTCCACGGTCACCGTGCACGTCCGCAGGCTCCGCGAGAAGATCGAGGACGATCCGACCGCGCCGCGCCGCATCGTCACGGTCTGGGGCGTCGGCTACCGGTACGAGCCCGCCGAACCGGAGACCCCGGGAGACGACCGATCATGATCCCTTTCGAGGACCTCCTCTGGGTCGTCTTCTACGCGGCCCTCGCCGCGTTCGTCGTCGCGGCCGTCGCGCTCGGCGCCCTGTACCTGCTGCGCGCCCGCTCGGTCGCCACCCAGCTGATCGTCGTGGGTGCGGCGACCGTGCTGGCGACCATCTCCGGCATCCTCGTGATCTCGTTCATGATGCTGCTGAACGACCATGACCGCGCGGTCGTGCTCGCCGTGGTGACGTCCGCCGGGCTGGTCGCGATGGCCGTGTCGGTCCTTCTCGGACGCCGCCTGGTGGCGGCGAACCGGACCCTCGTGGAGGCCGTCCGCGCCGACCGCTTCCGGCCGCCGTCCGCGCACCTGCCGGCGGAGCTGGCCGAGCTGTCGCGCGAGCTGGAGGCCGCCTACGACCGGCTGGCGGAGTCCCACCGACGCGAGCAGGCCCTCGAAACCAGCCGCCGCGAGCTTGTCGCCTGGGTGAGCCACGACCTGCGCACCCCGCTGGCGGGCCTGCGGGCGATGGCCGAGGCGCTGGAGGACGAGGTCGTCGCCGACCCGGGAACCGTCCACCGCTACCACGGGCGCATCCGCGTCGAGGTGGAGCGGCTCACCGAGATGGTGGACGACCTGTTCGAGCTGTCCCGCATCCATGCCGGGGCGCTGCGCCTGTCCCGGCAGCGCGTCGGCCTCGCCGACCTGGTCGCCGAGGCCGTCGCAGGCGCGGAGGCCCTGGCCCGCGCGAAGGGCGTCCGGCTGCACGGCGACGTCCGGGAGGGCCTGCCCGTCCAGGTGGACACGGGTGAGCTGGGACGCGCGCTGCGCAACCTCGTCGTCAACGCGATCCGGCACACGCCGAGCGACGGCGCGGTCGAGATCATCGGTGAGGTCAGCGGCGGGGAGGCGCGGGTGACGGTGGCGGACGCCTGCGGCGGCATCCCCGAGGACGACCTGCCGCGCGTGTTCGACGTCGCGTTCCGCGGCGAGGCGGCCCGGACTCCGGGCGGCGGCGCGGGTCTCGGCCTCGCGATCGCCCGCGGCATCGTGGAGGCCCACGCGGGCGAGATCGGCGTCGCGAACGACGGTCCGGGCTGCCGTTTCGAGGTCCGCCTGCCGCTGATGACGTGAGGCGGAACCGGTGCCGGGCGGGTTCCCGTTCGAGCAGGTTCCCGGTCGTGCGGGCTTCGGGCGGGCGGGTTCCGGCCGGTCAGGTGCTGAGGGTCTCGTCGATCGCGCGGAACGTGGGGCAGGGCCAGCGGGACATGCAGGCGCGGCAGCGGCGGATGGGGCTGCCGGGGTCGCTGGTGATGCCGCCGGCCTCCTGGGGGCGGTGCAGATCGAGGAGGCGCACGCTCAGTTCGGCGAACGTGATGACCTCCTCGCGGGCCCCCGCGAGGAAGGCGAGGTCTTCGCGGGACAGACGCGCTTTGACGGGGATGAACCCGCTCGCGTTCACGAGGCGTGACAAGTATTGGGTGGACGTCCGCCACGAACTGGACTTCGCGGAGCGCGCGCGGATCGTCTCCAGGCGTTCCCGCAGCCGGGTCTCTCTAGGGTCGGCGTCGTGTCCATGCCGCTGTTGCACCTGCTCAGCCTCTCCTACTCGGGCCGCCCGCGAGGCGGGAACCGGGAGAACGCCGGACCGGCCGCGAACATCACCAACGGTGAGATCATGACATTACGGTGCGTAGTTCTCAAAGCGTACGGGACTGCCCGCGCGCCGACACGCCCGCCCCACAGGGGACTTGGTGAACTGTCTGGCCCGCGGGCCTTTCCCGAGATAGTGTGCCGGACGTGGAGCTAAACGTCTCGACCGCGTCTCAGGAGGGTCACGCCGTCGTCACAGCGATCGGTGAGCTTGACCTGTACACCGCGCCCAGGTTGCAGGCGGCCCTCGCGGGTCTGCTGCGCGACCAGGTCAACCGCATCGTGGTCGACCTGAGCGGTGTCGAGTTCTGCGACTCGACCGGCATGAACGTGCTGCTTGCGGCCATGAAGCGGCTCAAGGAGCAGGGCGGCTCGCTGGAACTCGCCGCCCCCCGCCCGGCCGTGAAACGGATCCTGCAGGTCACCGGGCTCGACACCGTTTTCACCGTGACCGACGCGGCGCCGGCCATGGACGCGGGCTGATCCGTCCGACCCGCCCGATCGGCGGCTCGCCGGGGTGAACCTCGGGGGGTCGCCGCTTCAGCATCCCCTCCGTCTTGCGCGGCCGGGGTGAAGAGCGCCCCTCACGCGGGTGGCCCGCGGGTAACGGGTCGGGGCGTTCCTCCCGCCGATCCCCGCCGCGCGCCCGTCCCCGACTACCATCGCGGATATGCAGGACGTAGCGGTGATCATCCCGGCCAAGGACGAAGCCGACCGCATCGCGGCCACCGTCAAAGCCGCCCAGGAACTCCCGGGCGCCGACCTGGTCGTGGTGGTCGACGACGGCTCGTCCGACGGCACCGGGCGGGTCGCCCGCGACGCCGGGGCCCGAGTCGTCCGGCACAGCCGCAACCGGGGCAAGGGCGCCGCGATGGAAAGCGGCGCCGAGGCCGTCCGGCTCCTCGACGACGGCCGCGACCAGCCGCGTCACCTGCTGTTCCTCGACGCCGACCTGGCCGAGACCGCCCGGGAGGCCGCGCCCCTCACCGAGCCGGTGCGGGCCGGCGACGCCGACATGACGATCGCGGTGTTCACCACGACGGTGAAGCTCGGCGGGCACGGTTTCGTCGTCCGGCTCTCCCGCGACGGGATCCGCCGCGCCACCGGCTGGGAGGCCACCGCCCCCCTCAACGGGCAGCGCTGCCTGACCCGCGCCGCGTTCGACGCCGCGCTGCCGCTGGCCGCCGGGTTCGGCGTGGAGACCGCGCTCACCATCGACCTCCTCCGCAAGGGGTTCCGGGTGGAGGAAGTGGAGGTCCCGCTCGCGCACCGCGCCACCGGGACGGACTGGCGCGCCCAGTTGCACCGCGCCCGGCAGTTCCGGGACGTGGCCAGGGCCCTCGCCGTGCGCGAACCGGCGGTGGCCCGCCGCGTGGACCGCCTGCGCGGCAGCCGCCCATGACCCGTCTCGGGACGGGCGGGCTGTGCGGCATCGGAGCCGGCGTCGCATGCTTCCTCGTCACCGCACTGCTGGGCCCGTCCGTCTTCCAGCCCGCACTGGAGGGCGCGCCGGGTGAGCCGCCCTACTCACTGACCGCCCACCCGTCGCCGTACCTGGTGATCGGGCTCGTCGTCGCGGGCATCGTCGCGAGCGCCGTGGGCCTCGGGCTCTGCCTCGCCGCGGTCCGGAAGGGCTGGCGCGTCCGGCCGCTGCCGCTGCTGATGGCCGGGCTGCTCGCGGCGGTCGCGTTCATGATGATGCCGCCGGTCGGGTCCACCGACCACCTGAACTACGCCTCCTACGGGCGGATGGCGGCGACGGGCCACGACCCGTACGCCACCAGCGCCGCCGAGCTGCCGCACGACCCGGTCGCGGGGGCACCCGAGGAGTGGCGCACGACACCGTCGGTGTACGGGCCGATCGCCACGGGGGAGCAGGCGCTCGCCGCGTGGATCGGCGGCGGGTCCGTGCGGCTGACCGTGTTCGTCCTGTCGGTGTTCAACGTGCTCGCGTTCGCGGTGACGGCGCTGATCCTCTACCGGACGGCCGGGAGCGAGACACGGCGGCTTCGCACGGCGCTGCTGTGGACGTGCAACCCGCTGGTGCTGTTCCACCTGGTCTCGGGTGCGCACAACGACGTCCTCGCGATCGCGCCGATGGTCGCGGCCCTCGCCGTCGTCGGCGGCCGGGCACGCCGCGGCCGGGCGCGCGGCGGCTGGCTGCGCGCGCTCGCCGCGGGCGCCCTCGCCGGGGCCGGCACGGCGGTCAAGCTGCCCGCCGCCCTCGTCGCCGGCGGGCCCGCCTGGGTCCTGCTACGCGAGACGTGGACGCGGCGCGCATGGCGGCCGGCCGCCCGGCTCGCCGCGCTGGCGGGCGGCGCCGGAGCCGTCACGGCGATCTCCTACCTGCTCGCCGGGCCGCACGCGCTCGACCAGGTCCGCGAGGCGAGCGACATGGTCTCGTTCGCCACCCCCTGGCATCTGCTGGACGAGTCGCTCGGACGCGGCTCGCAGCGCGACGTCATCAAGGCGGGCGCGCTGCTGCTCGGCCTCGGGCTGTTCGTGCTGCTGGCCCGCACGCTTCCGAAAGACCCACTGCCCAAGGACGCGCTGCCCAAGGACGCGATCCGCGACGACACGGTCGCATCGGACGGTGACAACCGCCGTATCGCGGCGGCGTTCGTCCTCGCCTGGCTCTTCGCCGCCCCCTACGCGCTGCCCTGGTACGACGGGTTCGGCTGGGCGCTGCTTGCCCTGCTCCCCTGGACGCGTGTCGACTGGGTCCTGCTCGCCCACACCGCCGCGCTCAGCCTCGCCTACCTTCCGGCCCGCGCCCCCGCCCGGATCATGCTGCCGGACGACCTGTCGTGGCTGTTCACCGTCGTTCGGCCGACGGTGATTCCGTGGACTCTGGTCGCGGTTCTGACGGTTCTGGTGGTGCAGAGTCTTCGTTTCTCAGGTCGATCTCCAGTGACCGGACGCCCGCGGCGAGCATCAGCGGAGTCGACAGGCTGAACGCGACCGACAGGATCACCACGCCCGAGTCGTTCACCAGCATCCCGATGACGCCGACCGCCAGCGCGCAGATCAGCGACGGGCGCATCGTCAGGCTGTGCTCGTAGGCGCGCTGCAGCAGCGACACCCGCCACCGGGTCGGGCGCGCCAGAACGAAGAACAGGAACACGACCGCCGCGGCGACCGCCAGCGTGTACGGCCAGTACCCGAGGCTGTTCACCATGGCGTCGAACTTGCGGGTGACGATGCCCCAGGCCTCGCCGTCCATGAGGTCCCGCCAGAACCGGCCGAGATGCGTCGGGTTGGCGCTCCGGGAGTTCAGGAAGGAGATGAACAGCACCAGCGCCGCGCCGGCCAGGCCGAACGACGCGAGCCTGACCGCCGAGACGCGCCGCCCCGTCACCATCAGGCCGAGCATCGCGAACGCCGGCACCATCGCCAGCACGCCGCCGAAGTCGCTGCCCCATGCGGGGAGCCCGTCGACCGCGACGGCGAACGCACCGATCACCACGACGATTCCGAGCGCGAGCCTCTTGCGGCCCGCGCGCAGCGGGTACTCCGCCAGCCACCCCGCCGTCAGGATCGAGGCGACGGCGAACAGCGAGAACGCCTGGTTGCCGAACCCGTAGAAGCGCCCGGCGACCAGCGCGGTGTACCCCATCAGCGTGTTGAGCTGGAGGTTCGACCCGGTCATGACGTCCAGCGCGAGGACGCCGGCGGTGACTCCGGTGATCACCAGCCCGGGCGCGAACGAGGACCGGCGCCACGGACCGGCGAGCGCCAGGCCGGTCAGCAGCCCGGCGAAGCCGAGCACGGTGCAGATCAGCACGGGGGTCGGATGCGCGGCCCGCCACCACGGCAGCAGCCCCGCGAGGAACGACGCGGCCGGCGCCGCCCCGCCGAGCAGCGCTATCACGCGGGTGCCGCCGAGTATCCGCGCCCGTGACCTGCGGTCGCCGCCGAGGCGCCGCAGGGCGAGCGCCGCGATCCCGTACAGGACGAGCTGCGTCGCGAACAGCACCCAGTAGAACGACGTCTGGACCGTCCGGATGCCCTGCGCCGCGACGTCGGAGTCCTCCAGCGACTCCACGCGTTCGGCCGTGCTGTCGTCCGACGGCTGCGGCTGCCAGACCGACCCGACGGCCTGCTTCGGCTGCGGCAGCCCGAGGAACTTCATCGTCGTCGCGGTGAGGTCGGTGAGCGTGACCAGGCCGTCCTGCCGGGTGGCGGTGGACGTCATGTACCCGGGGCCGTAGGTGAGGTCCCCGCCGGCTTCGCCCTTGGCGATGGCGACGCGCAGGTGCGGGTCGACACCGACGTCGGACAGCCCGGCCAGCAGGACCGTCGTCCCCGCGGGGATGTTGTTCACGACCTGCGAGACCCGGCGGTCGGCGGCGGCCGTGGCGTCGGCGCGGGTCCGGTCCGACAGCGGGATCTGCTCGCCGTCCGGGTCGACCCCCGCGTCGATGTAGCCGCGGAACAGGTCGTCCACGTCGACCGCGGTGAGGGGGCAGCGGGCCCAGTCGGCGGCGGTCGCCTCGTCGGGGGACGGGACGTAGTGGTCGACCCGCCCGCCGCCGTCGCCGACGCCGAACACCGCGCCGGGCCCGACCGCCGTCGTGCAGCCGCCCGCCGCCTTCACCGCGTCGCCGAGCAGGCCGATCTGGGCGTGGTAGTCGGTGTCGGCGTTGTCGCTCTTGATCGCCGGCCAGCCGGGGGCGATGGCGCCGCCCTCGGGCGGCGGGCCCGTGGGGGAGTGATGCCCGGACAGGATCGGGGCGGCCGGGAGCGCGCAGTCGCCGTGCGGCAGCCGGGACCGCTGCCCCGCCGACAGCGTCAGCCACGCGTCCGTCGGGCACGTGTTGACCCGTGTCGTGCGGACGGACAGGCTCGCGGCGGAGCCCTGCGCGGTCAGCTCCCACAGCGCGGGCGTGTTCTCCCGGTCGACGTCGCTCCACAGCAGCCCCGGAACCCCGACGACCACGACCCGGCCGCGGATGGCCGACGCTCCCGCGGCCGCCTCCTGAGCGGACGCGCCGCCGGCCTGGGCCGCGGACGACCCGGGCAACCCCACCAGTACCGTGACGAGGGTCGCGAGGAACATGGCGATCTTTGCTCCCCGCGAAGTCATGGCGTTCAGGCTACAAGAGCCATACCGTGCCAGAGGGGCCATATCCTGCGGGCTGTGGACGGTCCCAAGGCGCAGGTCGTGAGCGAACCCCGTGACGGGGCCGAGCCCCCGCCCGTCCCCACCGGGCGGCGGTGGGCGCGGGCCGATCTGCTGATCCTCCTGGCGGGCGTCGTCGTCGCCGTGGTCGCCGTCACACCGGTCGTCACCCGCTGGCTCGGCAACGAGCCCGACCAGCGGCTCGTCGACCTGGAGGTGTACCGGGACGGCGGACGGGCCATCCTGCGCGGTGCGCCGCTCTACGAGGTCCTGACGCAGCCGCCGCAGTTCCTCCCGTTCACGTATCCGCCATTCGCCGCGGTCCTGGCCGTCCCGTTCACCCTGCTCCCCTGGCGCGCCGCGCAGCTGGTGTGGACGGCCCTCGTCTACGCCGCGCTGGTGGCCGCGGTCTGCTACGCGTTCCGCGACCTCATCCGCCGGTTCGGACGCTGGGCTCCGCTCGCCGCGGGCGTCCTGGTCGCCGCGATGACGTGGCTGGAACCCGTCCGGGACCAGTTCCGCTTCGGCCAGGTCGGGCTGTTCCTCCTCGCCATGTGCCTGGCCGACTGCTGTGCCCGCACGGCCCGCTGGCCGCGCGGGATGCTCGTCGGCCTCGCCGTCGCGATCAAGCTGGTGCCGGGCGTCTTCCTCATCTGGTTCCTGATCACCGGGCGGCGGGACGCGCTGGGCAACGCGCTGCTCACCGCCGCCGCGGCGACCCTCGGCGGGTTCGCGCTGCTGCCGTCCGACTCGTCCGACTACTGGTTCCACGTGCTGCTGCAGGGCGGCGACCGGACGGGTGCGGTCGACGGCACCACGAACCAGGCGGTCCACGGCATCGTCGCGCGGATCCTGGACGAGGGGCCCGCCCGCACGCTCGTGTGGCTCGCCCTCGCGCTGGTCGTCGCGTACTACGGCTTCCGGTGGGCGCGCCGCACGTCCCAGGCCGCCGATCTCCGGGCCGGGGCCGACTCCGCGAGCCTGCTCCTCGCCTCGGTCGCGATCGCCGGGCTCCTGTCCGTCGTGCTGTCGCCTGTGGGGTGGATCCACCATCTCGTGTGGATGATCGCCGTCATCGCGGCTTTGGCCGGTGATGGTCGCGACACGCGAAGATGTCTTTTCGCGTTCGTCCTGTGGCTGCTGTTCCTGTTCCCGATCCCGTGGTGGGCGCGAAGCATGATCGGCCCAGATCACTCCGTGGTCTCGGTTTTCGCGGGCCAGGTCCTCCGCGACTCGTTCGGCATCGCCGCCCTCGTCTCGGTTCTCGCGCTCGGAACCTGGCTCGTGAAACGGGTCCGGCCGCAAGTCGCCCACGAGGATCTTTCGCAACACGAGGTCCGGATGGGTACTCTCAGCCCGTGATGCTTGTCGCGGTGGCCGTCGCCGGCCTGGTCGCGGGGGTTGCGGGCCTGTCCATCGCGGTGGTCGCCCACAACCGGGTGAACCAGGTCGTCGACGAGTGCGGAGAAATGCTCAGGCGCCAACTCCAGGTCGCCAGTGGATCGGTGGACGAGCGCGCCATGCGCGACCTCGCGATCGTCCACTACGACGCCCTCAAGGAGATGTCGGGACACCGGTCCTTCTCACTCGCCCTGATCAACGCGGTCGGGGACGGGGTCGTCGTCAGCTCCATCAACGGGCGGACCGAGACGCGGACCTACGCAAAGGCCGTCCAGGCCGGGCATCCCGTCGAGATGCTCTCCCCCGAGGAGAACCAGGCCCTGCGCGCGGCGAAGCTCGGCAAGGGTCCCGCCGTGTCGATGGACGACCCGCTCGCCGACTTCGGCAACGGCGACCGTACCTCCACCGCACGTGCTTGAAGCGCCCCGCGCCTGATCGGGCCGGCGGTCTTCCCTGGCCGGACGGCCTTGACCGGCCGGGCGGTAGCCTTGAGGCACATTCCGCTCACCAGTGACACGCGCACCGGTGACCCAGCACAAGCGACCCAGCACAAGCGACCCAGCACCGGGGGACCCGTGACCGCAGACAGCAGGCCAGCGCGCTACGCCTACCTGGGTCCGCGGGGCACGTTCACCGAGGCGGCGCTGCTGACCCTCCCGGACGCCGCCGCGGCCGAGCACGTCCCGTACTCGACCGTCCCGGCCGCGCTGGAGGCCCTGCGCCGCGGCGAGGCCGACTCCGCCGTCGTGGCTCTGGAGAACTCCGTCGAGGGCTCCGTCCCGACCACGCTGGACGAACTGGCCACCGGTGAGGCCCTCCAGATCGTCGGCGAGATCCACCTGCCGGTCTCGTTCGCGCTGCTCGTCCGGCCCGGCACCGCGATGGCCGACATCAAGACCGTCGCGTCCCACCCGATCGCGCAGCCGCAGTGCCGCCGCTGGCTGCTGGAGAACGTCCCGGACGCCGAGTGGCGCGCCGCGACGTCCAACGCCGAGGCCGCCCAGCACGTCGCCGACGGCCACTACGACGCGGCCCTCGCCGGCTCGTTCGCCGCGTCCCGCTACGGCCTGTCCGTCCTCGCCGAGGACATCCACGACGTCGCCGACGCCGTCACCCGCTTCGTCGTCCTGCACCGCCCCTGCACGCCGCCCGCCCCGACCGGCATGGACAAGACGACCGTCGTCGCGTTCATCGGCGAGGACCACCCGGGCGCGCTGCTGGAGATCCTCACCGAGTTCTCCGTGCGCGGCATCAACCTCACCCTGATCCAGTCCCGACCCACCGGGGCCGGTCTCGGCTCCTACCTGTTCTGGATGGACTTCGAAGGCCACGTCGCGGACGCCCGCGTCGGTGAGGCCCTGATGGGCCTGCGCCGCGTCTGCTCCGACCTCCGCTTCGTCGGTTCCTATCCCCGCGCCGACCAGATCCGTCCCGAGATCCGCCGCGGCACCCACGACGACGCCTTCACCAAGGCCGCCGCCTGGCTCGAAGCCATCCGCACCGGCCAGGGGTAGCCGGCGTGGCCTTGGTAACCGTCGGTTGACCCACGCACCTCGTACTCCCCGCCCCTCAGCGTGGCCGGTTAGGGATCATCGGACCCGTCCACATCCATAATGGTTCTCGCGAGAAGTACTGTCTCAATGAGGGAGCCGCACCATGCGGATTGCGAGCTCGTTGCCTTACCTGTCTCCTCGGCGGTAGGGACAGGGTGACGCCTGGTCACAGGAGGCGGCCGAGGCGGGACACGTCGGGACGCAGCGGTTGCGGGAGGTCGGCACGATCGTGCCGCCCTTGGAGGTGTCGGCGGGACTGAGATTGCCGGAGGGCGCGGCGGCGGTGGTCCGGCGGCGGACGATCAGTCTTGACGACAGACCAGTCGAGCTGGCCGATTCGTGGTATCCCACCGCAATCGCGGCCGGGACCGCTCTTGCTCAGCATGGAAAAATCAAGGGCGGTGCGGTGACGCTCCTGGCCGATCTCGGGTTCACCGTTCATGAGGCGCGAGAAGAGATCGAGGTTCGCGCCCGGGGCGCAGTTGCCCTCGACCGCGTACCTGGTGGACGAGTTCGGGGTGTCCAACACCACCGTGCAAAAGGCCCTGAGCGTACTCAAGGGCGAGGGCTATCTGACAAGCCGGCAGGGCAAGGGCGTGTTCGTTCGCGAACGCCAGCCGTTCAGAGTCGAGGCCGACACCTACTTCGAACCTACGCCGGGAGGGTATTCGTACGAGTTGCTGGAGGTGGCCGAAGTGGCGTCGCCGACCGAAGTCGCCAGGGCGCTCGGACTGGAGGCCGGTGACCCGGTGCAGTTGCGTCACCGATTGCTCAGGCACGGCGGACGGCCGGTCGAGGTCGATTGGTCGTACTACCCGCTGGAACTGGCCCGCGGCACCGGTCTGGCCGAACAACGCAGGATACGGGGCGGTGCGCCGCGAGTGCTGGAGGAGCTGGGATCCCCGCAGCGTGCGCCCCCGGAGAGGGCGGCCCACGATTCTCGGTCTTCGGTGGTCGCGCGACCCCGAGTCTTCTCACACGTGGAAGACGGCGATGCGCTCGTTCTTGGGGCGCTCGGGTTCTTCGACCAGCCGGTTGAGATCATCCGGGTCGCTGGTGAGTAGCACGACCGGGCGAGCGGCCCCCAATGCGGTCACGGCCACCACCGCGTCTATGGCGCACCGATGTCCGGACAGCCCGGTGTTGCCCAGCAACTCTCCAGCGCGACGGGCCATGAGCGGTGTGACGGGAAGCGTCGTGATACGCGACAAGACCTGGTGTATCCGCGCGTCACGCGGCCTGCCGCGCAGTACCTCGGTCAGCGTGATGGCGCTGACCACGACACTGGCCCTGCGGGCACGCGCCGTGTCGAGATATGCGCGCGGAAGCGGGTGACCCTCGGCGAGTTTGGCCAGGCCCTCACTGTCGAGGACGAGAGTTCCACCGGTGGCTACTCGTCTGGCCACGTGTTTCCTGCCTGCGCGAGATATTCCTCGGGTATCGGGCCGTGCTCGTCTTCCAGAAGCGTGGACAACTCGGCCAGCAAGTCCAACTCCAGTTGGTGGGCGACGGCCTCGGTCACGTACCGGCTGAACTCTCCCTTGCCGACACGCTGCTGCACAGCGGCGGTGAGCTCTTCTGGCAACGAGACACTGACCTTGCGGGCGCGGCCCAGCGAGTGGAGATTCTCGGCGGGTTCGTCCAATTGGTCGCCAGCATTGTGAAGCCACTCGGTCACGGACCGGAGCGCCTTCTGAGCCCCGGTGTCGGTATCCGTCGACTCCGGTTCCCCGGCCGCGGGCTCATACGGCATAGCGTTCATGCCTCGATGCTACCGCCGGTGGTAAGTGGATGGTCAAGGACTTCGATCTTTCGTCCGCTTCGTCCGGCCGGAAATCGATCAGGGCCGGGGATTGTTGTAGAAGATTCAACCGTCCCGGGAGAGGTGCCCTGCCATGCGCGTCGAGATCTGGTCCGATGTCATCTGCCCCTGGTGCTACATCGGGAAGCGGCAGTTCGAGCAGGCGCTGGACGGGTTCGGGCATCGCGACCAGGTCGAGGTGGTGTACCGGGCCTTCCAGCTCGACCCGTCGTTCCCCGAGGGCGAGACCATGGACGTCGCCGACATGCTGGCCGGCAAGTACGGCATGTCGCGTGAGCAGGCCGTCGAGATGAACCGGCAGATGGAGGAGCGCGCGGCCGGGGTGGGTCTGGAGTACCACCTGGAGGGCGGCCGCTCGGGCAACACCGCGGACGCGCACCGGATGATCCACCTCGGGGCGGAGCACGGCGTGCAGGACGCGGTCGTCGAGGCCCTCTTCAAGGCCCACTTCACCGACCGCCGCTCGGTCTTCGACCACGACTCCCTGGTGGAGGTCGTGGCGGAGGCGGGCCTGCACGCGACCGAGGCGCGCGAGGTGCTCACGTCCGGCCGGTTCGCCTCGGACGTGGACGCCGAGCAGCGCGCGGCGCGCGACATCGGTGCGACCGGCGTCCCGTTCTTCGTCATCGACCGCCGCTACGGCGTCTCGGGCGCCCAGCCCACCGAGACGTTCGCGGAGGTCCTCGGCAAGGCGTGGGCGGAGGCCAACCCCGCGCTGACGACGATCGGTGACGAGGCCGCCGCCTGCACCGACGACACCTGCGCCGTCCCCGCGGACGACTCCCCGCCCAGGTAACCCAACTGTGACCGCCCGGTAGACCGGAGCCGGTAAACCCGTGGTGGATCTTGAGCGTCATCTCCACACCAGCAATCAGTGGCACGTCCGCTGACCGCTGGATGGACATGACGATGGAGGTTCCTGGTGCGCCGGTTGATCGCCCTGTTGACGGCTCTCGCCGTGACGTTCTCACTCGCCTCCGTGCCGGCGGACGCCGCCGCCGTCTCGGCGCGGATCAAAGACGTGCGGATCCTGTCTCCCGGTGCGGCCACGACGCAGATCGAAGTGGCGGCCGAAGGCATCGCCGACATCACCAAGGTGCGCGCCGTCGTGTACGCGTACATGCACGGTTCCCCGAAGACGCTCAGCGTCGACGACTTCGAGTTGGTCGAGGGGACGGTGCGGGACGGGGTGTGGCGAACGAAGTCCGCGGTCACCGTCGACCCCGGCCGCTGGTGGGTGGACGTCGAGCTGACCACCACCGAGGACACGCGCCTGTGGCCTCAGCGCGTGATCATCGAGAACGGGCTCGACTCAGTGATCACCGACTTCGAGGTCACCCCGGACATCGTCGACGTCGACCACCCCGAGGTCGCGTTCAGCGCGCGGCTGATGAGCCGTAGCGCCGGCGGTGACCTGGCAGCGGTGCAGGGCGCCACGCTGCGCCTGATTGGCGTGAACGGCCCGATCCCCTCGGCGGTCACCGGGGCGGACGGCCGGGCGCAGGGGACCGCGAACTTCACCTGGACGGGCTACGCCCGGCTGCACTACGACGGCGGCTTCATGTACCGGCCCAGCCGCAGCGCGGAGGTCCAGGTCACGATGCGGCGGCTCCAGACCCGGGTCACGCTGAGCATGCCCGACCGGCTGATCGTGGGCGACCAGGTCACCGTCAGCGGGCGGCTCGAACGGCAGGACCGCGACGGTGCCTGGGCGCCGCTGGCGGGCAAGCAGGTCAACCTCCAGTTCGACCCGGCGACCGGCGGCGACTGGAGGACGGTCGCGACCCCGACGACCGACGCCGCCGGCGACTACAGCACGAAGGTGACCGTCACCGAGAACGGCGCGTGGTCGATCCAGTTCGCGAACGACCCGGTCGGCCTGCCGGGCGACTACCATTACTATGTCTCGTCCGAGGCGCACACCAGCGTCCGGATGGTCGCGTACCGGACGAAGATCATTGACGGGAACGCGTGGCCTGAGCCGGTCGGCAGGGGCAACATGGTCACCGGGAGCGGGCGCGTGATGAACCAGCTCGCGGACGGCAGCTGGGTCGGTGCTCCGGCGAACGCGACCGTGCAGCTGCAGTTCTCCACCGACCGCAGCAAGTGGAGCAACAAGGGCCTCGTGGGCGTCAGCGGTGACGGAACGTTCAACGTCCAGGGGCGCGCGGACCGGGACGGATACTGGCGCCTGGTCGTCCCCCGCAGCGGCTACGCCGAGCCGTCCGTCAGCGGCACCGACTACATCGACGTCAGGTACCGGACGCGGATCCTCGACTTCAACGCGGCACCGGAGCCTGTGACGAAGGGCGGCACCGTCACCGTGATGGGGTCGCTCCAGCGGGAGACCGACAAGTGGAAGCCCTACGCGTCGAAGAAGATCAAGTTCTACTTCCTGCCCAAGGGCTCGTCCACGTGGACCTACCTGGGCTCGCAGAACACCGACGAGTACGGTCGTTTCCGCAAGGGCTTCAAGGCGTCCAAGGACGGCACGTGGCGTGCGTACAGCGGCGCCGCGACCAGCTACATCAAGACCTACCGGGACGACTACGTGGACGTGCGCTGACGTAGGCTGCCTGGGTGGCCAAGGACTTCGATCTCTACGAGCGGGAACTGTGGGCCGGGCGCGCCTCCGCGTACGAGCGGGGGTTCGCCCGGCTCACCCGTTACATGGTCGGCCCGCTGCTGGACGCCGCCGGTGTCGCGGACGGGATGCGGTTCCTCGACGTGGGGACGGGCCCGGGGTTCGTGTCCCGGGAGGCGGCCCGGCGCGGCGCCGACGTGTCGGCGATGGACGCCGACCCGGACATGGCCGAGACCGCCCGCCGGAACGTCCCCGGCCTCGACGCGCACGTCGCGATCCTGCCCGACGTGCCGTTCGCGGACGGGGAGTTCGACGCCGTCGCCGGCAACTTCGTCATCAACCACGTCGGTTCCCCCGGCAGGGCGCTCGCGGAACTGCGGCGCGTCCTGCGGCCGGGTGGGCGGCTGGCGCTGAGCTGCTGGGTGATGCCGGGCAGCGGCGCCCTCGGGATCGTCCGGGAGGCGATCGAGGAGGCGGGCGTGCCGTGGCCGGACGACATTCCGGAGCCGCCGTTCATGGAGTACGGCGAGGCGGTGGCGTTCCGGCGGCTGGTGGCGGAGGCGGGGTTCACCGACGTGGCCGTCGAAGAGGTGACGTGGGAGCACGTCGCCGACCCCGAGGACTGGTGGGAGACGGGCGCGCTGTCGAAGGTCGGCACCAACGGCGTCATCGTCGGGCGGCAGGACCCCGGGACCGTCGCGCGGATCAAGGACGCCTACGACCGGATCATCGCCGGGTACGCGGTGGAGGACGGCAAGGTCGCGCTGCCCGCGCACGCGCTGCTGGCCAGCGGCGTCCAGGAGAACGGCGATATGCGCGCGCGACGGAGGGGCCCGGGCCGGTAGCCTCGGGTCTGTGATTGACCTGCGAGCTCTTCGAGAGGATCCCGAGCGGCTGCGCGCCTCGCAGCGCGCCCGCGGTGAGGATGACGCCGTCGTCGACCGGCTGCTGGACGTGGACGAAAGGCGCCGCTCGGCGCTGACGTCCTTCGAGCAGCTCAGGGCGGAGCAGAAGAGTTTCGGCAAGTCGGTGTCCAAGGCGCAGGGCGACGAGCGGCAGGCGCTGCTGACCCGCGCGAAGGAGCTGGCGCAGCAGGTCAAGGAGCGCGAGGCGGAGGCCGACCGGCTCGGCGGGGAACTCGAGACGCTGATGAAGGGCGTCCCGAACCTCATCGAGGACGGCGCCCCGCCCGGCGGCGAACAGGACTTCGTCGTCCTGGAGCATGTCGGCGAGCCGACGGCGTTCGACTTCGAGCCCAAGGACCACCTGGAGCTGGGGGAGAGCCTCGGCGCCATCGACATGGAGCGCGGCGCGAAGGTGTCGGGCGCGCGGTTCTACTATCTGACGGGTGTGGGCGCGCGGCTGCAGTACGCGCTGCTCAACCTCGCCATGGAGCAGGCCGTCGCGGCCGGGTTCGTCCCGATGTACCCGCCGGTCCTGGTGAAGCCGGAGGCGATGGAGGGCACCGGGTTCCTCGGCGCGCACGCCGCCGAGGTGTACCGGCTTCCGGACGACGACCTGTATCTGGTCGGGACGTCGGAGGTGCCGCTCGCCGCGTACCACATGAACGAGATCATCGACGAGCTGCCGCGGCGGTACGTGGCGTGGTCGTCGTGCTTTCGCCGCGAGGCCGGCTCGTACGGCAAGGACACCCGCGGCATCATCCGCGTCCACCAGTTCGACAAGGTGGAGATGTTCTCCTACTGCGACCCGGCCGACTCGCACGCCGAGCACCTGCGGCTGCTGGAGTGGGAGAAGGAGATGCTCGCCAAGGTCGAGATCCCGTACCGGGTGATCGACGTGGCGGCGGGCGACCTGGGGTCCAGCGCGGCGCGCAAGTACGACTGCGAGGCGTGGGTGCCGACGCAGAACACCTACCGCGAGGTCACCTCCACGTCCAACTGCACCGAGTTCCAGGCGCGGCGTCTCGCGGTGCGCCACAAGGACGCCGACGGCAAGAACCAGCCGGTCGCCACCCTGAACGGGACGCTGGCGACCACCCGCTGGATGGTCGCGATCCTGGAGAACCACCAGCGGGCGGACGGAAGCGTCCGCGTGCCGGAGGCGCTTCAGAAGTTCCTCGGCATGGACGTCCTGGAGCCCGTGAAGCGTTGACGCCCGGCGGTGAGGGTGTCCGGGGTGTGGCTTATGGTGTGAGCCATATGCCCTGGAAGGTGACATGACCGACTCCTCCGTGCCGCGCGTGATCGCCACCGACCTCGACGGAACGATCGTGCGCTCCGACGGGACGATCTCCGCCCGCACCGTCGCCGCCCTGGCCCGCGTCGAGCGGGCCGGGGCGATGCTCGTCATGGTCACCGGGCGGCCGCCGCGCTGGATGAAGGAGATCGCCACTGCCGTCGACCACCACGGCGTCGCGATCTGCGCCAACGGGGCCGTCCTGTACGACCTGCACACCGAGACGGTCCTGAAGGCCGAGGAGATCCCGGCGCCCGTGATCGCCGAGACGGTCGGGCGGCTCCGCTCCATCGCACCCGAGCTGCGGTTCGCCGTCGAGCACCCGGACGGGTTCCTCTTCGAGGACAGCTACGACCTCGGACGCTGGGACGCGAAGGCCCTCGGCGGCCGTCCCGTGGGCAGCGAGGAACTCGTGACCCACCGCGGAACCAAGCTGCTCGCGTTCCATCCCGAGGCCGATCCGGACTCGCTCTCGGAGAAGGCGGTCGAGGCCGTCGGCGACCTCGTCACCGTCACCCACTCGTCCGGGCGAGGTCTGCTGGAGATGAGCGCGCAGGGCGTCACCAAGGCCAGTGCACTCGCCGCCCTGTGCATCCGGCACGGCATCACGTCCGACGCCGTCACCGCCTTCGGCGACATGCCCAACGACCTGCCGATGCTCACCTGGGCCGGCACGTCGTACGGCGTCGCCAACGCGCACCCGCTCGTGCTCGGGGCCGTCACCCACAAGACGTCCCGCAACGACGACGACGGCGTGGCCGAAGTCATCGAACGACTCTTCCCCTGACGACGCGACGGCCGCACCCCCCGGGCGGGAGTGCGGCCGTTCACGCGGCGTCCTACAGGTAGGGGCCGGACGAACGCGGCCCGGGCTTGGGCGGCTCCTCCTCCGCGCCGGGCGGGAGCATGCCGGCGGGCAGGGCGCGCCGCATCTGCTCAAGCTGGGCGCGCGCCGCCATCTGCTGCGCGAACAGCGTCGTCTGGATGCCGTGGAACAGGCCCTCCAGCCAGCCGACGAGCTGGGCCTGCGCGATCCGCAGCTCCGCCTCGCTCGGCACCGTCCCCTCGGTGAACGGCAGCGACAGCCGCTCCAGCTCCTGGACCAGCTCCGGCGCGAGACCGTCCTCGAGTTCCTTGATGGACGACTTGTGGATCTCCCGCAGCCGCGCCCGGGACGCCTCGTCGAGGGGGGCGGCCTTGACCTCCTCCAGAAGCTGCCGGATCATCCCGCCGATCCGCATGACCTTCGCCGGCTGCTCGACCATCTCGGTCACCGACTTGCCCTCGGACTCGCCCTCACCGCCGCCCTCGAAGGCGATGCCCTTCGGGCCGACCACGAGCACCTGGGGGTCCTGTTCAGATTGGTTCTTCGAAGGCTCGCTCATCATCCTCATATCCTCACACGGTCAACAGGATCTTGCCGATGTGAACGCTCTGTTCGAGCAGGCGGTGCGCGCTCGCCGCGTCCGCCATGGGGATCCGCCGGTCCACGACCGTCCGGACGTCCCCCGACTCCAGCAGCGGCCACACATGCTCCCGGACACCGGCCACGATCTCCGCCTTCTCCTCCGGCGGACGGGCCCGCAGCGTCGTCGCGTGCACCAGCGCCCGCTTGCGGAGCAGCTTGCCGATGTCCAGCTCCGCCTTCGCCCCGCCCTGCAGCCCGATCACCATCAGCCTGCCGCCGACGGCCAGCGCGTCGACGTTCCGGGCCAGGTACTTCGCGCCGATCAGGTCCAGGATGACGTCGTAGGGGCCGCCTCCGACGAAGTCCTCCTCGCGGTAGTTCACCGTCACGTCCGCGCCGAGGTCCCGGCAGCGGGCCGCCTTCTCCGCGCTGCCCACCGTCGTCACCACCCGCGCGCCCCGCGCCTTGGCGAGCTGGATCGCCAGCGTGCCGATGCCGCTGCCGCCGCCGTGCACCAGGAGCGTCTCCCCTTCGCGCAGCCCGGCGAGCTGGAAGACGTTCGACCACACCGTGCACGCGACCTCGGGGAGTCCGGCCGCCTCGACGACGTCCACCCCGCGAGGCACCGGAAGCACCTGCGCGGCGGGCACCGCGACCCGTTCGGCATACCCTCCCCCGCTGAGCAGCGCGCACACCTCGTCCCCGGTGTTCAGTCCGGTCACGTCCGCGCCCAGCTCCGCGACCCGCCCGGACACCTCCAGCCCCGGATACGGGGGAGCGTCCTCCGGAGGCGGGTAGAACCCCTGCCGCTGCATGACGTCCGCGCGGTTCACCGCGCTCGCCGCGACCTCGATCAGCACCTCGCCCGGCTTCGGCGCCGGATCCGGCACCTGCGTCCACTCAAGGACGTCGGGGTCCCCCGGTTCACGGATAACGATCGCATGCATACCCGTCACGCTACCGGGCGCCGCGCACCCCGCCCCCGGCCCCGGCCCCGGCCGCCCCAACGCCTATCTCCACGTGGGATACGTGGTATTGGTGCACAGGTATCCTGCACGGGGACCATTTTGCCCACCTGCTCCGTGTTGATCATCAGAGGCGTGCCCGAGGGGGAAGAACGGTGGCAAGGAACGAGCACGACGGGCGTTCCCTGGAGGAGCGGCTGGCCTCTCTGGACGCGATGAGCGGCGACACGGGCGCGCAGTCCGCGGAGGGCGAACAGAGTGCGCAGCAGGAGAACGCGCCACCGGACGAGGACGCCGGCCGGCCCGAGGCGGAGTCCGCCGCCCAGCCCGAGCCGGAGTCCGAGCAGTCCGACCCCAACGCCAACCCCTGGCTCGCCGCGCCCCCCTCGTTCCAGCAGGCCCCCGAGACCGGTTACCCGCCCCAGACCTTCGGCCCGCCGCAGCCCCCGCCGTACGAGGGCGGCCCCACGCCCCAGCCGTTCGACGGGGGAATGCTGCCGCCGCCGTACGCGGCCGGCGGCTACGACCCGTCCCAGGCCCCCCAGCAGCCCCCGCACCAGCCGCAGCTGTCGCCGTACGACGCCAACGGCAACACCGCCCCGCCCCTCGACCGGCTCCCGCCGTACCCGGCCGACCAGAACGCGCTCGGCCAGCAGTACCAGCCGATCGATCCCGCCACGGGGCAGCCCTTCCCCCAGGACACCGACGCCTCCGGCCGGCCCTACGTGCCGATCGACCCGAACACCGGCCAGCCCCTCCAGCCCGACGCCGGCGCCCAGCCCTTCCCGCAGGACCCGAACGCCGCCGCAGCCCAGTACCCACCGGTCGACCCGGCCACCGGGCAGCCGTACCCGCAGGACCCGGGTGCGGGCGGCGGGCAGTTCCAGGCGGTCGATCCGGCCACCGGCCAGCCGTACCCGCAGTACCAGCCGGTCGACCCGAGCACCGGCCAGCCGTACGGGCAGGACCCGAACGCCGCCGGAGCCCAGTACGCGCCGGTCGACCCCAACACGGGGCAGCCGTACGGGCAAGACCCGAACGCGGGCGGCGGCCAGTACGCGCCGGTCGACCCCAACACGGGGCAGCCCTACATGCAGGACCCGGGTGCGGGCGGTGGGCAGTTCCAGGCGGTCGATCCGGCCACCGGGCAGCCGTACGCGCAGGACCCGAACGCCGCCGGAGCCCAGTACGCACCGGTCGACCCCAACACGGGGCAGCCGTACGCGCAGGGGCCGGCGGGGGCGCAGTACCCGCCCATCGACCCCGGCACCGGGCAGCCTCAGCCGCGGTACGGCTACCCCGGCGGGCCGCCGCAGGATCAGCAGGGGTATCCGCAGGCGCTCAACCAGATGATGCAGCCCGCGCCGGGCTACCCGGCGGCGCACCCGCAACAGCCGCAACAGCCGCAACAGCCGCAGGAGCCGCAGAACGCCGACAGCCTCAGCTCCGAGAACCTTCTCGGTGAGCGGCGCATCGCTCCGTCCTCGGGGTGGCGGCGTGCCGTCTACAAGGCGACCGCGGGCGGCATCCACCCGGGTGAGTCGCAGACCGACCTGCGCCGCAAGGATCTGATCGCACGGGCGCGCACCGTCGTGGCGGGCGGGCACCACCGGGTCGCCGTCATGTCGCTGAAGGGCGGCGTCGGCAAGACGACCACCACGACCGGGCTCGGCTCGATGCTGGGGTCCTTCCGCGGCGACCGCGTCATCGCCGTGGACGCCAACCCGGACCGCGGGACGCTCTCGGACAAGGTCAGGCTGGAAACGGCCGCGACCGTCCGGGACCTGCTCAACAACCGGGACCAGATCCACCGGTACGCCGACGTGCGCGCGTTCACCTCGCAGAACGAGGCCCGGCTGGAGATCCTCGCGTCCGACCGCGACCCGGCGGTCAGCGAGGCGTTCAGCGCCGAGGACTACGCAGCCGTCGCCGTCGTCCTGGAGCAGTACTACTCGGTCTGCATCACCGACTGCGGCACGGGGCTGCTGCATTCGGCGATGGCGGGCGTGCTCAGCCTCGCCGACCAGCTCGTCCTGGTCAGCTCCCCGTCGGTGGACGGTGCCCGCTCCGCGAGCGCCACGCTGGACTGGCTGGAGGCGCACGACCACAGCCACCTCGTCCGCAACGGCGTGGTCGTGCTGTCGATGGTCCGCAACCGCACCCGCAGCCAGGTCGACCTGGACAAGCTGCAGGCCCACTTCGAGAGCCGCTGCCGCGCCGTCGTCCGCATCCCGTACGACGACCACCTGGAGGAGGGCGCCGAGGTCGAGCTGGAGCAGCTCGCTCCCGCGACCCGCGAGGCGTACCTCACACTCGCCGCCGTCGTCGGCGACGGCTTCGCCTACCAGCGTCCCACCGAGTCCTGACCGCCGGGAGTACGGTCGCGACCTGTGGACGGTGTGTACGTGGGGAAGGCGGGGCCGGATGCGGCCGGTGACCGCGGCTGGCTGCTCGGGCACTTCAAGCCGGTCGGTGATCTCAGGCACAGTGGCGAGGTCGAGATCAAATGGGGGGTTCATCCGAAGGGTGAGCGCCGCGGCGAGTGGACGGACGGGGAGAAGCGGACCGCGCTGCTCGTCCTGATCAGCGGCCGGTTCCGGCTGGAGTTCCCCGAGGGGGACGTGGTCCTGGCCGAGCAGGGCGACTACGTCGTGTGGGGACGCGGTGTCGACCATTCGTGGCAGGCCGAGGAGGAGTCGGTCGTCATGACGGTCCGCTGGCCCTCGATCCCCGGCTACGCCGTCCCGGACGCACCGAAACCGTGAGCGTTGAACTCGCGTTATGCGGTCGAAGGTACCGGGCGGTGACCGCTATCGTGGGCGATGGCCGCCGGGGACGGCGGTCATCTGGAGAGTTCGCATAGTGGACTAGTGCAGGCGCCTTGAAAGCGCCCAGGGCTGGGGACAGTCCTCGTGGGTTCGAATCCCACACTCTCCGCCCAGCGTCCAGATGGTTGGTCCGTGGCGAGAACGGACGGACCGTCCTGTTGTGTATCCGTTACCCTCTTCGGCATGTCGCAGACACCCAATGATCCGGCAGGCACGACACACCAGTTCCAGAACTTCGCCAACCAGGCACAACCCCAGAAGTCCGGGCCGAACGTCGGCCTGATCGCCGGCGTCGCCGCAGGCGTGGTCATCGTGGCGGTCATCGTGATCGCCTTGATGATGATGTAGCGCCCGCTCAGCGGGCGTTGCTGGAGAAGTGCTGGTAGTCCCTGGCGCCGCTCCACTCGCCGCCCCAGCCCCAACCGATCGAGTCGAACGCGTCGACGACCTTGTCGCCGGCATGGATCATGCCCGGGGCGTCCTTCTCGCGGTTCTTGTACTTCGCGCACTGCTCGTGGGCGATGCGCCCGTCGGCGTAGACGTAGGGGTTCTGGCACGGGTTGACGTCGAGGGCGAGGCCGTACGCGTGCTGGGAGAACGAACTCGATCCGGTCGCCTGGCGGCAGTTGAAGGCCGAGGTGTTGTTGGCCTCGATCGACTGGAAGTCACTGCCCTTGTACTTGTCGACCGGTTCCATGCGTTCGATGGGGTAGCGGATGTCGTACAGCTTCCGGAACACCTTGACGAGGTCCTCGGCCGCCTTGGCGTTGACGACGAGCCGCCCGCCGGTGTGCGGCTTGTCGTCCATCCCCCAGTAGGTCATCTCGATCATCCGCAGCCCGGACGGCGCGACCGGGCAGCCCTCCCGCCACGAGTGCTCAAGGTCCCCGGCGGTCACCTTCTTGATCTCCGACTGGAAGCCCTGTTCGGCCGGCGCCGACGGGGACGCGGCCGTCCCCGACGCGGTGGGCGGGGTGGCGGAAGGCGTCGGCTCGTCGGAGCCGCGGCCACAACCGGCCGCGGCGGACGTCACGGTGACCAGGGCGGCGATCGCCGCCGCGCTGCGAATAGCCCGTCTACCTGGCATCTTTCCAGCATGGCACGTCGGATGGGCTGTGTGCGCCACCCCCCGATCCGCTACCGTGCGTTTGAAGGTGCGCCCGCCGGAAAGGGGCCGGGGCGGACGGGCCGTGAACCTCGATCATCCGCCGGGCATGTCGTCAGGCGGCTTCCGGCCTCAGGGAGCGGGATGGCGGAACCTCAGGAGAGGGACCTCCCAAGCCTCGAAGACGAGATCTTCGCCGTGGCGCACAATGTGGAGGTCGAGCCGGCGGCGCAGGCGCAGCCGCGGCTGCAGACGGACAGGGCCGAGGTGCTCGTGGGACAGGCCCGCGCCTTCCTCGGCCGCGATGTGAAGGCGCTCGCGGCGGGGTTCGGCCTGTTCCTGTTCGTCGACGCCGTGATGATGTGGGCGCCGCTGATGATGAGCCGCCGCCCGAGCCTGCTGCCGCAGTTCATCACCCTGCTCGTCCTGGCGTTCGGGCTCGGCAGCCTGCTCATCTGGAAGGTCGGCGGACGGTGGCGGACGTTCGGCATCGGGATGATGCTGGCCTGGGTGTTCCTGACCCTGGTGTCCGTCGGGTTCCTCACCGGGGTCACCGTCCCCCTGTAGGCGGGTCAGGCGGTAGGGCCCAGGCGCTTGCGGACGAGTGCGAAGGCGCGGCCGATGGCTTCGAGGTCTTCGGGCTGGACGACGTCGATGAAGTAGGTCCGGACCGTTTCGACGTGATCGCGGGCGGCCTTTTCGAGTGCGGCGTAGCCCTCGTCCGTCAGGTGGGCGAAGACGCCGCGCTTGTCGTTGGGGCAGCTGTCCCGCTTGACCAGGCCCTTGGACTCCAGGCGGGAGCACGTGTGCGACAGGCGGCTGCGTGACTGGCTGGCGTTCTCGGCGAGTTCCGCCATGCGCAGCCGCCGTTCGGGGGCCTCGGACAGCCGGACGAGGATCTCGTACTCCGACACCGACAGGCCGTGCTTGGTCTTCAGATCCCGGTCCATGACCTCGGTGAGCCGGACGCTGCCGTCCACGTATGCCCGCCAATCGCGCTGCTGGGTGGCATCGAGCCAGCGAGGTTCGCTCATACCGCCAAGTATACGACACAGGTTGAAGGTTCAACTAAGCCCGGCTAACTTCACGGTAGCAGGATCGCGCCGCACCGGTCCGTGGAAATAGTTGAAGCATCAACCATGTTGTGGCATGCAGTGCACCGCCCGGTCATGGACGGGCACCCGAACGAGGGAGAACCGATGCCCGCCGTGATGGCCGACCCGCTGACCCTTCCCCGCCTGCCCCTGCTGCCCGAGGCCGAAACCGGCTGGCGCCGCGTCGCGAAGGTCGTGACCGCCGCGCGTCACCTGGAGGGCGAGGGCTTCGAGGTCAGGCGCCCGTTCCCCGGCACGGACCTGGCCCTGGCCGACCCGTTCCTGCTCCTCGACCACATGGGCGCCGTCGAATACGCGCCGGGTGAGGCGATGGGCACCCCGTGGCACCCGCACCGCGGGTTCGAGACCGTCACCTACATCATCGACGGCGCGTCCCAGCACCAGGACACGACCGGCGGCGGCGGCCTCATCTCCGACGGCGCCACCCAGTGGATGACCGCCGCGTCCGGGATCCAGCACATCGAGCAGCCGCCGCCGGAACTGGTCACCAAGGGCGGCCTGTTCCACGGCGTCCAGCTCTGGGTGAACCTGCCCCGCGCCCAGAAGTGGGTGCCGCCGCGCTACCAGGACATCGAGGCCCGCGACGTCAAGCTGCTGGCGGCCGACGACGGCTCGTCCCTCGTCCGCGTCATCGCGGGCTCGGTCGCCGGATACGACGGCCCCGGCGTCACCTACACGCCCATCAACTACCTGCATGCGACGGTCGCGCCCGGTGCGCGCCTCACCCTGCCCTGGCCGCGCGATTTCAACGCGATGGTGTACGTGCTCTCCGGGCGCGGGACGGCGGGCTCCGAGGAGACCGGGCTGGACGAAGGGCAGCTCGGGGTCTTCGCCGGCTCCCACCCACAAGGGCACCGGTGACGGCCTCGTCGTCCGCGCCGCCGACAGCCAGCCCGTCGCGAGCGCGAACGGCTGGGAGATCCTCATCCTCGGCGGCCTCCCGATCCGCGAGCCGATCGCCCGGTACGGCCCGTTCGTGATGAACACCCGCGAGGAGATCGTCCAGGCGTTCGAGGACTTCCAGGCCGGCCGCATGGGCACGATCCCCGCGGAGAAGGTCCCACATAGGTCCGACGCGGACGAATCTCTCGCGTGATGCAAGCTCCGTTCTCGTTCCGAATCCGTCGCCGGAGTTCCCCGAGTTCGGATGACGGGGGCGGCGGTGTGCGCTAGTGTGTTCGAACAGTCGAACAGAGGTTCGACGAAAGTGCAGGCGCTCGCCCGGGGAGGCGGCATGGTGGCGACGGCGGCCGCGAGGGGGGTGGACGGTCCCGCGCGCTGCGGACGGAGGCGGGAGCACGCGACACGCCGCAGCGGTTTCTACGCAAATCTACGGCCTCAGCTATATCGCCTCATAGAGTCCGAGAGCGTGGACCCCGTGCGCAATCCCTATGCCCCTGGCGCCGGGCAGCGCCCTCCAGAGCTGGCCGGCCGCGACCGTGAGCTCAAGCAGTTCGAGGTGGTGATCGAGCGGGTGGCCCGCGGCCGTCCCGAGCGCAGCATGATCGTCACCGGTCTGCGCGGGGTGGGCAAGACCGTGCTGCTCAACGCGTTCCGTTCGATGGCCATCCAGCGCCTGTGGGGGACCGGGAAGATCGAGGCCCGGCCCGACCAGTCGATCCGACGGCCGGTCGCCTCGGCGCTGCACCGGGCCGTCCGGGAACTGGCGCCCCGGCATCGCGCGCCCGACCGCATCGAGGAGTTCCTCGGCGTGCTGAAGGCGTTCGCGCAGGCCGAGCCGGAGCCGTCCGGCAAGGGCAGGGCGCGGGTGCACCGCTGGCAGCCCGGCATCGACGTGCCCGCCTCGCGGGGCCGAGCCGACTCGGGCGACCTGGAGATCGACCTGACCGAGTTGTTCGTGGACGCGGCGTCCGTCGCCACGGACGTCGGCGTCGGCATCGCCCTGTTCGTGGACGAGATGCAGGACATCCCCGCCGACGACGTGTCCGCGCTCTGCGCCGCGTGCCACGAGCTGTCGCAGGTCGGCGGCCCGCTGATCGTGGTGGGCGCCGGGTTGCCGCATCTGCCGGCCGTCCTGTCGGCCAGCAAGTCCTACTCCGAGCGGCTGTTCCGCTACGCCCGCATCGACCGGCTCGACCGCGAGTCGGCCGACTTCGCCCTGCTGGCCCCCGCCGAGCGGGAGGAGGTCACCTTCACCGAGGACGCCCTCGACGCCCTGTACGGCGCGGCCGACGGCTACCCCTACTTCGTCCAGGCGTACGCCAAGGTCGTCTGGGACGTGGCACCCGACACCCCGATCACCGCCGACGACATCAAGGTCGCCGCGCCGGAGGCGGAGAGCGAACTCGCGGTCGGCTTCTTCGGCAGCCGCTACGAACGCGCCACCCCGGCCGAGCGCGACTACATGCGCGCGATGGCCATGCTCGGCGACGACCCGGTGCCCACCGCGTCGGTCGCGGACGAGCTGGGCCGCAAACCGTCCAGCCTGTCGCCCGCCCGCGACGGGCTCATCAAGAAGGGCCTCATCTACAGCGCCGAACGCGGCATGGTCGCGTTCACCGTGCCGCACTTCGGCAAGTTCCTCCGCTCCCAACCCGCCTGACGCTTCGGCTTTGTAGAGATCTCTAGCGAGAATGCTAGAGATCGATAGAAAGACGCATCGAGCCGTATCATCAGCCGAATATTCGGCTCTCTAGCGGTGGCCGTAGAAAGTCGTAGATTCTTCTCGCATGCCCTCTGGGCCTTTCTAACGCTCTCTAGCCTTTCTTCTAGAAATGCCTAGAGAGCGGCAGACGGGCTCGGTTCCGGTGCCACGAGCGCCGACCTGACGGCCCGGTCGCGCTCGGCGGTCGACACCGCGAACACGACCTCCATGTCCTGGCCGTCCACCCGGGCCGGGAAGACCACGAACCGCCAGCAGCCCTCCCGCCACACGTCCATCGGCACGGCGCTCGCGATGACGTTCTCGCGCTCCACCCACGCGGCGCTGTCGTAGAGTGCCGCGTACGTCTCCGCTATCGGGCTGCGCCGCCGCTCGCACGGCGTCACCGGGCGTGCGCGGCCGTGCGGCAGTCCGCGGCGGTCGAGCAGGGCCGACAGCTCCGGGGACAGCGCCGCGAACAGTGCGACCTCCGCCGCGAGCACGAGTGCGACCTGCATCTGGACGTCCCGCAGCACGTCCACGCCGGCGAGCGGGGCCCCCATCGAGGTGATGGCCGCGCCGGTGAACAGCACCGCGCGGAGCACGCTCCGCCGCCCGACCCGCTTGCCGCTGAGCCCGCCGAAACAGCCGCACCCGGCGTCCGGGCGGCTGACCCGCAGCTCGCCGACCACCCACGTCGCGGCGGCGAACGCCACCGTCGTCGCGAGCCGCACCGACAGATGCGACGTCACCAGCAGCGCCAGCCCGAGGACGCCCTCGCCTGCCGCGAGCCCCACCGCCATCCCCCGGCTGCCGCGCAGCGCGGACAGTCGGGCGAGCCCCGCCGGCACCGGCACGCCGTGGACGTGATCGGGCGCGTCCGCCGCCTCTTCGCGGACCGTCAGCTTCGCCAGGCACGCGGCCAGCAGCACGGCCGCCAGCAGCAGCACCTGCGTGTTCTGGAACGCCGTCACCATGACGCGGCCCTCCCCGGCACCGCGGCCGGGGCGCCCGGCCGGACCGCGGCGTTGAAGCAGCCCGCTTCCAGATCGCCGCCGAGCCCGACGAACGCGGCGGGCGTCAGCTCGGCGATCCGGCCCCGCGGGGACGCGTCGCACTCCACGCACCGGTCGCAGAAGCGGGCCGCCGCGCAGCCGCACTCCACCACCGGGACGGTGGCGGAGCGCCCGCCGCACTCGTTGCGGACGGCGACCTCGCTGCCGAGTGACAGAAGCGGGAAGGCGACGCAGCCGGACGGGGCGTCCGCGCACCCCCCGGCATCCCCCTCGGAATCGACGGCCGGGTAGGCGGCACCGTCCGGTGCCTCGTCGGCCGCGCTGCCGAACCACGTCACCGTCCCGCGCAGCTCGCCGGGTGCGGGCGTGCCGACCTCCGGCGCGGCGAGTTCATCGGCCCGGTAACCGGGCTGGGAGGTACCGGGGCACACCGCCAGCGGGCCGTGCGGGGACCGCACGCAGATCACGTCGATGAGGTATCCGGGCTCCAGGCGCGGATGCCGGACCAGGACGCGTTCGAAGGCGCGCGGAGGGATCACCACATGGGTCCGCCCCCGGTGCGGACCCATGTCCACCTCCACGGCGTCCTTCCCGCACGCCAGGATCGTGCCGCTGACCCGTTCGGCGTCGACCCAGACGCGGTCGGCGCCGAGCCCGCCGTCCCTCGGCCGGACGATCACGGACCGGCCCGGCCGGAGCACGGCGAGGCCCCCGCGCCCGCCGTGCCAGACGGTCGTTGCGGCGCTCATCGCGAGACGCGTCTCCGTGCCGCCCGTGCCCGGCCGTGCCGCCGAACCCAGCACCAGCAGGTGTGGGCTGGCGTCCAGGACGATCCCGGTCACCGCGTCCAGCGGCCGCCCCGCGCGCTCCGCGGGGCCGTGACCGGCGGATGCCGGGAGGACGGCCGCGCGGTGTCGGCGGCGGTTCGCTCCACGGCGGTGGGGTGGCGGCATCGCGGTGCTCCGGCGTAGATCGTTACCCTGAGTCGTCGGCATGTGGACAGCGAGTCAAGGGTCGGGCCTGGTGACAGCTTTTGTCGACGGATTTGTCGCGATAAGTCAGCCGGTGGAAGACCATTGATCTACCTCGGTTGAAGATTATGCACTGGTTGACCCGGATATGGGCTTTATGTAGGCCCGAAATTACGATCTACGTGCGATCGTCAAACAACCGGGAGTGCGCACGGCCGGGATCCTGGAATCGTCCCGCCGGACGCCTCCACAACCCCTGGCCCGGTGGTGATTTGAACGACACGCGCCACGAGGAGTTCCGCTCGTACGTGACGGAACGCCGAGCCGTGCTGCTGCGCGCCGCGACCCAGATCACCAGCGACCGCGCCGAAGCCGAAGACCTCCTCCAGGCCGCCCTCGCGAAGACCTACCTCGCCTGGCACCGCATCGAAGACCGCGGCGCCGTCGACGGCTACGTCCGCCGCGCCATGGTCAACACGCAGATCTCCTGGTGGCGGCGCCGGAAACTGGACGTCTACCCGACCGACCAGCTCCCCGACCGTCCCGTCGACGACGACACGAGCAGCAGCGAACTGCGCGACGCGCTCTTTCGAGCCCTCCGCCGCCTCCCCGAACGCCAGCGCCTCACCGTCATGCTCCGCTACTACGAGGACATGTCCGAAAGAGAGATCGCCGAAATCCTCGGCGTCAGCGTCGGCACGGTCAAGTCCACCGTCTCCCGGGCCATGGTCAAACTCCGCGAGCTGTACTGACGGGGTTTCCCCATCCGCCGGTAGCGGGGATCAGGGGGTCGTCAGCCTGGGCCATCACTGCAAGAATCCGGTTCTGGAACGCGCTGCGAGCTGGGAGGGCCCCCATGTTGAGCACCATGCAGGATTTCCCGCTGACCATCACAACGATCATGCGTTACGGCACGGACGTCTTCGGCGACGCCCAGGTGTCCACCTGGACGGGGGACGGCGCCCGGCGCCGCACCTACGCCGAGGTCGGTGAGCGTGCCGCGCGTCTGGCCGGGGCGCTGCGCGGCCTCGGCGTGGACGGCGATCAGCGGGTCGGCACGTTCATGTGGAACAACACCGAGCATCTGGAGGCGTATCTGGCGGTCCCGTCCATGGGCGCCGTCCTGCACACGCTGAATCTGCGGCTGTTCCCCGACCAACTCGTCTACATCGCCAACCACGCCGAGGACCAGGTCGTCATCGTCGACGGCTCGCTGATCCCGCTGCTCGCGCCGGTGCTGCCGCAGTTCAAGACCGTCCGGCATGTGGTCGTCGTCGGGGAGGGCGACACCGCGCCGCTGGAGGCCGCCGGCAAGGAACTGCACTCCTACGAGGAGCTGCTCGCCGCCGCGCCCGCCACGTTCGACTGGCCCGAGATCGACGAGCGGTCCGCCGCCGCGATGTGCTACACGAGCGGCACGACCGGGAATCCCAAGGGCGTCGTGTACTCCCACCGGTCCGCCTATCTGCACTCGATGGCGACGTGCACCGGCAACGCGATCGGCCTCAGCGCGTCCGACATCATCCTGCCGGTGGTGCCCATGTTCCACGCCAACGCCTGGGGGCTGCCTTACGCGGCGGTGATGGCGGGTGCCGCGCTCATCATGCCGGACCGGTTCCTGCAGGCCGAGCCGCTCGTCCGGCTCATCGAGTCCGAGCGTCCGACGGTCGCCGGGGCGGTGCCGACGATCTGGTCGGACGTCCTGCGCCACACCAAGGAGCACGGCTCGGACCTCGGCTCGCTGCGGCTCGTCCCGTGCGGCGGTTCGGCCGTCCCCGAGGCGCTGATGCGCGGCTTCGACGAGCTCGGCGTCCGCATCGTCCAGGCGTGGGGGATGACGGAGACCTCGCCGGTCGCGACGGTCGCGCACCCGCCCGTCAAGGCGACCGACGAGGAGGCGTGGCAGGCCAGGATCAGCCAGGGCCGCGTCCTGGCCGGGCTGGAGATGCGCATCGTCGGCGACGGCGACGTCGTGCTGGCCAACGACGGCGAGGGGGTCGGCGAGGTCGAGATCCGCGGGCCGTGGATCACCGGGTCGTACTACCTCGACGAGGACCCCGGGAAGTTCCACGACGGCTGGCTGCGCACCGGCGACGTCGGGACGCTGTCGTCCGGCGGGTACCTGATCCTCACCGACCGGGCGAAGGACGTCATCAAGTCGGGCGGCGAGTGGATCTCGTCGGTGGAGCTGGAGAACCACCTGATGGCGCACCCGGACATCGTCGAGGCCGCCGTGGTGGGCGTCCCCGACGACCGGTGGCAGGAGCGTCCGCTCGCCTCCGTCGTCGTCCGCGAGGGGGCCTCGGTCACGGCGGAGCAGCTCCGGGAGTTCCTGTCCGGGCGGATCGCGAAATGGCAGCTGCCGGAACGCTGGGCGTTCATCGCCGAGGTGCCGAAGACGAGCGTCGGCAAGTTCGACAAGAAGGTCCTGCGGCGCCGCTACGCGGACGGTGAGCTGGAGATCCGGCGGGCCGACTGACCGCCGGCCGGGCGGCCGCCCGCCGGTGTCCTTCCGGCGGCCGCCCGCGCCGCGGCCGGATCGGGTCGCTGACTCGATTCTGACGCCGAGTCATTGATAGCGTGATCACGGAGAGAAGCGGCATCTCACCCCGGGGTCACCCTAATGGTGATTTCGGCCGATCATGTGGTGCGGATGGGGTTCGCGGGTGTATGCAAGGTGGGCTGATTGTCCGGACGACTCCCATGGGGACGGACGCCTCATGCCGCTGCCGGGAGCGTGAATGCCCAGGTTGTCCCCCTCCTCGCACACAGCCGACCGTAACCTCGTCAAAGGCCTGAACGAAGGCGACGAGGCCGCACTCGCCGCGCTCTACGACGAGTACGGTGAGCGCCTTTATGACTACGCGCTGTCAATGTCCGGTGATGCGAAAGTCGCCGCCGACATCGTCCACGACACGTTCATCGACGCCTGCCGCCGCGCCCCCCGGATGCGCGACCACCTGCATCTGAGCTCCTGGCTGTACGGGGCGGCCCGCCGCCGCTGCATCCGCCGCGGACGGGCGAAGGTCCTGTTCTGGGACCGGGACGGCGAGTTCTCCGACATCCCCTTTCTGGACCGCGCCGAATCGGACGGTCCCGTCCCCGACCGGCCGCCCTCCGACGAGCTGCACCGGCTGCTCAACGGCACACTGGCCAGGCTGGAGCCCGTGGAGCAGGAGGTGATGCTGCTCGCGTTCCGGCATGGGCTGCGTCCGGCCCGCCTCGGCGCGGCGCTCGGCCTGTCCGCGCGCCGGGCCGCCATGCGGGTGCGGCAGGGACGGGCCGAACTCGAAGCCGCACTCCAGAAGGAGCTGAGCCGCGCCGTCCGCGCCTGCGCCGCCGACTCGCCCGGCGAGACCGCCGCCGACGAGGGGGCGGAGTCGCCCGGCGTCGCCGTCCTGGCCGCACGGACCGCGTCCCGGACGGACGAGCCGGATGCGCCGCCGACCCCGCCGCGCACCGCCCGGCCGTTCCGGCGGGCCTTTCACCGGCGCCCCGAGGTCTCCCCCGCCGATCCGTCGGACGAGCGGCACGTCGCCGGCTGCGCCGGCTGCCGCCGCCTCGGCGGGCTGACCGCGGCGGCGCTGCTGAAGCGGGCGCCCGCCCCGGTGCTGCCCGCGGCGCTGCGGCACCGCGTCATGCACACCGCGACCGATCCCGAGCTCGCCGGCTACCGGGCCGACATCGCCGCGCGCGGCGGCGCGCTCACCCCGTCCGGCCTGCCGTGCCAGCCGGACGTACCCTCGCCGTTCACCCGCCGGTGGCTGTTCACCGGGGGCGGCATGGCGGGTGCGCTGGCCGCCGCCCTCATCGCCGTCTTCGTCATGGGGCCCGGCATCAGCGGCGACTCGCTGTCCTGGCCGCCGTTCCGCACGCAGCCGCAGCCGTCCATCACGCAGCATTCGCCGCCGGAGGGCTCGGGCCGCGAGTCGCAGCCGTCCCGGGGACCGGACGGGGACGCGTCCGGCCGTCCGGAACAGCCGCCCCTCAGCCCCCAGACGGACACCCCGGAGGAGCCCGCGGAACCGGGGCGGCCGCCGCCTTCGTCCAACCCGCCCGTGCGGCCCGGCGTCCTCGTCGTCAACCCCGCCAAGGTCGAGCTCTACGGCACCAAGACCGCCCAGGTGAGCCTCGCGGCCAAGAGCGGCCCGGTGACGTGGACGGCGATGACGTCGACGAACCAGCTCGTCCTGTCGGACATGCAGGGCGGCATGCCCGCGGACGGCACCAGCCAGGTGACGATCAGCCTGCGCACCTTCATCATCGGCCTGCCGGGCCAGGGCACCCTCACGTTCACCGACTCCGAGGGCGCGCCGCACACGGTGACGGTCGTCTGGGGCGCCTCGCTCCTGTGACGGCTCAGCCGGGCGTCTCGCCGAGATGGTCCCTGATCGTTTCGAGGTGCTCGCCGAGGGCCTCCTGGACGCGGGCCTCCATCGCCCTGGCGATGAACGGCTCGACGACGGTCTTCACCAGCGGCCGCATCCGGCGGACCACCGCGGCGACCTCGGTGACCTTCTCGCCGTCCGGGGCGGGCGGGTCCTCCAGACGGGCGAACACGTGCTCCTGGACGAGGCTCACGAACCGGCCCGCGATCACGTCGCAGTCGTCGCGGATCTGCCCGGCGATGTCGAGGACGGCGTCGAGCGGGATGCCCGCGGCGACGAGTTCGGCGCCGACGTGCAGCAGCCGGGGGCTCGGTACCCGGTACTCGTCTCCGTGCGGTTCGATGAGGCCGAGTTCGATGGTCCGGTCCCGCACGCGGGCGAACTCGTCGGCGTTCAGCCCGGTACCGAAGATCTCGGCGAGCTCGTCGTAGGTGGTGGTGCCGGGGATCTCGTCCGACCACGGGTCGGTGAGCACCTTCTCCAGCCCGAGGACCTCGCCGACGTCCTTGCCGGTCTCCCACGCCGACAGCAGGTCCTTGATGATCGCGAACGTGTAGCCGCGGCCGAGCAGCTTGCCGATCAGCCGGAGCCGCGCGAGGTGCTGCTCGTCGTACAGGCCCACGCGGCCTTCGAGGCGGGGTGGCGGCAGCAGCCCCCGGTCCTGGTAGGCGCGAATGTTGCGCACGGTGCTTCCGGCCAGCCGCGCCAGCTCGTCGATTCGGTACTCGGCCATGCCCCCGCCCGCCGGACTCGTCCACCTTGACCGCCGTGATCTTACTCCGGCACTATTGTTACATCGGTCAATGACACATAGGGGCGGGCGTCATGGGGGACCCGGACGACATCGAGGAGACCCTCCTCGGCGGCCCGCTGCGCTACACGCGCAAAGAGGTCGAGCCCCTTTCGGGCGTCCCCGACGAGTACGCGCGCCGCATCTGGCAGGCGCTCGGCTTCCCGACTCCTCCCGACGACGAGGTCGCCTTCACCGACGGGGACGTCGCCGCGCTCCAGGAGATCAAGGAGCTGCTCGGCACCGAGCTGGTCGATGAGGACATGGTCCTCCAGCTCGCCCGCGCCGTCGGCCAGACGATGGGCCGCCTCGCGAGCTGGCTCGGGGACGTCTGGCTCCAGCGGCTCGGTGAACTTCCCTCCGACGACCCGGCCGCGGCCGATCTCGTCACCGCCGCCCTCGCCGCCACCGAGGAACTGCGTCCCGCGTTCGAACGCCTCCTGCTGCACGGCTGGCGCCGCCAGCTCACCGCCGCCGGGATGCGCGCCGCCGCCACGACGGCCGCCGCCCAGTCCGACCCGGCCGCCGGCATCGCCCACCTCGCGGTCGGCTTCGCCGACGTCGTCTCCTTCACCCGCCTGAGTCGCCGCCTCGACGGCGACGCCCTCGCCGCGTTCGTCGAACGGTTCGAGGTCACCACCGCCGAGATCATCGCCGAACTGGGCGGACGCGTCATCAAGACGCTCGGCGACGAGGTCCTGTTCGTCGCGTCCGAACCCCGCGCCGCCGCCGACATCGGCCTGCGCATCGCGGAGCGCTTCAACGAGGACCCCGACTTCCCGAAAGTGCGCGTCGGCCTGGCCTACGGCGAAGTCATCCAGCGGCTGGGCGACGTGTTCGGTACGCCCGTCAACCTCGCCGCGCGCCTGACCGCCGCCGCCTACCCCGGAACGGTCCTCATCGACAGCGGACTGTCCGCGGCGATCCCTGCCGACGCCTACGACATCTCCACACTCCGTCCCCGCCCCTTGCAGGGCCTGGGCCGGGTCCGCCTGTTCCTCCTGCGCCGCCCCAGAGGCCGCACGTAGTGATCAGGCGGCGGAGCCGGTCGCCGCGTCGAGATGCCGGGTCATGTGCTGCAGGGTGCGGCGGAGCTGGGCCAGTTCGTGCGCGGTCAGGCCGGTCGAGTCGAGCATCCGCCGGGGGACGTCCACGGCGCGGTCACGGAGGCCGGTGCCCTCCTCGGTCAGGTGCACCGACACCGAACGTTCGTCCTCGCGGCCCCGGCGGCGCTCCACGAGACCGGCGGTCTCCAGGCGCTTGATGAGCGGCGAGAGCGTCCCGGAGTCGAGGCGGAGGCGCTCGCCGAGCTGCTTCACCGTGAGGCCGTCGGTCTCCCAGAGAGCCAGCATGGCCAGGTACTGCGGGTAGGTCAGCCCCAGGTCCCGCAGCCGTATCCGGTAGAGCGCGTCGAACGCCCGTGAGGTCGCGTGCAGCGCGAAGCAGACCTGCGTGTCCAGCTTCAGCAGCTCGTCGTCGGCCGTGCCCGTCATCCCCCCATCCTACGTTTGCGCCGATTGAGTTGGCCGCAATCGATGTGCCCGGTGGTTCGCATGTTCGCGGGCCGGTGGAACGGCAGTGCTCCCCGTGCGGGCGGGGAGCACTGCCCGAATGATCAGGACCTTTCAGTCCTTGCCGACGTCCGAGCGGATCGCGTCGATGCGGTTCTGCCGGGCGTCCGCCGGGAGCAGGTAACCGTTCCGCACGTTGCGGACGTCCGCCTTCGAGACGGCCGCGACATAGCGGCCGTGGGACGGGTAGAGCGAGCCGAGTTGCGCATCGTCGAACGGCACGTGGGTGCCGAACAGGAAGCAGAACGTCTCGCCGGAGTTCTCCCCCGTGTTGAGCGCGGTCGGGGCCTCGACCTGGGAGAGGCGTATCCCGCCCTTGGCCAGCCCCAGCGAGTCGCGGACCTTGCCGCCGTCCGGGTTGAGCTGGAGCGGCGGCGCGGACGGCGGGGCCGCGTCCCACTTGGTCCACCGCACCAGATGGGCGTACGCGGTGGCGATCGCATGGTGCAGCGGGACGCGGCTGAACGCGGGCCTGGCGCACTGGTAGGTGGGGGCGGAACCGAGGTCGCGGGTCAGGATCGGCCGCCGGTACTGCTGCCCGTGCCAGCCGGAATGAGCGGCCCCCGCAACCTCCCAGCGGCGGAACGTCTCCGAGTCCGGTGGCCGCTCGGACGAGCGGACGTCGGTCTCCGAAAGGACCTGGAACACCGGTTCGGGGCCGCGCCGGCCCGGGGCGGGGCCGACGACGAACGCATACCCGTCGAAGACCTTCTCGCCCTGCGGAAGAACCGCGTCGTAGTAGGTGGTCATCCGGAACGCCGACTGTGACGCGCCCGCGCCCAGCAGCGTGTCCGCCTTCAGTCCGCCCAGCGGCGCCGAGGCCCCGCGTTCACGCAGCGTCTTCGCCACTTGGGCGAAGACGTCGTACGACAGTTCGTCGCCGGTGAACCGCCCGCCGCCGGTGACGTCCAGGCCGCCGTAGCGGGCCGGACTCCACTCGGCGAGGTGTTCCACGCCGACCCGCTGCGCGGAGATGCCCACCCAGGCGTACCCGTCCCGGATGATCTGCTCGCTGCTCCACAGGGCGTCCAGGTCGTATCCCGCCGTGACGTTCTGCCATTCCGCGATCACCGTGCCGTTGAACCGGTGGGCCTTGGCCGGCCTCCGCACGATGACACGGGTCTTGTACGGGACGCCGGTGGCGAGCCGTTCCCCCGTGGCGCTGTAGGCGTCGGCCTCGCCGGAGACGAAGAACTCCTGTTCCACATATCCGTGCGAGGCCAGGTCGACGTTCGTGGCCATCCACGGATAGGTGTTCTTCACGTCGGGCGACGACGGGTCACCGGGCGGCGCACCCGGTATCGGCCCCTCCACGGTGGGGCCGCCCTGCGCCTGCGCGGTCCCCGGCGCGGCGGCGAGCCCGGCGGCGACCAGCGCCGCGACCAGCAGCCGGGTGACTGGTGAGTACCTCACTTCGATCCCTCCACGGGCCGGCGAGTGACGGAGTCGAGTCATGATCTCCGTGCTCCCCGGATGCCCGCATCGGCAGAATCACCGGCCGGGACGCGACGCGAAGAGGCGGTGGGCGAGGAGGCGGCCGAAGGTGAGGGCGGGGGTGACGAGCATCCCGCCGCAGAAGCTGTTGCCGCAGGTGGCGGCGGCGCCGATCAGTTCGCCGAGTGCGTACACGCCCTCCATGGGGGTGCCGTCGGTGCGGCGGACGCGCAGGTGTTCGTCGACGTCCACGCCGGAGAAGGTGATCAGGGTGATGCCGTGGTTCTCCATCGCGAAGAACGGGGCGTCCGTGATGGGGGCGGGCAGGTGGGTGCGGCCGAATTCGGCGTCGTGGCCTGCGGCGACCGCGGTGTTGTAGCGCTCGACGGTGGCGGTCAGGCCGTCCGGTGAGATGCCGGTGAGGGCGGCCAGTCCGGTGAGCGAGCCCGCCTTGTGGACGCCGGGGCGGGCGCCCGCCTTGGCCAGGACGTCTTCGGGGCTCCAGCCGACGACCATCGGGACGGAGGCGAGCCGTGCCCGGTCGTCGAAGACCGTCCAGAACGTCCCGTCGGTGGCGGCGGCGAGGGCGCGTTCCTTGAGGTCGATGCTGGGTTCGTCCTCGGCGACGAACCGGCGTCCGGCGCGGTCGACGTAGATCTCCCAGGGGAGCCGTTCGTTGGCGACCAGCAGCGGGCGGTCCTCGTAGTACGCCTTGCCGGGCGTGGTGGGGTGCGGGAGGCCGCCGAACGTCGGAAGGTACCGGCCGCGTCCGGCGATCGCGGCGCCGGCGTCGCGGGCGATGACGAGGCCGTCGCCGGTGGACGTCGGGTGGGCGGCGCTGACGAGGGGGAAGCCCTCGACCTCCGTGAACAGCTCCTCGTCGGCGCCGAATCCGCCGGTGGCGAGGACGACCGCGGGGGCCGTCACCTCGACCTCGTCGACTCCGCGGCGCAGGACGCCGACGGCCGGCGCGCGGCCGGGCCCCTCGGTGAGGCCGATCGCGGTGCTGCCGAGCCACAGGTCGACCCGCCCGGCGGTGATCTGCTCGTCCAGCAGCCGTTTCAGGACGGCGAGGATCGACAGGCCGCCGTCCTTGCCGTAGTAGGTGCGGGGGACGCCGTACGGCTCGTGGCCGTAGACGAGCCGGGGCGACTCGGGCGCGAAGTCGAAGCCGAGGTCGTCGAGCCAGTCGATGGTCTCGGGCGCGTGCCGGGCGGCGAGTTCGACGAGGTCGGCGCGGGCGGTGCCGCCGCTGATGCGCTCGATGTCGGCGAGGTGCGCCTCGACGGAGTCGTCGATGCCGTGCTCGCGCTGCCGGCGGGTGCCGCCGGCGGACATCTGCCCGCCGGAGCTGTGCAGGGTGCCGCCGATCCGGGAGTCCTTCTCGACCAGCAGCACGCGGGCGCCGCACGCCGCCGCCTCCGCGGCGCACGGGATGCCCCCGGTGCCCGCGCCGACGATGACGAGGTCGTAGTTCAGGGCCGTCGTCACGCTCGCTCCTCCATCCGTTCCGTGCGAAGGAAGGCCGGACGTCAGGCGGGGCGGTGGCCGAAGCGTTCGGACAGCCGCCGCACCGTCTGCAGCAGGGCCGCCGCGCACGCGCCGGCCTCGGCGGTGAACCGCTCGATGGGGCCGCTGACGCTGACGACGGCGATCGGCCGGTCGTTGTGGTCGAGGATCGGCGCGGCGACCGACGCCGCGCCCGCCTGCCGCTCGGCGTCCGAGCGGGCGTAGCCGCGGGCGCGGATCTCCTCGATCTCGCGCCGCAGCCGCGGACCGCTGGCGATGGTCGCCGCGGTGAGCTGCTCCAGCGTGGGCTGCGCCAGGTAGTGGTCGATCTCGTCGTCGGACAGGTACGCCAGGAACGCCTTGGACGACGCTCCGGCGTGCAGCGGATACGGGACGCCGAGCGTCACCGACATGATCAGTTCGCGGCGCGGGGTCACCTGGTCGATGTAGGAGCGCGTCCAGCCGGACCGGACCGACAGCGTCGCGGTCTCGGCGGTGCGCTCGGACAGCGCGACGAGTTCGGGGTGCGCGACCGTCCGGACGTCGAGCCGCTCCAGGTAGGCCACGCCGAGCTTCATCGCGCCGATGCCGAGCGAGTAGCGCCGCGTCGCCTCGTTCAGTTCGATCAGGCCGTGCCCGCGCAGGGACGTGAGGATGCGGTGCACCGCCGCCTTGGACAGCCCGAGCGCGGTGGCCACCTCGGTGACGCCGAGGGTCGCCGACCGCTGTTCGGCGAAGTACATGAGGACGTCGGCCGCCCGTTCCACCGTGGCGATGGTCTGGCCGGTGCCCCCGCGCTCCTCGGTGCGCGGGGACAGGCCACTGGGCTGGACGGTGCTGGCCATGGACCTGGTTCCTTCGGACGTCCGGACGGATCTGTTCCGATTAGTGTAAAGCCGTTCCGCCAGGTGAACGATCTCCGTCGCGCGTGGCCGCTACATGCCGTCGCCGTTCCAGCGGCCCGCGCTGCGGCTGCGGACAGGGCGGCTGGACAGGATCGGGGCGGGGACGGGGTCGCCCTGCTTCCAGCTGCGTCCGGCGCCCCAGACGTGCGCGAGGTCGTCGGTGCGGTCGCCGGGGTGTTCGAGGGAGCCCGGGTCCGCGCCCCAGTCGGCGTTCACCGGGGCGTGCGCGTGCCCGTGCTCGTGCTCGTGGTCGTGCCCGTGGCCGTCTTGGAGGCGGGCCGAGTCGAGGGCCTTGGCGATGGCGATGAGGCTCTTGTCGGTGCCGGTCCCGTGCTGGACGTAGTCCTCGTCGATCTGCCACTGTTCACGCTGGTATTCGACGGAGGCCCGCAGGTCGGCCAGGTCGCGTTCGCTGCGGCCGGGGGATCCGGCGCCCATGTCGTGGGTGGACGTCGACCAGCGCAGCCGCCCGTCGCCGGGGCCCCAGTTGATGGCCTCGCCGCCCCAGCGGACCCATTCGCTCTGCGTGTACCAGTTGAACAGCTCGCCGTCGGAGCGCAGCAGCCAGGTCGCGCCGCCCTCCATGCTGGTGAAGTGGCCGTGTTTCACACGGGCGGGACGGAAGAAGTAGGTGCCGAGGTCCAGCGTGCCGAAGTTGTACTCCATGTGCCCCTGGACGGTGTACGCCTCCTCGTAGCACGGGTGGTGTGCGAGGCGGTGGTCGGTCCAGCCCTCCTGGGCGTGGACGAGCCGCGTGTAGAAACCGGTGACCGGGTCGACGTGCAGGTACTTGATGAACAGTCCGGGCATGGGGCCGGGGTTGGGCACCGCGTCCCACGTCATGGCGTCGGAGTCCATGACGATGACGTCTTCGCGGGCGTCCTGCCAGCGGGGGGCGTGGGTGTTCTCGACGGCGTCGAAACCGGCGTCGCCGTACTCGCGGTAGTGCAGCAGGCGGGTGCCTTCGCTGAACGTGATGGCCTCGGTGGGGACGCCCTTGGGCGCGTACACGTAGCCGCCCTTGCCGAGCCGCTTCCCGTTGTAGGTCATCGACCCTTCGAGCACGTAGTACTCGGTGTCGGCGTGGTGGATGCCGGGGCCGCGGCCCCAGTTGGTGTGGAAGGCGATCCGGAGCGAGCAGGAGCCGTCCTCCTCGTCGACGGAGAGCCTGCGCTCGCTGGCACGGCCCTCCCCGCCGACCAGTTCGGCGGCGTGCCAGATGTAGTCGTCCTCCTGGATGAGCTCGACATGCGGCCGCATAGGGGTACCTCTTTCAGGTCGGGGGGACGGGCACGGTCCGGGTCCGGCCGGCCGGCCGGGCCGGGTCAGCGGCCGCGGAGCTCGCGCTTGAGGATCTTGCCGGCGGCGTTGCGGGGAAGGGCGGGCAGGAACTCGACGCTGCGCGGCACCTTCGGGCCGGACAGCCGTTCGCGGCAGTGCTCCTCAAGGGCGTCGGCGTCGACGGACGCGCCGGGGAGCGCGACGACGTACGCGGCGACCAGCTCGCCCCACCGCTCGTCCGGCCGCCCGACGACGGCGCACTCGGCGACGCCGGGGAACGCCGCGATGACCTCCTCGACCTCGCGGGGCGCGATGTTGGTGCCGCCGGAGATGATCATGTCCTTCTTGCGGTCCACCACGTAGATGAACCCGTCCTCGTCGCGGACGACGATGTCGCCGCTGGTGAGGAAGCCGTCGTCGGTGGTGCACGCGTCGGTGGCGGCGTCGTCGCGCAGGTAGCCGTTCATCAGGAACGGGGAGCGGCTGAACAGTTCGCCGCGCTCGCCCGGCCCGGCCGGATCGCCCGCCGCGTCCACGACGCGGACCTCGGTCATGTACCAGGGCAGCCCGACCGAGCCGGTGCGTTCGGCGTCGGCCGGACGGCAGTTGGTGACGATGCCCGCCTCGGTGGAGCCGTACAGTTCGTGGACGCCCGCGTGCGGGAACGCGTCCATGACCCAGTCCTTCAGGACGGCGGGCAGCGCGGCGGCGTTGAAGTAGAGGGTGTCGAGGCTGGACGCGTCATGGCGGCCGAGGGCGCCGGACGCGCGGAGCGTCTGCGCGTGGGTCGGGACGAGGAACGCAGACTGGGCGCGGTGCTTCTCGGCGAGCGCGAGCATGTGCTCGGGGTCCCACTTGGGCAGCATGACCACGGTGCCGCCGGCGACGACGGGCGCGTAGTCGAAGACCATCCCGGCGCCGTGGTACATCGGCGCCACGGCCAGGCTGACGCGGCGGGCGCCGAGGCCCCACTCCATGGCGGACAGGTAGCACATGAGGGTTCGCGCGCGGTGGCTGCTGAGGACGCCCTTGGGCTTCCCTGTCGTGCCGGACGTGTAGTAGAGGCAGAAGGGCTCGTTCTCGTCGACGGCGACCATCGGGTCGGCGGCGGGCGCGGACTCCAGAGCCTTCTCGTACGACGCGGCGCCCGTCTCGCCCATCCCCAGGACGACGTCGACCGGGACGGGCGGCTCGGTGCCGGAGACGAAGGCGCGGGCGCCCGAATGCTCCATGATGTAGGACGTCTCTACGTCGGTGAGCCTGGTCCCGACGGGGACGAGCACCAGCCCGGCCTTGGCCGCCGCGGCGATGACCTCGGGGTACTCCAGCCGGTTGCCGAGCCGGACGGCGACGCGGTCGCCGGGCCGCAGCCCCCGCGAGAGGAGGGCCCCTGCCAGCCGGCTGGACCGCTCGTCCAGGGCCCGGTAGGTGAGGCTGCGGTCCCCGTCGATGACGGCGACGGTGTGCGGTGTGGCGGCGGCGAACTCGCGGACGCCCCCGGCCATCGAGAGCGGCGCACCGCCCGGGAACAGTGCCACGACCCCCACCTTCCGTTCCGTTCACCGGAATCGAGTTCCATCCTGCGTTATCCGAGAGCTTGCCGGGTGCCCACACGGCGAGTCAATCCCCGCCTTCGGAAAGCCCGCCTTCGGAAAGCCCGCCATCGGAAAGCCCGCCATCGGAAAGCCCGCCATCGAGGGGGCCGGCCATCCGCGCCCTACCCGCTCGGGAGACGGACAGGACGTCCTCGTAGACCCGGGACGAGAGGGGCGATTCGTGGAACAGCCCGATCCACGGGCCGGAGTCGCCGCTGATCCGGTAGTGGACTGGGCCTGAACCCGGCCCGGGTCAGCGGCCTGCCAGGCCCCCGAGGATCGGGGAGGTGAGGTGGCCGACGATGTCGGTGATGGGATCGAGCGGGCCGTCCGTGCGCGACCGCTCGTCCGGCTGCGGCTCCGGTGACTCCTGCGTGGGCGGAGGCGTCTCCTGGCGCGACGTCGGCCGGGTGGGGGAGGGCGTGGGCGGGGTGTCGCGCTCCGGCGCCGTCGTCGGACCGGCCGTGCCGTTGCCCGAAAGCGCGGGCTCCTCGGTGACGGGGGCCCGCTCCTTCGTCGTCGGGGCCGGGGCCGGCGCGGTCTCGTTCCGCCCGTCGTCCGGACTCTTCGAGGCGCCCGGCTCCTCGGTGACGCCGCCCGCCGGGACGGGCCCCGGACGGGAGGTGCTCTCGTGCGGCCCCAGGGCGCCCACCGTGCCGCTGTCCGCGGACGGCCACGTCATCATCAGGCCGGCCGCGACCGTGGCGGCCACCCCGGCCACGCCGCCGACGCCCTTGAGGGCGGCCTTGCGGCGGCCGGGGCGCTTCCGTGCCGGGGCGGCGGAGTCGGGACCGGAGTCGATCACTACGAGCGGGCCGTCCGGCATGACGGCCTCCGCGGAGGCGGGGCCGGACGCGTCGCGCTCGCGGTCGGCGGCGGCCAGCACCCGGTCGCGCAGCGGGGCGGGCGCCCAGGTGGGGGCGCGGCGGGCCAGAAGGTGCGGGAGCCGTCCCTTTTCGAACGCCGAGATGACGTCCATGTGCTTGGCGGGATCGGCGGTTCCGCGAATGAGAACGTCGAGGACGAAGCGTTCCAGCGCGGTGCGCGCCTGGTGGAGGAGTTCGTGCACGCGGTCCGGCGAGATGCGCAGGACGACGGCGATGTCGCGGACCTCCAGCCACTGACCCGCGGACAGCAGCAGGGCCTCGCGGTGGCCGGCGGACAGGTTGCCGATCCCGTCCAGCAGCGGGTCGATGGCCGCCTGAACGAAGACGGGACGGACATGGCCGAACGCGCCTCGCTCAGCGCAGACCGTACGAGCGATGTGATGCAGCCCCAGCACCGTCTCACCGCGCGGTGGCTGCCGTATCGCCCTGGTGAGCGTCTCCCTGAGGGCGTCGGCCGCACCGTGGTCGCCCAGCAGCGACCAGCAGTGCGCGTACAGACGGTGTGCGTGGGCGTCGTAGAGGGTTTCCAGGTCCCCGTGCATGTGACCTCCTCGTGAGGTGGTCGAGGGAGCAACCGTTCCGGAGCGGACGAGAGGGGCAGACCGCCCGAAACCCCGCTTGGGCACGGGACTCTAGTGCACCAGTGCGACAGATGAGAAGCGAATGGTGCCTGAGCGTAGCGATAGGCGTCCCTTACCGGTCCTGACCTGAGCGGGCGAGGGTGGTGAGGAGGGTGCGGATGACGGCCGCGTCGATGAGGCGTCCATCGGCGTCCAGGACGACGCCCGATCCCGCCGCGGCGGCGGCCTTGTACCTCGCCAGGACGTCCTCGGCCCGCGCGACCTCCGCCGCCGACGGCGTGAACACCTCGTGGACGACCGGTATCTGCGCGGGATGGATGCACGCCCGCCCCACGAAGCCCTGCCGCCGGACCCGGTCGGTGGACCGTGCCAGCGCCTCGGCGTCGGACGTGATCACCGAGACCGGCCCGACCGGCGGGTGGAGCCCGGCGGCGGCGCTCGCCATGACGGTCATGCCGCGGGCGAACGCCAGCTCCGCCTCGTCCGGTCCCGGGTCCAGGCCGGCGTCGGCGGCGAGGTCGACCTCGCCGATCTGGAGCCGGTGGACCCTGGGCGCGCCGGCGATGTCCCGCACGTCCAGGATCGCCCCCGCGGTCTCCAGCAGCGGCATCAGCAGGGTCGTCACGTCGCCGAGGGCGGCCAGCAGCCCGGCGGCCGCCGCGACGTGCGCGGCGTCCTCGGACTTGGCGAGGACGAGGCCGGTCAGCGCGGGGATCCCGGCGAGCGTCCGGACGTCCTCCTCCCCCGTCTCGCCGCCGTTGACGCGGACCCACAGCTCGGCGCCGCCCGTCCTCAGGCCGGAGCGCAGCCAGCCGGCGACCGCGCGCCGCGCCGCGTCCTTGCCGCCCGGCGGGACGGCGTCCTCAAGGTCGACGATCAGGGCGTCGGCGCCGCGCGCCAGCGCCTTGCCGAGCTTGTCCGGGGCGTTCCCCGGGACGTACAGGTAGCTGCGCGGCAGCCGCCCGGTGCTCACCGCACGACCGTTTCGCCGCGCAGCAGCGACTTGGCCACGACCGTCCGCAGGACGTCGTTCGTGCCCTCCCCGATGCTCATCAGGATCGCGTCGCGGTACAGCCGCTCCACCTCGTACTCGGTGGAGTAGCCGTAGCCGCCGTGCACCTTCATGGCCTCGATCGAGGCCTGGAGGGCGACCTCCGAGCAGAAGATCTTCGCCATCCCGGTCTGCCCGTCGGCGCGGCCCCGCCGGACCGCGTCCGCCGCGAAGTACGCCATCAGCCGCGCCGCCTGAAGCTGCGTCGCGACGCTGGCGAGCTGGAGCTGGACGGCCTGGAACTCGCCGATGGTCTGCCCGAACGCCTTGCGCTGCCCCGCGTAGGCGAGCGCCTCGTCGTGGGCGCGCTGCGCGATGCCGACCGACCGCGCGGCGATGTTGACCCGGCCCCACTCCAGCGCGGACAGCGCGTGCTGCATGCCCTTGCCCTCGACGCCGCCGAGCAGGTTCTCCTTCGGCACCCGCACGCCGTCCAGGACGATCTCGCACGACTCGGTGCCCTTGTAGCCGAGCTTCGGGATGTCCTTGGTGATCTGGTAGCCCTCGGTGCCGGCGTCCACGAGCAGGATGCTCATGCCCTTGTGCGCCGGGGACGCGGACGGGTCGGTCTTCACCAGCACCGGCAGCGGGTCCGCGTGCCGGGCGTTGGTGATCCACATCTTGGACCCGGTGACGACGTAGTGGTCGCCGTCCAGCCGGGCCGTGGTGCGGATGCCCTGGAGGTCGGTGCCCGCGTCCGGCTCGGTGAGGCCGATGCCGGTGCGGCGCTTGCCGGTGGCCAGGTCCGGAAGGTACGTGCGCTTCTGCTCGTCGGTGCCGTGCATCGCGATCATGCGGCAGGCGAGGGAGTGGCTGCCGAGGATGCCGGCGATGCCCATCCAGCCGTGCGCGATCTCCTCGAAGACGAGCGCGAACGAGACGGGGTCGAGGTCGAGGCCGCCGTACTCCTCCGGGACGGTGATCCCGAACAGGCCCATGTCCCGCATGCCCTTGACGATCTCGGTGGGGTAGCGGCCGGACTGCTCCCAGTCGCGCGCCACCGGGATGATCTCTTTGTCGACGAAGTCGCGCAGGACGGCGCGGAACTCGCGCTGGTCCTCGTTCAGCTGGAAATCCACTCAGCTGCCGCCTTTCTCCGGGACGAACACGGGGAGCGCCCGCCCGTCGTCAAGACCGACCCAGGTGACCTGGACCTTGTCGTCGATGTGCCAGCCGTCCGGTTCCCGCCCCTGGAGCCGGGTGAGGAGGACGACCCCCTCGGCCAGGCGCACACGCGCGATGACGTAGGGGACGGCGAGGTCCGGCCGCGGGGCGCGGTGCACGACCGTGAAGGAGTCGACGACGCCGGCGCCGCCGGACCCGACCCAGTCCAGTTCGTCCGACCCGCAGCGGACGCAGAGCGCGCGCGGCGGATGCTGTGCGGCGGGCCGCCTCTCCCGGACGCAGCGCGTACAGGTCTGCAGGACGAGGCGGTGCTTCCGCGTCGCGTCCCACCAGGGGGCCGTGACCTCGTCGGGCTCGGGGACGCCGGGTTCGAAGGCATCGGTCATCGGTCCACCCCCAGGACCACCGTGGCGTGCGTCGAGAGGATCCCGCCGGTGCCGTGCGCGACGGCGAGCCGCGCGTCCGGGACCTGCCGGTCGCCGGCGTCGCCGCGCAGCTGCCGCACCGCCTCGACGAGCAGCAGAATCCCGAACTGGCCCGGATGGCAGTAGGACAGGCCGCCGCCCGAGGTGTTGAGCGGGACGTCGCCGCCGGGCCTGATCCGGCCGCCGGCGATCCAGTCGAGGGCCTCGCCGCGTCCGCAGAAGCCGAGCCCCTCCAGCGTCAGCGCGACCGTGATCGTGAACGAGTCGTACACCTGCACGACGTCGATGTCGGCCGGGGTGACGCCCGCGCGGGCGAACGCGTCGGCGCCGGAGCCGGCGGCGCCCGTGGCGGTCAGGTCGGGTACGGCGGTCATCGACGTGTTGGTCGTCCGTTCGCCGTACCCGAGCACCTCGACGGGCGTGCGGCGCAGGTCCCGGGCCCGTTCGAGGGACGTCAGGACGATCGCGCCGCCGCCGTCGGTGACCAGGCAGCAGTCCAGCGCGGTCAGCGGACTGGAGATCATCGCGGAGCCGGTCACGTCGGCCGCGGTGAGCGGGCCCTTGCCGTGCCGGAACGCCACCGGGTTCAGCAGCGCCCATTCGCGTGCGGCCACGGCGATCTCGGCGAGCCGCTCGCGCGTCGCGCCGTAGGTGTGCAGGTACCGCTGCGCCGCCATCGCGTAGTACGACAGCGGGTACAGCGGCCCGTACGGCGTCTCGAACTGCGCTTCGGGCGTGTGGTCCTCGACGACGCCGCCGAGCGAGCGGGACCGGGCCGACCGCTGGTCGGACGCGAAGCTGATCACGATCGTCTCGGCCTGCCCGGCCTGGATGGCCTGGGTGGCGCGGGCGACGAACATCTCGAACGCCGAGCCGCCCGCGAACGTCGAGTCCGTCCAGCGCGGCTGGAGCCCGAAGTAGTCGGCGAGCTGCGTCGCCGAGAACCGGGACACCCCGGTCGTGGCGATGCCGTCGACGTCGCGCAGGCCGAGGCCCGCGTCGTCCAGCGCCCGCGAGACCGCCTGCGCCTGGAGGCCGAGGATCGACCGGTTCGTCACCCCGAGGTCGCACTCGGCGGCGCCGGCGATCGCGACACCCGTGCTCATGGCGCCTCCGCCGCGCCGGGCCCGTCGGCGCCGCCGAGCAGGACGCGGGCGCGGGCGGGCGCGACGGCGACGCGGTCGGCTTCGCCGCCGTCGCCGACGACGACCACCCGCAGGTCGAGGTCCACGAAGCCGTCGCCCGCCTCGGTGACCGTCCCCTCGCAGCGGACGGTCTCCTCAGCGAACACCAGCGCCTTGAAGCCGAACTCCAGCGTGCGGACGAAGCACTTCGGCCCGAGCCAGTCCTGGATCTGCTCGACCAGCAGCGCGCCGAACACCTGGCCGTCGACGACCACGCCGGGCAGCTTCGACGCCTTCACGAACTCGGTGTCGTAGTGCAGCCGGTACCAGTCCCAGGTGGCGCCCGCGTAGGCGATCATGTCGGGGAGCCCGATGCGGCGCTCCAGCGGCGGCACGGCGTCCCCCGCCTTGTGCGCTGCCTGTGCGGCCGTCATGCCCGGGCCTCCAGCGAAACGAAAATGACGGTCTCCTCGTTCTCCGCGAGCGTCTCGCCGTCCTGCTGCGTGTACGTCGCCCGCGACGTGACGATCAGCATCTCCGCGCCCGCGCGGTTCGTCTTGCCGGCCACGTCGGTGATCTCCCAGGTGGCGGTGACGATGTCGGACGGCAGGATGCGGCGGTGGAAGACGTAGCGGTTGCCGCCGCGCACCCGCCGCGTTCCGGGGATCTCGATGCCCCAGTTGTGGCCCGAGTCGCCGTCCGGCCCGACGGGCAGGTTCGTGTACTGGTTCGTCTCGCAGATCAGCGTCGGCGGTGCGGTCACGTCGGGGAGGCCCTGCGCCCGCGCGTACCCGGGGTCGGAGTACAGCGGGTTGTGGTCGCCGATCGCGAGGCCGAAGTAGCGGCCGGCGGCGGCTCCCATCGGCTCGGGCGCGGTGTAGGCCTTGGTCCGGCCGACGAGCGCGCGGATGTCGTCGGTGAGCAGCGTCATGACGCGTCCCCCGTGGCCGCGTCGCCCGTGGTCGGCGTCCCAGTGGTCGGCGTCCCCGTGGTCGGCGTCCCCGTGGTCGGCGTCCTCGTGGTCGGGGCGCCCTCCGGGTAGAGGGCCGTCGGGAACACCTCCAGCAGGAACTCGGGACGCAGCAGCGCCTTGCAGATCGCGCCGGTCGACGCGGGCCACGGCGGCGACAGCAGCCGTTCCCGGACGGGCGCGACCGCGCGGTAGTCCCGCAGCGCCGACTCGACGCAGAACTCGATGGTCGAGAGCAGGTCCGCCGGGCCGAGGCCCGCGTGGTCCAGCAGGTGCAGGACCGAGCCGTAGGTCGCCTCGGCCTGCGCGCCGATGTCGCCCGGGTGCAGCGCCTCCTGCGTCGTCATGTCGAGCGCCGCGAACCCCGACATGAACAGCGTCCGGCCCGCCCGGACGCCCGGCGCGTAGGTCAGCGTGTCGTACCGGGACCAGCCCGGGTTGACCGGCTCCAGCGGATGCCGCGACGCCGTGACGTCGATCGCGACGAGCGCCTCGGGGTGGTGCAGCCGGCTCATCAGGATGCCGCCCGCGCCCGGGTACACGCCCGCGCCGCCGAGCCGCTCCTTCCGGACGCGGTGGGTCCTGCGGTACACCTCCCGGGTCTCCGGCGTCGAGTAGTCGTAGGTCGTGACCGCGTTGTCGAGCGACAGGCCGGCCTTGCGGAGCAGCACGTCCGCCTGGTCGAGGCAGTAGGCGTACTGGCCGGCGAGGTCGCCGGGGCTGACGATGTCGCCGGACGCGTCCACCGGGACCATGGTCGGCAGGTGCACGGTGCCGTCGTGGCCTTCGCGGACCGGCGCGGGCACCCACGTCCCGGCCTCGCGCCGCTCGCCGGCCGCGAGCAGCTCCGCGCCGCCGCCCCGCACGGCGTGCACCTCGACCTCCAGCAGCGCGGCGGACCGGACGAGCCGCTCCACGACCACGGTCGCCACCGTCGGCTCGTGCGCGCCGAAGACCTCCTCGCGGGCCGCCGCGGCGGCCTCGTAGTCGGCCAGCCCGGCGACCGTGACGTTCTCCGTCACGTGCACGACGTCACCGGGGCCGTACCCGGCCGCCTCCATGATCGCCATGACCTTCGCGTAGGCGGTGGGGGCCTGCTCGGCCATCGTCCCCGAAACGGTCATCTTCCCGGCCGCCGCGTCGTGCGCGGCGGAGGTGTGCCCGGACGACCACGCGCCGCCGTCCTCGGACAGGCCGAGGCAGAACGTGAACCCCTCGTAGGGGAACCACGGGAACTCGGCGGGCTTGATCGCTTGCAGTGTCATTCCTTCTCCTGCGCACTGTGGGTGAGCTGGGCGAGCCGCGCGGCGGCCCGCATGACGGCGGCGGCGTCCGGCTGCCCGCCGAGCGTCTCGACGACGCCCGCGAACTCCTCCGCCTCCGCCGCCGGGACGCCGGCGTTGCCCTGGAACTTGGCGAGCAGCGACGCGCGGCCGAGCGGGCGGTCGCCGCCGCCCTCGCTGCGCGGCACCGACCCGGTGACCTCCCGGCCGCCGGCGAGCGTGATCGTGACCTGGCCGGACGCGTCGGCGGCGGCCACGCCGGGGACGCCGGCGACGTCCCAGCGGACGCGGGCCGCGAGCCGGGTCACCTCGGGCCTGGCGATCGAGTCCGCCGCGAAGGTCTCCAGCGTCAGCCCGCCGTCGGCGATCAGCGCCGCGACCGTCCACGGCAGTGAGAACTTCGCCGCGTACGGGCTCGCGGGACGGGTCAGGTCGCGCGCGGTGTCGCAGACGACCGGCGCCGAGTCCGGGTGGACCCGGGCGTGGACGCTCACGACGTCGTCCGGGCCGAACCGCTCGCGCTCCATCGCGTCCAGGACCGCGCCGATCGTGGCGTGCGAGAGCTGGCATGCCGCGTACGGCTTGATCCCGATCCGGGTGGTCTCCCAGCGCTCCCCCAGCCCGTCCACGATGGACGCGGCGTCGGCGGGATGCGCCGAGAGGGTGTCGAACACGCCGTGCGGGCCGTCGAAGACGGTGTCCGGCCCGGTCGCGCCCGCCGCCGCCAGCCGCGCCGCGATGATCCCGGACTGCGACGCGAACCCGGGGTGGAGCTGCTTCGTCGACGCCCCGGTGCCGAGGAAGGCGAGCAGGCCGCCCGCCTGGCTGCCCGCGATGCCGAGCGCGTTCGCGGCCCGGCCGGTGTCCAGCCCGAGGAGCCGCGCGCTGACCAGGGCGGACGAGAACACCCCGGCGACCATCGTCGCGTGCAGGCCGCGCGCGTGGAAGCCGTGCGGCGCGGCCGCGGCGACCCGGCAGGCCGTCTCGTATCCGGCGACCGCCGCCGTCAGGATGTCCCGCCCGGAGGCGCCGGTCTGCTGGCCGACGGCGAACGCGGCGGGCAGCACGACCGCGGTCGCGTGCACCAGACCGCCCGCGTGCGTGTCGTCGAAGTCGAGGGCGTGCACCAGCGTGCCGTTCGCGAGGGCCGCGGCGGGCGCGGACAGCAGCTCGGCGGTGCCGAGCACGGCCGCCTCGGGCGGGCCGCCGAGGCCGCGCGCCACCTCGGTCGCGGGCAGCGCCGCGCCCGTCCGGAGGGCGCCGAGCGCGGTGCCGAACCCGTCCAGCAGGTGCCGGGTCGCGGCGGCGCTCACCGGCCCGGGCACCTCGGCGAGGCCGAGCGCCCAGGCGGCCAGCTCCCGTGCGATCATCGCGACGCCGCCTCCGGCTCCGTCCCGGTGGTCTCGGCGGACGCCGCGGCGTCGCCGAACGCGCCGCCTGCCCGCAGCTCCGCCACCGTGGCGTCGTCATACCCGGCGATCTCGCGTATCACCAGGTCGAAGTCCTCGTTGCGCTGCGGCGCCCGGCGGTACTCGGGCGGCTCGAGGCCCACCCGGACGGGGGAGGCGAGCTGCTCCACCGTCCCGAAGCGCGGGTGCTCGGTCGTCACCCGCAGCCCGCGCGCCTTGGTGTGCTCCTCCTGCATGGCCTGCTCGACGTCGTTGATGGGGCCGCAGGGGATGGACGCCGCGTACAGGTCCGCCAGCCATCCGGCGACGGTGCGCCGCCGGAAGATGTCCTCCAGGAGGGGGATCAGCGTGTCCCTGTTGCGTCCGCGGTCGGCGAACGACCCGAAGCCGGACTCGGGCTCGGCCCACTCGGGGTGGCCCACGACGGAGGCGAGCCGCGTCCAGAACTTCTCCTTCGCGCAGCCGACGATGAACCAGCCGTCGCTCGCCTCGAACGCCTGGAACGGCACCAGCGACGGGTGCGCCGAGTGGCGTGTCCGCACCGGCGTGAAACCGGCGTTCAGGTGCCACGTCGCCGGGTAGGTCAGCAGCCCGATCGCGGTGTCGTACAGGCTGACGTCGCAGTCCATGCCGACGCCGTCGCGGCGCGCCGCGTGCAGTCCGGCCAGCAGCGAGACGGCGGCGACGAACCCGCCGGAGTAGTCGACCATCGACAGCCCCGACTTGGTGGGCGGGCCGTCCGGTTCGCCGGTCAGGTCCATCCAGCCGGCGAGGCCCTGCAGGACGTAGTCGTAGCCCGGCTCCTTGCTGCGCGGCCCCGTCATGCCGAACCCGGTGAGCGAGCAGCACACGATGGCCGGGTTCAGGTGCTTCAGGTCGTCGTAGGTGATGCCGATCTTCTTCGGGACGTCGCCGCGCAGGTTGGAGTACACGGCGTCGGACACCTTCACCAGGTCCTCGAAGACCCGGCGGCCCGCGTCCGTCGACAGGTCGAGGGACAGGCTGCGCTTGTTGCGGTTGAACGTCTCGAAGAACAGCGAGTCCTCGCCCTCGCCGTACGGGGGGACGTAGCGTCCGACGTCGCCGCCCGACCGGGGCTCCTCGATCTTGATCACCTGGGCGCCCAGGTCGGCGAGGTGGACGCTGCCGAACGGTCCGGCGCCGTACTGCTCGACGGCGATGATGCGGACGTCTTCCAGAGGTTTCACGAGGCGCTCCCTGTGAGGTCTGGCAGCAGCGCCAGGAGTTCGTCCTGGGCCGCGCGGGTCTCGGCGGCGCTGAGGCCGTGGGTCGGCGGGCTGAGCTTCACCGAGTCGGCGAGGCCCTCGTACGCGGCGATGCGTTCGGCGACCTCGTCGCGTCCGCCCGCCATCGTGAGCGCGTCGATCATGTCGGGGGAGACCGTCTCGCCGAGGTGTTCGGCGCCGCTGCCGTTGCGGAACGCGCCGATGACGGCCTGCTGCTGCTCCGCCAGCCCGTGGAAGGCGAAGAAGTCGGTGTAGGTGCGGACGCTGGCGTAGAAGCCGACGAGCCCGGACACGCGGCGCAGCGCGGTGGCGCGGTCGTCCGCGACCGAGCAGCACGCGGAGACGACGACGTCGACGTCCTCGCGCCGCTTGCCCTCCGTGCGGCCGATCCCGGTCTCCAGCTCCGGCATGACCCGCTCGGCCAGGTAGCGCGGAGAGCACAGCTCGTGGCTGATCCAGCCGTCGCCGATCGTCCCGGCGAGGCGGGTCATGGCGGGGCCCATCGCGGCGATGTAGACGGGGATGCCGGTCCGGCGCACGGCGAAGGGACGCTGGTAGCCGCGGATGCGCATCGGCTCCTCGTCGCCGGGCAGGTCGATCGGCTCGCCGGTGGTGCAGGTCTCCCAGAAGGCGCGGATGTTGCGGACGGCCTCCCGCATGTGCCGGACGGGCTTGCCGAACGGGACGTTGTGCCAGTCCTCGTTGAGCCGCTGGACGCCGCTGCCGAGGCCGAGGACGAACCGGCCGCCGGACATGTCGTCCAGGTCCAGCGCCTCCAGTGCGGTGGTCATGGGGCTGCGGGTGAACGCGAGCGCGATACCGGTGCCGACCCGGGCCCGTTCGGTCGCGGCGGCGGTCGCGGCGGCGGCGACGGTGGCGCTGCGGTGCAGCTCCGGTACCCAGACGGCCTCCGCGCCGGCGGCCTCGGCGCGGCGGGCCGCGTCGGCCAGCTCCGCGAGCGTCTCGCCCCAGGGAGCGAAGGTGATCCTCATGCGCGCTCTTCCTCGGCTTCGAGGGTCAGCGGCGTCCTGCCTTCGGGGAACAGGTCGTTCAGCGGCTCGGCGCCCCGCTTGTAGACGAGGAACGTGCGGCGGAACGTGCAGACCTCGTCGCCGTCCTGGTTGAGGGTGCGGGTGCGGATCGTGACGATGCCGGCGTGCGGGCGGCTCGCCGACTCGCGCTTGTCCAGTACGAGCGACTCGCTGAACAGGGTGTCGCCGGCGAAGACGGGGTGGGACATCGTGATGTCCTCCCAGCCGAGGTTGGCGAACGCGTTCTGGGTGGTGTCGATGACGCTCTGCCCGACCGCGATCGCGACGGTCAGCGTGGACACGACCAGCGGCCTGCCGAACTCCGACTTCGCGGCGTACTCGCCGTTGAAGTGCATCTGGTTCGTGTTCATCGTCAGCAGCGTGAACCACGTGTTGTCGCTCTCGGTGACCGTGCGCCCGAGGGGATGCCGGTAGACGTCGCCCACCTGGAAGTCCTCGTAGAACCGTCCCTTCCACCCGTCCTTGAGCGTCATGGCCGTCCTCTCAGATCGCACTGTCTCGTTAAAGTCAGACGTATCGATATTAGGGCACGGCCTGCCCGGTGTCCAAGGTGGTGACCTTCCCGGCTTCCCCCGGTTGTGGCCCATACCCTCGCGTAATGACCCAGCCGTGGTTGACGAGTGGCGGCGAGCTGCGGATACTCGACTGAGTCGATACATCAGATATATCAGGACGGGACGGTCGTGGCGCCGTCCGGGAGGGTGGGCCCGTGCCGACGCGCACGCCGAGTTCGGCGTCATCCCCGCGGGCGGCTCCACGGCGCGGCCGCCCCGGATCGTCGGCCGCCGGCGGGCCAGGGAGATCTTTCTCACCGGCCGGTGGATCACCGCCGCCGAGGCGGTCGTCCCCCCGAGATCGAGGAGTTCGTCGCCTACGTCACCCCGCCGGACTCCGACGGCCAGGAAGGGCTTCCGCGTCTACCGCGAGAACCGTCCGCCCGCCTGGGCCCGACCTCAGCTCTCGTGGTAGGCGGGGCGGATGTAGCGCAGGTGGTCGCGCATGGCCGCGCTGGCCGCCTCGCCGTCGCCCGCTTCGAGCAGGGTGATGATCTGCTCGTGCTGGTCGTCGACCTGCGCCCAGAACTCGGTGGGCTCGTCGGCGCTCAGGAACCGGCTCCGCAGGACGTGGAAGACCGGCTGCGTCATCATGGTGAGCAGCCCGTTCCCGGTCGCCTCCATGATGATCCCGTGGAAGTGCCGGTGCTCCTGGAACTTCATGCTCCGGCCGCGGGACCGCTGCTCGCGCTCTATGGCGGCGCGCAGCGCGTCGAGGTGCTTCTGCTGGCGGCGCTCGGCGGCGACGGCGGTGGCGGGCACCTCCAGCATCTCGCGGGCTTCGAGGATGGCCGCCAGCGGCAGCGCCGCCGAACCCGACATCAGCCCGATGCCGGCCTCCAGGAAGTCGCTGATCTGGTCGGGGTCGATGTGCGAGACGAACGTGCCGCCCGTGGTGCCGCGGACGGTCTTGACCAGCCCCTGGGAGGCCAGCACGCGCAGCGCCTCGCGGACCGTGCTGCGGCTCACCCCGAAGTTGCCGCCGATCTCGCCCTCCGGCGGAAGGCGGTCGCCCGGCGCGAGCGACCCGTCCAGGATCAGCTCCCGCAGCTGGTCGGCGACCTGCTGGTAGGCGGGGCGCAGCCGGCTGACCGGCAGGGCGGCCGCCGCCCCGGTGCCGGAGCGGCCGCCGGAGGTGTTGTCATTGGTGCTGGACACGTAGCCGTCCCCCTGGTCGGGCCTTCGAAAGGGTGCTGGTCTCTTGAGTCGGGAACTCCGCGCCACCGGGACTCACAGCAGGTCGAGCATACATCAGACATCATGTTCCCCCGGGGTGAAGAGCGCGATCGGGACGCCCGGGTCGGAGGGGCGCGTCCCGCCTGTACCAGGGGTCTCATCAGAGGAGCCGGAGTAAACCTCGGACACTGTGGGGGCGGCCCCCGGAGAAGCCGGTGATTGCGGCGGGCGTCGCCCTCCGCGGCGCGCTCCGGTAAGCCTGGATGCAACCAAGTAATACATCAGACTTTTTCGTGGCGATGTCCTGGTCCGGGCGATGGTCGTCGTCGAATGACCACCTTCCAAACCAGTAATCCTCGTTTAATTGAATGATTCAAGAAAAGCGGCTATGGTCGGGGTCATGCCGACCATCGATGCCACTGCCCTCCTGCGGGGCGCCTCACTGCGGGTGACCCGTCCGAGGGTCGCCGTGCTGACGATGGTCGCGGAGAATCCCCACGCGGACACCGACACCATCGCGACGGCCGTCCGCCGCGAGCTGGGTTCGGTGTCCACGCAGGCGGTGTACGGCGTCCTGCACGCGCTCACCGACGCGGGCCTCGTCCGCCGCATCGAACCGGCCGGCTCGCCCGCCCGGTTCGAGACCCGTGTGGGCGACAACCACCACCACCTCGTGTGCCGCACCTGCGGCGCCATCGCGGACGTCAGGTGCGCGGTGGGCGAGGCGCCCTGCCTGGACGCCGAAGACCCGCGCGGATTCGTCCTCGACGAGGCCGAGGTGACCTACTGGGGAACCTGTCCCGACTGCCTGGCACGCGGCGAATGAGCCCGACGAGCAACTCACCAAGGAGCGAGCTTTGCCTGAGAACAACCAGAAACCACTGACCACGGTCGCCGGCGCACCGGTTCCCGACAACCAGAACTCGGTGACCGCCGGTCCCCGCGGTCCGATGCTCCTGCAGGACGTGTGGTTCCTGGAGAAGCTCGCTCACTTCGACCGCGAGGTCATCCCCGAGCGGCGGATGCACGCCAAGGGCTCCGGCGCGTTCGGCACCTTCACGGTGACGGGCGACATCACCCGGTACACCAACGCGAAGATCTTCTCCGAGGTCGGCAAGAAGACCGAGATGTTCGCGCGCTTCTCCACCGTCGCCGGTGAGCGCGGTGCGGCCGACGCCGAGCGCGACATCCGCGGCTTCGCGCTGAAGTTCTACACCGACGAGGGCAACTGGGACCTCGTCGGCAACAACACCCCGGTGTTCTTCTTCCGCGACCCGCTGAAGTTCCCCGACCTCAACCATGCCGTGAAGCGCGACCCGCGCACCAACATGCGCGACGCGGAGAACAACTGGGACTTCTGGACGAACCTGCCCGAGGCGCTGCACCAGGTCACGATCGTCATGTCGGACCGCGGCATCCCGGCGACGCTCCGCCACATGCACGGCTTCGGATCGCACACCTACAGCTTCGTCAACGCCGAGGGCGAGCGGTTCTGGGTGAAGTTCCACCACCGCACCCAGCAGGGCATCAAGAACCTCACCGATGCCGAGGCCGAGGCGCTGATCGGCAAGGACCGCGAGTCCCACCAGCGCGACCTCTTCAACGCGATCGAGAACGGCGACTTCCCGAAGTGGAAGCTGTGCGTCCAGATCATGCCGGAGGCCGACGCCGAGACGTACCGGTACCACCCGTTCGACCTCACCAAGGTCTGGTCGAAGAAGGACTACCCGCTGATCGAGGTCGGCGAGTGGGAGCTGAACCGCAACCCCGACAACTACTTCGCGGACGTGGAGCAGGCCGCCTTCACCCCCGCCAACGTGGTGCCGGGCATCGGTTTCTCCCCCGACAAGATGCTGCAGGGCCGGCTGTTCTCCTACGGTGACGCCCAGCGGTACCGCCTCGGCGTGAACCACCACCAGATCCCGGTCAACCAGCCGAGGAACCCGGTGAACTCCTACCACCGCGACGGCGCCATGCGCGTCGACGGCAACCAGGGCGCCACCCCGGGCATCGAGCCGAACTCCTACGGCCGCTGGCAGGAGCAGCCCTCCTACCGCGAGCCGAGCCAGGCCGTGGGCGCCGTCGCCGACCGGTTCAACTTCCGCGAGGACGACGACAACTACTTCGAGCAGCCCGGCATCCTGTTCCGCAACATGAGCCCCGAGCAGCAGCAGGTGCTCTTCGAGAACACCGCCCGCGCGATCGACGGCGCTTCGCAGGCGACCGTCGAGCGGCACATCGCCAACTGCACCCAGGCCGACCCCGCCTACGGCGAGGGCGTCCGCAAGGCGATCGAGGCGCTGGCGGCCGGCCGGCTCTGAGCCCCGCCCCCGTCCCCGGCGTGACACGCGATCACGCCGGGGACGGGGAACACGCGATCAGGAAGAACCACTCATGAGCGACGCCACACTGACGAACGAGCAGACCGAGCGCATCATCGCGATCGCCATGGACTTCGCCAGGGAAGGCGACACCGGGCAACTGGCCGAGTTCATCGACCATGGACTCCCGGTCGACGCGGCCGACCCGAACGCGAACACACTGCTCATGCTCGCCGCCTACCACGGGCACGCGGAGACGGTCCGCGCCCTGCTCGACCGCGGCGCGAACCCGGATCTGCGCAACGCGCGCGACCAGTCCCCCATCGCCGGTGCACTGTTCAAGGGCGCGGACGACGTCGTCACCGTCCTCCGCGAGGCCGGCGCGGATCTCGACGCGGGCACGCCGAGCGCACGGGCCGCCGCGGCCATGTTCGGCCGGCAGCACCTCCTGACCGGCTGACATCGAGAAGCTGGACCTGCCCGGCTACCGCCTGCTGCCCGCGACCCGCGCCGACCTGCTCACCCGCCTCGGCCGCACCGCCGACGCCGTCGCCGCCTACGACGAGGCGATCACCCTGGCGGCCAACGACACCGAACGGACCTTCCTGCGGACGCGACGCACGCGCCTGACCCCGGACACCGGGATATCCGGAGACGGCTCGGGTAGCCCCCCGGTCATGAGCAGAGATGACAAGGACGCTCGCGAGGTCGCCGAAGAACTCGCCGAAGAACTCGCCGAGAACCCCGACGATCCGAGGTTCCGCGACCGTCGTCCTGGCGTTCGCGCGCGCTCGCCCGAAGAAGGGGAGACCTGAGCAGGAGCGGAGCCCCCTGATGTTCATGACCGACCCCGGCACGGACCGGGAGAGAAGGCGGTTCGAACGGGACGCGGTGCCCTATCTCGACCAGCTGTACGCCGCCGCGCTGCGCATGACCCGCAACCCCGCCGATGCAGAGGACCTCGTCCAGGACACCTACGCCAGGGCCTACTCCTCGTTCCGCCAGTTCAAGGAAGGCACCAACTTAAGGGCCTGGCTCTACCGCATCCTGACCAACAACTTCATCAACGAGTACCGCAAGAAGCAGCGGCGGCCCGTCCAGTCGGCGGGAGAGGACATCGAGGACTGGCAGCTGGCGGAGGCCGCCTCGCACACGCCGGCCGGCCTCAAGTCGGCCGAGACCACCGCGCTTGAACGCCTCCCCGATTCGGAGGTGAAACAGGCCCTGGCCGACCTGCCGGAGGAGTTCCGGCTACCCGTCTACTTCGCCGACGTGGAAGGCTTCGCCTACAAGGAGATCGCGGAGATCATCGGGGTTCCGATGGGGACGGTCATGTCCCGGCTTCACCGGGGCCGCCACCGGCTGCGCGCGCAACTGGAGGACTACGCCCGCGAACACGGATTCGCCACCACCGCCACCACCGCCGGCGCCCCGGCCGCCGGTCGCTGATCCGTCTCGACTCGTGCGTCCGGATCGCGATTGTTCAGCGGATTGCCGGGCAGTGGCCAACGAGCCGCCGACCGCGGGCGTGAGCTCAGATGGAGAACGACGTCCGCCCGGCAAAGGAGGGAACCATGCCGTACGCCTCATTTCATGGGCAGACCGACAGCGATCAGGCCACCGGCCGCATCACCGTCGAACCCGCCCGTCGACCGGCCCGGGACAACGGTGATCGGTGCTCGACGGCGATTTCGCGGCCCTACTCCGGATGCCGCGCCGGCGCCGCGGGCGGGGAGGCGTCCCAGGGTTCGGCGATGGACCCGTCGACGTCCCAGCCGTAGCGTTCGAGCCGGTCGGCTTCGTCGACCAGGCCGCTCTTTCTCAGGAGCCGCGCGGCCGCGTTGAGCGGCCCCTTGCTTTCGGGGCCCTCCCGGCGGATGAGGTCGAGAGCCTCGGCGGGTATGTTCCGGTCGGCCAGCAGCCTGGCCAGCCTCGTCGTCTCCTCGGACGCCTGGGACTCGGCGATCTGGCGGAACAGCGCCATGGCCTCCGCCCAGCGTTCGTCCTCGGCCAGCAGGTCGGCGGCGACCCGGAGCGCCTCCAGGTCGCCAGCCGCCCCCCGCTCGTGCAGCAACAGCAGCGCCTCGTCGTGCCGCCCGGACTCCCAGAGCACCTCGGCCGCCTCACCGGCCCCCGGGTCGTCCGCCGGCCGAGAAGGCGCCGTGGTGTCGCCGAGCCTCCGCAGCGTGGCGGCCACCTGCGGCAGGGCATCCGGATGACCTCCGCGGAGCGCCGCCAGCCACCAGTCCAGCGCCTCCTCGAACCGCCCGGCCCTGGCCCGCCCCCCCGCCATCGCGGCGCTCGCGTAAGGGTTGCCGCCCTCGGCCACGTCCCGCACCCACTCCGGGACGGCGGCCGAACCGTACTCCAGCAGCACCAGCCTGGCACTCTCCTCGAACGCCTTCTGGCCGCCGAGGTCGGCGGCACGCCGGAACAGTTGCAGCGCGACCGTCCGCCGGCCGGTGGCGCACACCGCCCGTGCCGCGGACATCCAAGCCGCCGGGTCGTCCTCGGTGAGAAGTCCCGCCTCGACCAGGAGGCGTTCAGCGTCGTCGAGCGTCTCGTCGTCGCCCGCCTTGACGCGGTCGGCCACCCACCTGCGTGGAGTCCGCGCCTCCCGGTCAGCGTCTCCGGGCGGCGCACCGGCGTCCCCGCCGACATCGGACGGCCATGAATCGAGCTCGGCCGACCGTAACCCTGCCTCCGGGGCCGGTGACTCGGCCTCGGCCGCCGCCTGGGCGGCGTGTCGTTCGGCCAGCATCTCGTCCAGCATCGCGTGGCCGCCCGCGGCCTCATAGAGACGAAGGATGCGCTCGTCTCGGGTGAACCCGAATCCGTACCAGTAGTCCATGTCATGGGCGGCGGCGAGGCCGAGGTATCCCAGTTTGTCGGCGGCGTCCATGAGGATCTCGGTCAGCCGCTCGCGGGCTTCGGGGATCCCGGCTCGTGCGGCCGCCAGGCACCAGGCGGCGGACTCCTCGTTCCGCCCGGCCGAGCGCAGCAGGTTCGACACCTTGAACTGCCAGAGGGGCCCGCCGCTCCTGGCGTACAGCCGCACCGCGAGTTCGAGGAGCCCCCGGTTGCGGGCCGCGTCGGCGACCCAGGCCAGCTCTCCCGGCTCGGCGTGATCGATGATCGCCTCCCACAGCCGGGCGGGCGGCAGCAGCGCGTGCCGGGTGCCCAGTCCCGTCTGCTCCAGGTAGTCGGCGAGCCGGAACGTCTCCACCCCGTCCGCCGGTGAAGAGACCCTGCTCAGCGGGCCGCGTATCCCGTGCAGGGGCGTCGAGGCGTGGCCGAACGCGGCGTCGGCCCAGTCCTCCGGCAGCCCGTCGCGCTGGGCGTCGGACAGGTATCCGGCGGCGGCATGTGCCAGCAGCGCGCGCGGCAGATCCACGCCGTGCCCGAGGCGGCGGGCGTCGATGGCCGCGTCGATCAGCGCCCGCACGGGCGGCGGCGCGTTGCGGTAGCGCTCCAGCAGGGCCGGGGCTCCGGCCAGGAACTGGGGAACCCGGCCGTCCGCGGCACGCGCGGCGGCCTCGGCGAGCCTCGCGTCCTCGCGTGCGAACAAGCGCAGGGCCTGCAGATCCCGCTCGGAGAACACGGCGGGTACGGAGATGTCGCCGCCCCGCAGCAGGGCGCGGGCCTGCGCGTGCGGATCCGATCCGTCCGCGGTCACGGCCGGCGTGGTGAGCCGGTACCAGGGCTCGGGCCAGATCGTCCCGAGGATCAGCACCGGCCCGCGATCCGGGTCGCGGACGAGCGTGCGCAGCCCGGCCGCCGCCTTCTCGCCCAGGCCGTCGCCGGGCGTCAGAAGAAGGTTCTGCGCGTCGTTCAACCAGATGACCGTGTGCGGGGCGACGGCGTCGAGTCCGCCCAGGAGCCGGTCCGGGTCCGTCGGGTGCCACAGCGTCCACGGCTCGGGCAGTTCCTGCACGGCCTCCCACGCGGCCCGGGTCTTGCCGGTCGACGACTCGCCGACCAGCATCGCCGTCGTGCTGCGCCCTGCGCTCGCCGCCCGGACGCGGTCGCGGAGCACCTCGTCGTGCGGGCGAGGCACGTAGCGCGGCAGCGGCGGAACGTCCCGGTCCGGCTCCACGACGATCGCCCGGTGTACCTCCAGATCGAACGGATCGTGGCGGGAGACGGGCTGTCCGGGCGGGACGGGCGGCGGGCTGCCGGGGGACGCCTCGAAGATCACCGTGGCATCGCCCTTGATCTTCTCCAGCCTGACCAGATGCCCGGCCACCTCGGTGCCCGTCTCGCCCGCCGGTGGGGGACGATCCTTGCCGCGCCGCCGGCGCGTCATCAGGGCTCGTCCTTGATGTGCAGCGGGCCGTCGACACCCGAAACCCGGTCGTAGTTCCCGCCGACCGCCGTGCCCGGTCCTGGCGCGGGAAGCGCCCCCGGTCGGGACCTGCGCCGGATCACCACCGATCCCTTGACCTTGCGCACGTCCGTGTAGGAGCCCCCGACCCGGAGGCCGCCTCCGCCGCCCGCCGCGACGGCGCCCCAGACCGCCACGAGCACCCCGGCCAGCGCCACGAACAGGTTCACCACACTGGCGACCTTGTCGGCCTTGTCCCAGCCGACCGACGCCATGTACATCGCGAGCACCGCGAATCCCACCACCGCGACGAGCCCGCCGGACCAGATCAGAACCTTCGCTCGCCGCATCCCCACCCCAGCTTCGCCGACATCGGATGCCGGCAGAACGCGCACGCCTGAACGCGGATTCCCATATGAGGTGACCAAACGCGGCCATCCGGCGATCGCACGTACCGGCCCCGGAACGAGCCCTACCTCGCACGGCGTGCCAGGCGGCGGGCCGGTCTGGGATCGTCCCGCCCGGTGTGAGGGACAACTCGGGTGCCTGCCGGGTCATCAGGCCGTCGGCCTGGAAGGGCCGGCACGCGGAAGCACGCTGATCCCGGGATGGTCGGCGCGGAACCTGGCCAGCTTCGCGGCCGTCACCTGTGTATCGACGAGGTCGAGGTGGTCGAGGTCGTACTGCTCGACCACCGGAACGATCGCATCGCTGACCGGTGTCCCTCGGAGACTCAGCGACGTGATGTGCGTGACGCCGCCGAGTAGCGTTTTCACGTCCTCATCGGCGGCGGCGGTGAGACGGATGGTCAGGTTGTCCAGCTTCGCCGGCAGCCTCGTCGAGCCGGCGACATTGGCTGCCGTAAGGCTCACCCTGCGCAGAGACGAAGAGAAGGCGGCGTCCAACCAGAGAGCTTCCTTCGCGCTGAGATTCACGCTCGTAAGGTGGGGAGCGACTTCGGCCAGCATTTCCTGACCCCACGGGCGCGGCGGAAGGTCGGCAATCGTCAGATCGGCGAGGGCGCCGAGTCGTCCGCCGTTGGCGCCGGCGTGGAAGACGCTCGGTTCCTTGAGATGCAGGCGCAGGATCCGCAGTTTCGGGAATCGGAGGAAAGCCGACATGGCTTCGCCCTCGATCGTGCACACCCCATGTTCGAAGATTTCAACGCATGGCAGGTCCGGCAACGCGGAAAGCAGATGGTCATCGAACTCTTCGGTCATCAGGGCGAACGACCACACCGCGCCGGAAGCGGTCGCCAGAGGTTCGAGGTCGAAGCGATGCCAGCACTCAGAACGCGTGTGAATACTGAACGGGGTGCCGTCATGCCGAGGCGGCAGAGCCGGCCCCAGAACGTGAAATGGTGGTGCGCCTTCTTCGGAATGATAAAGACGGGAATCGTCATTCGTGAAGCGCCCGCAACACACGACTTCGATGACCGTCGCCGTGCCCGTCTCGCTGACCGCCCCGACATTCACCCATTCGGGGACGTGGCCGTCGCGCCACAATTCGGCCACGACGGTTTCCGCGTCGCATCTGTTCAGCGCGGCAGCCCGGCGATGGGCGCTGTCCTCCGGAAACCGCAACTCGCCGGGTCGTGGTGCGTGCCCGTCGTAGGACTGGTTGAGCCGCACCCGGAACACCAGCGGCTCCGGCAGCTCCTCGGAGACCAGCGACTGGGCGAACTGCCACGCGGCCTGAGCCGATGCGGCGAACCGCGCGGCGAACACCTCCCGATCCACCCGGCCAACCTACGCCCGAAGAGTGGAGAGGAGGTACCGGCCCGGTCGGCCGGCCCCGGCGTGATGATCGGTGCCGAGTGGTCAGTAGGCGTCGGCGACGGACTGGACGGCTGTGCGCAGGGCCGCGCGGGTCAGTAGGAGGACGGGGCCGTCCGGGTCCTTGCTGTCCCGCACCGCCACCGCCGCACCGGCCACGTCCGCCAGCTCGACGCACTCACCGCCGTTGGGCCCGCTGTGCGTGCTCTTGCGCCACTTGGCGTTTGTCAGGTCCATTTTTCCTGGATGACCTTTCGGATCAGTTCACCCGACATCTCCTGCGAGAGTGCCTGAGAACGGAGCTCGAACAAGGTTCGCGCCAGGCTGGACAGCTCGGCCGGGTTGTCCGTGGTGATACCTCGGATCGCTGTCTCGATGTACGCGATCTCGCTCCGATCCTCCATCGTCGCAACCACGAAGGCACCTAGGACGCCCTCGTGCTCAGCACTAGACAACACTACTTGAACCGTGACGTAGGGCAACAAACTCAGCTTTAGAAGGTGTTCGAGTTGTTCCCGCATCGTCTCGGGGGTTCCCACGCGGTTGTGGAGCACGTGTTCGTCGAGCAGGAGCACGACGATTGGGGGGTTGGTCTCTTTGTCCCCGGAGAGGATGGCTTGGCGACTGATGCGAGCGTCTGCCGCTTCTTGGTTATCCCGTAGCAGGGCCAAGGCGTAGGCCGGAGTCTGGGCCAGGCCGGGAATCACCGAATGCTGCCAGCAGACCAGCATTACCGCGTCGGCCTCGACCTGTGGCCAGTCGAACCAGAGCGGGACCGGGTGGCCGTCCTTGTTCAGGTCCTCCCACAGGCTGATGAGAGAGCCGCCCGCTTCCAGGTAGTCGTCCACGGCGACCACGAATGACCGTGTGGCGCGCTTCTTCCCGCTCTCGATGCGGCTGACCTGGGGGCCGCTCACCTTCGCCAGATGAGCGATGGTCTCCTGCTTGACGTCCTTGGCCTCCCGCATTCGGCGCATCTGACGGCCGAAGGCGACGAGGGCGGGCGACTCGCGGGGGCGTTGGCGTCGCGGGGGCATGGATCCTGCCTCTCGGCGGCATCTGTCGAGGTCCGGGGTTGACCTACCGCTCTTTGCCATCTCTGGGCGGTAGGCACATCGTAACCCGAAGATGGCGCACTGTGTGCTGCAAGCCACACACAGTGAGGAGAGGTCATGGGGCAGGCGGCGACGGAGAACGAGATGGTGGTGAAGCAGGACCTCAGAATGGTCGCGGAGGTCCGGGAGTTCGTGCGGCTGGTCACCGGCCAGTGGGGCATGGACGACTTCGTGCCGTGCCTGGTGGCCAGTGAGCTGGTCACCAACGCGCTCCGCTATGCGTCCGAGCAGGACGGCGACGTGATCCTGCGGCTGGACCGCACCGCGGACGACGCGCTGTGGATCGAGGTCCAGGACGCGACCGGCGACCTGCCCCACGTCCAGCAAGCGGACATGGTCAGCGAGGTCGGCCGGGGCCTGTTCATCGTCGACCAGTTCTCCCGCCGCTGGGGCGTCCGCCCCCTGGCCGGCAACGGCGGCAAGGTCGTTTTCGCGGTCATCGACCGCACCTGAAGAACACGCGGAGGGACGGACCCCCGGTGCGTCCCTCCGCTACCTGCCTGCCGTACGTGCGGCCTCGCGGCGGTTCGTGTCGCACCGATCTTCTCCCTTGGGCGTCCGGGGGGCGGGGTTGGTCCGAAGAACAGGTGTGGGGTTGATGAGGAGGGGCCGCGCGGTGGGGCGCGGGCGGGGGCCGGACGGGCTGGTGGTGGCGGGTGCCGGTTGCCTGGGGGGAATGGTCGCGGCTCAGGTGGCGTCGGGCGCGGGTTCGGATCCGGTGCGGCTGACCGGTCCGGTGGTGGGTCTGCTGGCGGCGGGGGCCGCGTGCTTCGTCGCGTCGCGGCGGGGGTTCGGGCGCGCGGGCGGGGCCGTTGGTGCGGCGGTGGCCATCGGATACGCGGCGGAGTGGATCGGAGTGCGGACGGGTGTCCCGTTCGGGAGGTACTCGTACACGCCGGTGCTGCGGCCCCAGGTGGGCGGTGTTCCGGTGGCGGTCGCGGGGGCGTGGGCGGGTATGGGGCTGGCGTCGCACGCGGCCGCCGCCACGCTCGTCCCGGAAGGGCGGAAGGGGACGCGTGTGGCGGTGGGGGCCGCGGCGCTGACGGCATGGGACGTGTTCCTGGACCCGCAGATGCTGCGGCTCGACCTGTGGAGGTGGGAGGACCCCGGGGTGTACCGGGGTGTGCCCGTGGGCAACTTCGCCGGGTGGCTGGGTGTGTCGGCGCTGCTCATGGCGGTGACGGACCCGATCGTGGGGTGGGAACGAGACGCTCCGGGGTGGCTGGTGGCGCTTTACGGGGTGATGGCGGCGATGGAGACGCTGGCGTTCGCGGCGGTGTTCGATCCTCCGGACCGGTTGGTCGCGGTGGCCGGTGGGACGGCGATGGGCGCGTTCGCCGTCCCGGCGGCGGTGCTGGCGTTCAGGCGGCGGACGGCGAGGAGCCCGTGGCCCGAGGGGAGGCCCGCATGGCGGAGGTGATCGTGGTCGGTGGCGGCGTCGGCGGGATGGTCGCCGCGTTGCTGCTGGCACGCGGCGGCCACCAGGTCCGGTTGCACGAGAGGCTGGGGCGGCTGGGCGGCAAGCTCGCCGAGCGTGAACGGGACGGGTTCACGTTCTCGCTCGGCCCGTCGCTGCTCACACTGCCCGGCCTTTTCCGGGAGTTGGGGGTCGAACGCGAAACCGTCCTGCTAGACGAGCTGTGCCGGTACCGGTTCGCGGACGGGTCGCGCCTGCACGCCTTCCGCGACCCCGACCGGATGGCCGCGGAGGTCGACCGGCTGGCCGCCGGTCAGGGCGCGGCCTGGCGGGCCTTCCACGCCTGGGCGCAAGGCTGTCTGGCGGCGTCGCAGCGGACGTTCTTCGCCGGCCCGGTGGGCCGTCCCCCGGACGGCGCCCGGCTCGGGGACCTGGCGGCGGTCGCGCCGGGACGGACCTTGCACGGGCTGGCCCGGCGCTTCTTCACCGACCGGCGGCTGCGGCAGTACGTGGGGCGGTACGCCACGTACGCCGGGTCGAACCCGTACCGGGCGCCCGCCGCGCTGGGATGCGTCCCGGCGATCGAGCACGGGGACGGCGGCTGGTACGTGCCGGGCGGCCTCGCCCGGCTCGCCGGCGACCTGGCCGGGCTGGTGACCGCGGCCGGTGTGGAGGTCCGTACCGGCAGCGAGGTCGCGCGCGTCGTCGCGGACGGCGACGCGGTCGCGGGCGTGGTACTGGCGTCGGGGGAGCGGGAGGCGGCGGATGCGGTGGTGGTCAACGCCGACGCCGCCGTGCTGTACGGCCGGCTGCTGCCCGACCGGCGCCGGGTGCGCAGGATGGCCCGCCTGGGGCCGTCGTCGTCGGCGCTGCTGATCCTCGCCGGTGTCGAGGGACGGACCGAGGGGCTGCCGCATCATTCGGTGCTGTTCTCGGCCGACTACCGTCGCGAGTTCGGCGACATCTTCCAGCGGCGCGAGCCGCCGCGGGACCCGACCGTCTACATCGGCTGCTCGGCGGTGGACGACCCTGCTCAGGCGCCGCCGGGGGCGGAGAACCAGGTGATGCTGGTGAACGTCCCCGCCGGAGACCCCGGGCGGTGGCCGATGACGCCGGAGGACTACGGGGAGCTGGTGCTGGAGCGGCTCGCGCAGCGCGGGCACGACCTGGCGGGACGGCTCCGGTTCATGGAGCTGTTCACCCCCGCCGATCTGCGGGACCGGTACGGCGCGCCGGGCGGGGCGATCTACGGCACCGCCTACGGGGGGCGGGCGGCGCCGCTGCGCAGGCCGGGCAACCGCGGGCCCCGGCGCGGCCTGTACCTGGTGGGCGGCTCGGTGCACCCGGGCGGTGGGCTGCCCCTGGTCGCGATGGGCGGCCGCATCGTCGCGTCCCTGGTGCAGCAGGACTTCCCCGTCGCCGGCGGGTCGAACGCCGGCCACGGAGGGGGCCGGGCATGAGGGCCCTGACCGCCGCCCAGGCGGCCGCGGCCCTGGTGGTGGCGGCGCGGCTGGCGCGGGGACGCGACCGTCCTGCGCCGCTCGACGCGTGCGCCGCCCCGGGGTCGGCGGAACCGGTCTCGGTGGTGATCCCCGCCCGCGACGAGGAGGCCCGGATCGAGGCGTGCCTCGCGCCGCTGCTGGCCGATCCGGCGGTGCGGGAGGTGATCGTCGTGGACGACCGGTCCCGCGACGGCACCGCGGAGCTGGCCGCCAGGTCGGGCGCGACCGTCGTCGCGGGCGCGCCGCCACCGGCCGGCTGGGTGGGCAAGCAGTGGGCGCTGCGGCAGGGCGTGGAGGCGGCGGCCGGGCCCGTCGTGGTGCTGCTGGACGCCGACACCCGTCCCAGGGCCGGGCTGTGCGCGGCGCTGGCCGGACTGCTGGACACCTGCGACCTGGTCAGCGCCGGTCCCCGGTTCGTCACCGGCGGTGTGGCCGAGCAGGCGCTGCACACCGCGTTCCTGACCACGCTGGTCTACCGGTTCGGGCCGATCGGCCCGGCGGCGAGGACGCCCGGCCGCCTGCTCGTCAACGGCCAGTGCATGGCTTTCCGTAACGCGGCGATGGTGAAGGCGGACGCGTTCGCCCGTGTGCGCCGCCATCTCACCGACGATGTCGCGCTGGGCCGGCTGCTCGCGCGGGACGGCTGGAAGGTCGCGTTCGTCGATGCGGGCGCGCTGCTGGAGGTCGACATGCACACGTCCGCCGCCGACGTGTGGCGCCAGTGGGGCCGCTCGATCGCCCTGCGGGACGTCACGACGCCCGCGCGCCTCGCCGGAGACCTGGCGGTGGTGTGGCTGGCGGCGGCGCTGCCGGTGCTGCGGCTGGTCGCCGGGCGTCCCACGCCGCTCGACCTCGCCCTGCTGGGACAGCGGCTCCTGCTGACGGCGGCCCTTCGCGGCAGCTACCGCGAACCGGGACCGGGCCTGGTGCTCTCACCGCTGCTGGATCCGGTCGCCGCCGTCCGGCTGACGCAGGCCGCGCTGCGGCCCGGCCGCACCTGGCGCGGCCGCACCTACGGACGCGACGCGGTCGGCCTCGCCGGGCGGTCCGCCGTCACACCCGCGCGCCGGTGCGGCGGTCCGCCGGAAGCGCTGCACGACGGCCCGCACGACGGCCCGCTGCGCGGTCGGCACGTGCCGCCTGGCCGAAACGCAGCCCGATGAGGGACATCAGCGCCCCGGTGCCGGCGACGTGCGCGGCCGGGGCGAACAGCAGTTGCAGCGCGGGGAGCGAGAACACCGCGACGCGCGCTCCCCGGGCGAAGGAGCGTCCGCCGGCGCCGGTCGCCGCCAGCAGCCCGAGACCGAGCCCGAACGCGGGAGGGCAGATGACCGCGAAGCCGCCCGCGAACGTGAGGACGCAGCGCCCGCCCCTGCGGCCGGCGAACACCGGCCACGCGTGCCCGGCCATCGCGGCGCCGACCGCCGCGTACACCGGCACGACACTGGCCCCGCGGACCGTGCCCAGCGGGCCCGTCCGCGCCCCGCTGGCCGCCAGCCCCAGCAGGCCCGCCGCCGTGCCCTTCAGCAGGTCACCGGCGAACACCGGCGCGGCCGACCGCCCGCCCACGCGCTGCATGACGTTCCAGAACCCGGGATTGCGGTCGCCCACCGAGCGTGGGTCGAACCCGTGGACGCGTCCGACCAGGACCGCGACCGGTATCGAGCCGAGCAGGTAGCCGCCGATGACGGGCACGAGCAGAGATCGCGCGGAAACGGGCGTCGCGGGCGGGGATGGCCTTGGCAGTGGTGTCATCGCGTCGTTTCACCTCGTCAGATATGCGGGTGTGGGCGCCATGCGGCACATGGCGTTCGACCGGCCGGAGCTGCGCGCCTGCGGCGGGTTGCGGTTCTGGAGGCTGCTCGGCACGGGCCGCGGCCGGTCCATGAGCCTGGGCGCCGACCTGCGCCGCTGGGCGCTGTTCGCGGTGTGGGACGACGAGGCGGCGCTGGACGGCTTCCTGGAGTCCTCGGCGATCGCCGCCCGGTGGCGTGCGGAGGGTGAGGAGTCGTGGCATGTGCGCCTCGCGCCGCTGGCCTCCCGCGGCGGCTGGGGCGGACGTGACCCGTTCGGGCCGGAGGTCCCCGCGTCCCCGCGGGGCGCCGCGCCTCGGGCGCCCGGTCCCGTGGCCGTCCTGACCAGGGCTTCGATCCGCCCGGCGCGGCTGGTGGCGTTCTACCGGTCGATCGCGGACGTGGACCGGGCGCTGCGCCGCGAGGACGGCTGCATCGCGTCGGTCGGCGTGGGGGAATGGCCGCTGGCCCGGCAGGCGACGTTCTCGCTGTGGGAGGACGACGCCGCCATCGCCCGCTTCGCCTACCGGGAGGGTGCGCACCGCGACGTCATCGGGCGGGTTCGCGGCGAACGCTGGTACGCCGAAGAGCTGTTCGCGCGTTTCGCGCCGTACGGAAGCCGGGGCACCTGGGACGGCCGCGACCCGTTGCGCGCTCACGGCCGGGACTGACCGCCTCACGTGACCGTGCCCAGCGCCGGAGGGCCGCTCACCGGCACCGGGTCCTCTCCGGCGGCCAGCTCGGACGCGACCAGGCAGGCGCGGGCGATGGCGGCCGATGCCGAGGAGCCGTGCGCGACGACGACCGTCCCGGTCAGGCCCAGCAGCGCCGCGCCCCCGTGAGTGTCGGCGTCGTACAACCGCCCGACCTCGTCCAGCCTGCGGGGTTCGGCGATGCCCGCCCTGGCGACGAGGCCGAGGGTCGTGCGGACGCAGCCTTCGATGTTCTTCAGCACGACGTTGCCGGTGAAGCCATCGGTCACGACCACGTCGACGGTTCCGGCCAGCACGTCGTGGCCCTCGACGTTGCCGTGGAAGCGGACGGGCACGGCCGGCAGCAGCCGCCCCGCGGAGCGGGTGAGCCGGTTGCCCTTCCCGCGTTCGGATCCGATGGACAGCAGGCCGACGACCGGATCGGGCACGCCGAGGACGTTCCGTGCGTACGCGGCGCCCATCAGCGCGAACTGCGCGAGCATCTCCGCGGTCGGATCGGCGGTTCCGCCCGCGTCGATCAGCACGGTCGAGCCCGCCGGGGTGGGGAGGGCCACGGCCAGCGCGGGACGCAGAACACCCTCCCGGCGCCCGAAGGTGCGGACCGCGCCCGTCACGACGGCGCCGGTGGAGCCGGCCGAGACGAACGCCGCCCCCTCGCGCCGGGCCAGCTCGCAGCCGGCCATCAGGCTCGTCCCGGGCCGGGCCGCGGCTCCCGCGCCCGGCTCGGCCATCGGCACGACCTCGCCGGCGTGCAGGACGCCGACCTCGCCGGCGGCGCCGTGCCGCCGCAGTTCACGGCGGATCGCCTCGGCCCGGCCGACGAGGACCACCGGCACACCGTGTTCCCGCCGCGCCGTCAGCGCGCCCGGTACCGTCTCGGCCGGCCCGTGATCGCCGCCCATCGCGTCCAGGACGACGGGCCGGGCCATACCGCCCGCCACACCGCCCGCCACACCGCCCGCCACACCGCCCGCCACACCGCCCGCCACACCGCCCGCCATGCCGCCCGCCACACCGCCCGCCGCGCCGCCCGCCGGCGGCCTCCGGTCGCCGGTCATGTCGGCGCCGGCCATGTCAGGCCGTCCGGGACGGGAGGCGCCGCTCGGCCCGGCCGGCGGCGGAGGCGGCCAGCAGGTGCCGCGCGAAGATCGTGGCCCTTCGGCGGCGCGGCACCCGGACCCGCGCCGCCAGGACGTCGTGGCCTGCGGCGGCGATCCGGTCCAGGATGCCGCCGTACAGTTCGTACGCGGCGCGGATGCAGGGCCGCGAGGACGGCGCCAGCAGCTCCACACCCGCCAGCGCGCGGCGGTAGTGGTCGCGGGCACGGCCGGCCTCGAACGCCACCAGGTCACGCATCCCCCGGGTGCAGCCGCCGGCGAGGTCGGCCTCGGCCACCCCGAACCTGCCGAGGTCGGCTCGCGGCAGGTAGACGCGGCCGCGGGCGAGGTCCTCGGCCACGTCCCGCAGGAAGTTGGTGAGCTGGAACGCCCGCCCCAGCTCACGGGCGGGCTCGCGGGCGAGCCGCTCGGCGCCCGGCACCGTCTCCAGCACCGGGAGCATCATCAGCCCGACGGCGGCGGCCGACCCCTCCATGTAGACGAGCAGGTCGTCGTAGGTGTCGTAGCGCGTGACGGTCAGGTCCGTGCGCATCGACCGCAGGAACGCGTCGATGTCGCCCCGTTCGACGCCGAAGGAGCGCACGGTGTGCACGAACGCGGGCAGCACCGGGTCGCGGACCGGTTCGCCCGCCAGGCACGCCTCCAGCCGGCGGGTCACCTCGTCGAGCGCGTCCGCACGTCCGGCCACGTCATCGGAGGTGTCGACGATGTCGTCGACATGCCGGGCGAAACCGTACAGGGCGTGCACGTGCCGCCGTTTCCACGACGGCAGCAGAAGCGTGGCCAGGTAGAAGGAGCGCCCGTGGTGGGCGTTGAGGCGGCGGCAGTGCTCGTAGCTCGTGGTCAGCGTCATCGGCTCCCCTCCAGGATCCGTGCGGCGGCCAGCCTGCCGGAGATCAGGGCGGGTGGGACGCCCACGCCCGGCGCGGTGTACATCCCGGCGACGTGCAGGCCCGGAACCCGGCGGACACGGCCCGAGGGCCGCAGCCATGCCGTCTGGCGGAAGCGGTGATCCAGGGCGAAGGGCGTACCGGCCGAGTGCCCCAGCCGCGCCCACGCCGGCGGATCGAACGTGATCTCCGGTGCCGCCGCCAGGTCCCCGTAGCCCAGGTCGGCGAGGCGGCTCAGCATGCGGCGCTCCAGCCGCGGCGTGAGACGCTCCCAGTCGGCTCCGCAGGCGAGGTTGGGGACGGGTTCCAGCACGCTCAGCGTCGAGTGCCCGGCCGGCGCGGCGGCGGCGTCGGCGCCGGGACAGGTGACCAGCAGGCTCGGGTCGGGCTGCGGACGTCCGGACGCCAGGGCGGAGAACGTGGCCGCCCACTCCCGGCCGAAATGCAGGGTGTGGTGCGCCTGTCCGGGCAGCCGCCGGTCGAGGCCGAAATGCATGACCAGGCAGGACGGCGAGTAGCGCGGCCGGCGCAGCCGCCAGTCGCCGGCCGCCGCGGGCAGCAGCCCCGCGTGGGCCCGCACCAGATCGCAGGCGATGACGGCGTGGCTCGCGGCGAGCCGTTCCCCGGTGTCCAGCCGGACGGCCGTCACACCGGACGCGTCCGTCTCGACCCGCTCGGCGCGCACTCCGTACCGGATGCGGGCGCCGGCCTTCTCCGCCACCGCGGCCATGGCGTCCGGGATCGCGCGCATGCCGCCGCCGGACGGGAAGTACACGCCGCCGACGGTGTCCATGTGCGCGACGACGGCATAGATCGCCAGCGCCTTGTCCGGAGCCAGCCCGACGTACAGCGCCTGGAACGTGTGCGCCCTGATGAGCCGCTCGTCGGTCAGCTGCGAGGCCGTGAACCTGTCCAGGCGGCGGAACCCGCCCGCCGCCGCCAGCTTCAGCAGCGCGGCGGGCCGGGCCATGCCGCGCAGCCGGGTCATGTCGGCGTCGATGAACGACGACCATTCCGCTTCGAACATCGCGCCGAGCCGCCGCCGGTACCGCAGATACCGGGCGGCCTCCTCCGGCCCGCACAGGGCCCGGACGTTCTCGGCCATCTCCTGGGCACCGGCCACCACGTCCAGCCGCGACCCGTCATGGAAGGCCAGCCGGTAGAACGGGTCCAGGCGCCGCAGAGGCAGCAGTGTCTCGACGTCCTCCCCGGCGGCGCCGAACGTGTCGGCCAGCACGTCCGGCATGGTCAGCACCGACGGACCGGTGTCGAACCGGTACGGCCCGAGGTTCGCCGACCCGCAGCAGCCGCCCGGCTCGTCGTGGGCCTCGACCACCACGACCTCGCGGCCCCGGGCAGCCAGGTGAATCGCCGCGGACAGGCCGGACAGGCCCGCCCCGACCACGACGACCGGACCGCGCGCCGCCATCAGCGTCGCCCGCGCGAGCCGTCACCCCGTGTCACACGATGTCGAAAGCGCACTGTCCCCTCCACCGTCGTCCGTACGGTCCTGTCCAGTTCTTCGGGGCATGGCGGCACGTCGGTTGCCTCCCCCCGGTCAATGCGGCCGCTCGGCCGCGCGGGCGATGCCGCGGCACATCCCTCCGAAGACCCGGTTGTGGAACGGCCGGAACGCCCACCAGTACGCGTGGCCGACCAGCCCCCGCGGGTGGAACAGCGCCCGCTGCGTGAACAGGGTGCGGCCGTCCTCCTGCGACACGCCGAGTTCCAGCCAGGCCAGGCCGGGCAGCCGCATCTCGGCGCGCAGCCGCAGCAGCCGTCCCGTCTCGATCTCCTCCACCCGCCAGAAGTCCACCGTCTCCCCGATGCGCAGCCGGCGCGGGTCCCGGCGGCCTCGCCGCAGCCCGACACCGCCCACCAGCCGGTCGATGAGGCCCCGTGCCCGCCAGGCGGCGGGGAAGGAGTACCAGCCGCGTTCCCCGCCGATCGCCTCGATGACCTCCCACAGCCGCTCGGGCGGAGCGTCCGTGCGGCATGAGCGGTCGTCGGTGTAGAGGCTGCCGCCGGCCCAGTCCGGGTCCGTCGGCAGCGGATCGCTCGGGGCCCCCGGGACGCCGGCCGACGACCAGCGCGTGGCGACATCCGCCTCACGGACCCGGCGCAGCGCCAGCGCCACCGACTCGTCGAAGCCGGTCGGCCCGTCCGGCGGGGGCGGGATGTACCGGCTGATGTCGTTCTCGCCGCACACGACCTCGTTGCGCAGCGACTCCACCAGCGGACGCGCGAGACCACCGGGGACCGGGGTGATCCCACCCACCCACAGACTCGACAGCCAGGGGCTCAGCACGGGCACCGGGACGATGAGCCGCCGGTTCAGGCCTGCCACGGCGGCGTACCGGTGCATCATGTCGGCGTAGGTGAGCACGTCCGGCCCGCCGATGTCGAACCCGCGGTTCACGTCGGCGGGCAGGTCCGCGGACGCCACCAGGTAGTGCAGGACGTCGCGGATCGCGATCGGCTGGATCCGGCTTCGCACCCACCGCGGCGTGACCATCACCGGCAGCCGCTCGGTGAGGTAGCGCAGCATCTCGAACGACGCCGAACCCGAGCCGATGATCACCGCAGCGCGCAGCCACACCGCGGGCGCCCGGCCGTCCAGCAGGATCCTGCCGACCTCGGCGCGGGACCGCAGATGCGGCGACGGGTCCTCCTCCGGATCCATGCCGCCGAGGTAGACCACCCGCCGCACTCCCGCGTCCCCCGCCGCCTCGGCGAAGACGCGGGCCGCCCGGCGGTCGTTCTCGGCGAAACCGCCGGCGCCGCCGATCGCATGGATGAGGTAGTAGGCGACGTCGACACCGTCCAGCGCGCGCCGGGTCGACTCCGGATCGGTGGCGTCGGCCTCCACGACCTCCACCCGCCCGGCCCAGGGATGATCGCGCAGCCGCCGCGCCGAACGGGCCATGCACCGCACGCGGTGACCGGCGTCCAGCAACTCGGGGACCAGGCGCCCCCCGATGTAGCCGCTGGCCCCCGTCACCAGGCACAGGAATGGGCGGTTCACGACCGGCCTTCCCTTCGGCGTCGCAGTCGCATCACTTGCCGCTGCCTACCCGGCGCTGACGTGCACAAGCGCACGGCGCCCGGATTTTGCCGCCACCGGAAGCAACGACCCCGCAGGCCACCGCGCTCGCCGAATTTTGAAGCGTTTCCTCTGGGGGACGGGTGTGGGCATGACCCTTGGACACAGGCTCGCGCGGGGCGACGAGACGGCGCTGACCGAGTGCTATGCGACGCTCGGGCCCCTGGTCCGGCACCACGTGGCGAGGCTGGTGCCCGGCCACGCGGTCGACGACGTCGTCCAGGTGGCCTTTCTGGAGCTCTGGCGGACACGCCGGCGCTTCGACCCGTCACGGGCTCTCGCACCGTGGGTCCTGTCCATCGCGCGCAGGCGCGCCATCGACCAGATCCGCTCCGAAGCACGCCATCGCCGCAGGGCCGCGCCGCTGGAGGAGGCCGGCCGGGTTCCCGACCCGGCGCCCGCCCTCGACGCCGCGTGCGACGTCCGCGGAGCTCTCGCGGTCCTGCCCGTCGCGCAGCGGCAGGCGATCGTGCTGGCCCACTACGGGCACCTGACCCAGAGGGAGATCGCCGACCGGCTGAACATCCCGCTCGGCACTGTCAAGGCGCGCACCAGCCGCGGGCTGCGCCGGATGAGGGAGCTGCTTTGACCGCACCCAGGCCGCCACCCGGACCCGCTCCCGCCGATGGCCATCCACGCCCCAGGCTCGCCGTGACAGGCTGCCTGCCGGACGCGCCGGTCCGCCCCGGCAGCGGCCACGGCTGCGACCGGTTCCTCACCGGTCCCCTCGCACACCACGTGGACTGGGTCCCCGTCCGCCCGGAAATGGAGATCGGACTCGGCGCGTCCCGCCCGCGCCTGCGCCTGCGCACCGACGAGCTGGGCGCCGCCAAGGACGAGACCGCCGGCCGCACCTGGGCGATGACCGCACTGGAGAACGGCCGCATCCTCGACATCGCCGACGTCGACGGGTATGTGTTCGATCCCGGCTCGCCCAGTTGCGCACTGCTGAACCTGCCGCGCTACGCGTCCGGGCTCAACGATCCCGTCCTGCGCGAGCACTTCGTCGAACGCGTCTTCGCGCGGGCCGGGCTCCGTGAATTCTTCGCCCGCGATCGGCGTCCCCGCGACCTCGTCGCCTTCCACAGCCGCCACAAACTGCAGGTTCTCGCTCATGACCCGTCCGCCTACCGGGAACTGGGCCGGATCGTCGCCGGAGCCGGCACCCGCGGCCGAGGCGAACTGGAAGCCGACTACCGGCGCGCATTCGACCGGGCTTTGGCCGTCCCTCCGAAACGCGGTCGCCACACCAACGCGCTGCTGCACGTCCTCGGCCCTATGAGCGAACACCTCGACCCGGCTCGCCGCCACGACATCGTGGCGGCCATCGAGTCCTACCGGCGCGGCGAGGCACCGCTCAGCGTCCCGATCGCCCTGCTGCGCCACCACGCCGAAGCCGAGCACCTCGATTACCTCTCACAGCAGACCTACCTGAACCCATTTCCACCTGACCTGGTTCCCCGCCATCACCTGTGACGAGACCGGTCGTCCGCGGCGAGTGCGGCCGTCGTCAGCGCGGCCATGCGCCAGCACGACCGTTTGTAGAATCTGACCTGCGTGATCCGGCCGAAGAGAATGAAGCCGAGACGCACGATGGGGTTCGGGATGGGCGCCCGCTGCGAAAAGGCGTGGATGTGGAACTCCACCTCTCCGGTGTCGAGCCATTTGCGCACCTCCTGGTTCATCTGGCCGCGTTCGAGGTGCCCCTTCAACGTCCGGTAGTTCCATCCCCACACCCTCGCCCGGCGTCCGTCCCGTTCGATGACGCCGTCGACGACGTCTCCGATGCGGAGGCCGAGGTAGAAGTGCAGTCCGTAGAACCGGCCTTCGAGCAGCATGTTCCGGCCCGGCTCGGGAGGGCCCGAACGGCAGATCTCCCGGATGATGGCCGGATCGGCGTATTCGTAGTTCCGGACGAGCCGCCGGGCGACCTCCCAGCTTCCTCCGGCGACCGGCGGACCGGGCGGCTCCGCCGGCAGCGGCTGCCGGTAGTCGTCGACATGCCAGCCGCTCTCCGGGCGGTTCATGTCGTGCTGGTGCGGATCGAAGTTGAGGGGGAGCCGGTCCAGGCCTGCGTGCAGCCGATGCATCCGCCGCCGGACGCGTGCGCTCCTTCTCATGGGGCCGTCTTCTCCGGCTGACGCCGCCGTACCCGGCGCGGAACCCCGGCACGGCGGGCCACCTGCTGGACGGTGGCGTAGGTCGGCCCTCGCACCTGCTGAAACAGCCCCGCAGGGCTCAGTCCCGAGATGGAGTTCCGGGCTGGATCGAAGCGCATCGGTTCACGGTCATCGCTCCGTGCAGGCCCCTGGAGCCGGAGTTCACCGAATCGCTCCCAGGGGCCGAACTCGGTCGCCACCACGAGATCCATCAGCAGTGGCCGATCGTCCAGGGCGCCCGCGAGTGCCGGGAGGCCGGCCGGGATGGTCCCGGCCTGCCGCGCGGCCGCGCCCAGCAGCACCCGGCGGTCACCGGCGCGGTATGCGAGCAGGGAGCCGTAGAAGGACGGGCTCCACCTGGCCGCCGGCCGGAGCAGGTGGCGGCCCAGCCGGGAATGCCCCGTCGTGGCCAGCAGCAGCTCCGCGGTGGGCCCCGGTTCCGCGTCCCGGCCCTGCGGCTGCCGCCATCGCAGCGCCAGACCCAGCAGGTCCGGCAGCGCGGGCGGAAGGCCCACCGCGCGGGACAACCGCACCCGGCCCCGCAGCTCAGCGCGATCGTCGAGGAACGGAACCCCCCAGTACCGGGACGTCCCGTGCAGGACGAGGGTGGCGTCGAACACCAGGCCTTCGGGGTGCAGGGGCCGGTCGCGCAGCCGTGCCGCCAGAGCGAAGGTTCGCGTGACCACCGCCGAGAGCGCCCGGGTGACGAGCCGCTTCCGCCCGGGCTCGGAGACGTCCGCCCGCTGGGTCTGGACCTCCACGTCACCGATCATGTGGCCACCGGACAGCTCGGCGACCCGGGCGCAGAAATGCGTCCACATGTGAAGCTGCATTTCCTTCGCGATGCCCAGCCCCTCATAAAGAGCCTCTGACAGCCGGTCGCCGCTTCGCGCCCAGGACTCGATCGTGAAGACAAGGCCGTTCCCCTCGGTGCCCCTCGCCCGGAACTCGATCTCACCGGCCTCCAGATGCCCGCTCAGCGTCACGAACCGGAATGACTCCGGCGTCCGTTCCACCACCCGGATCGGGCAGTTCCAAGGCCCCGGCATGTGGACGACGTACTCGTCTCCCAGCCCCAGGGGCCTGCTGACTTCCGAAATCTTGTCGAAGACGGCGATCTCCACCGGTGAGGCGGCGTTGAGATCGTCACCCAGGCGTCCGATCAGCTGCTCCGCGGTCAGCGGGCTGCCGGAGATGCGGACCGTGTAGCGCCGCTGGTAGATCGGCCCGAACCCCTCCCGCAGATCCTGGACCCGATCCCCGCCGCGGCGCGGGATCCGCTCGATCTCCGAGACCGCCCCCGTACGGAGCCGGCCCCGCGGTACCCGGCGGGAACCCCGCAACCACCGCCACACGGCGATGCCCATGCCCGCCGGCCAACGCACCGCACGCGCCCGCCTCCGCCAACGCAGTCGCACGGCGCCCCCCGATGTCGCCCTTCGCCATCCCTCGAAACCCTGGCTCCGCTGGGCCAACGGGCAGCCCCATACCCGACCTGACCAGGCCGAACCTCCGAAACACCACGCTGAGTCGCGGACGTCGCCCCCGGTCCATGTAAGAGATCGGTAAGGACCGGGTCGGCACGGCCGTGTACCCGGGCGGCGAGAACCGGGCCGTCCTCTGGCACAAGAAGAACTGATCCGCCACCGCCCGCTCTCCACGCGGAGAGCGGGCGGTCCGCGCGTCACCGCTGATCAGGTCGAAGTCAGCTCATGGAAGGACGATCTCGGGCTTGAGCCGCAGGTACTCGCCGTACCGTCCGGCGGCCTGGTCCAGGGCTTCGACCTGTGGACCCGTCAGGGCCCGGTAGGGCCGCAGGTCGAACCGCACATGGTCGCGGCCGACGGTGCGCCGCATGCCGGCGAGGAGCTGTGCGTCGACCAGGGCCATCCCGATCGCGGCCTCCCGGGTGCGCGGCACGTCACCGGCGGCGTCCAGCACCCAGCGGGAGTCCTGGTAGCCGCGGTACGTCTCGTCGAGGATCTGCAGGAGATGGCCCGCGGGATCCTGCGGTTCGCCGGGAGCCTCTCCGGGGGCGTGCCAGAAGGTGCGCCCGTCGTGCTCGAACGAGTCGAGCCGATCACGCACCTGCTGCAGGCCGGCGCGCACGTCGGTGAGGGTGAGCGTCGCCCAGTAGGCGAGGTCCCGTTCCGTCGCCGGGCCATGCCCGGTGAAATAGCGCAACGCGAGCTCGGCCAGCGCCTCGGTCCGGTCGAGGCGCCGCGGTGCCGGGACGCGCTCGGCCATCAGCGCGTACGTGTGTTCGCCCTCGGCGACCCGCCCGCTGCAGATCAGCCCGTCCAACTCGGCGTGGGCGAGCAGGATCACCACCATCTGCCCGCTGCCCGGGACACCGCGCTCGCGCAGCTCCTCGGCCAGCTGCGCGCGGGTGAGCTGTCCCCGGCTCGCCAGTGCCTCCATGACGGCGGCGACCGCCCGGTCGATGGACCGTTCGTCGAGGCCGTGAGTGGCGCGCAACTGCTGGCCGGTGACCCGCCGCACACGGGGAGCGGTCAGGTCGAGCAGCCAGCCGACGTCCTCGGCCCGCACGTAGTGCCACGTCGGACGCAGCACATGCGTACGCACGATGGTGCCGTCGTCGAGGAGGGCCGCCAGATCGGCCCGGTCGGGTTTCTTCGTGCGCGACGCCACCGCCCAAGCCGCCTGGCTGGGGTTTTCCGCCTGGACGGCCAGCAGTGAATCCACCACCTCACCTGCCGACCCGGCGTAGGGCCGAACCAGGTGCTGATTGCGCAGCCGCCAGCGAGCAATGTCGGCGTCCCGCACCACGCCACCACCTCCGGATCCGAATCGGAAACAGCCTAATCGGGCACACACTGACATCCACGCCTTCCCAGGCGGTGAGGTGCGCCCGGCCGGGGCACCGGGAGCGGGGAACCTTGTGGCCGTTCTCAGGACTTCCGAAGAAGATTGCGGGAGGAGAGGCGTACCGAGGAGGGAACGATGCTGTTCAAGCGGGAGGTCCTTGAGGGGATCGCGGGCGGGCGGATCGACCGGGTGTTCCGGGTGTGGGCCGTGCCCCGGGTCCGCGCGGGGAGCACCCAGCGCACCTGGGCGGGGATCATCGTCATCGACTCGGTCACGCCCGTCACCCCCCAGGAGATCACCGAGCAGGACGCCCTGCGGTCGGGCTTCAAGGACCGCGCGGCCCTGCTCACCGCCCTGTCCAAGAGCACCAAGGAGGGCGGCTACCACCGCGTCATGCTCCATCTTGGCGGCCCCGACCCCCAATCGGAACTGGCCCGCAACGCCGACCTGACCGACCGGGAACTGGCCGACATCACAACCGCCCTGGACACTATCGACGCCCGCAGCCGTCGCGGCCCCTGGACCCGCGGAGTCCTGCGCCTCATCGAGGAACACCCCGGCATGCGCGCCCAGGACCTGGCCGAACACCTCGACCGCGACAGGCTCCCCTTCAAGGCCGACGTCCGCCGCCTCAAAGCCCTCGGCCTCACCGAAAGCCTGGAGACCGGCTACCACCTCTCCCCGCGCGGCAAGGCCGTCATGGCCTACCTGCGCTCCTTGCCCGAATGATCGCCCCGGGCAGCGGCCCCGCCAGGTCCCCCAGTCGCGGCTCACCGTGCAGGACCCGGCGGACGAGCACGTGCGCGGCGCCCGTGCCGAACGGCCCCCGGCCGGTCGCCGCGTACACCAGCAGGCCGCCGAGGGAGAACACGTCGCTGGGCTGCTCCACCCGGCCTCCCCGGCACTGCTCCGGTGACATGTACGCGGGTGTGCCGATCGGGTGCGCGCCGGTCAGCGGGGTCGCGTCCGGGGTGACCGCCATCCCGCATCGACTCGGCCCAGGGTAACCACGCGATCATCTCGTTCGCCGGGTGGACGAGGCGTTCGACGCGACCCCGAGAGCCCGGTGTTGACGGTGTGACAGTCGTCTCTACCGGGTGCCGATGGCCTTCCACTGGCGCCTATGACTCTTCTCTGACGTTAGAGTAGGAACGCGACGGTCGGCCACGTGACTCCCGCATCGGTGAGAGAGTCACTCTGAGGGTTTCCCGAATCGCGGCCTGACCTCCGGGGCGTTCCCCGGCCCCATCACCGGCATCGGCGCCGGCCCCCGCCCGTCCTTGTCCGTGTCCTGATCCTGCACGGACGATCCGCCATGTCTGGAGTGTTTTGAGTCTGCCTGCCGTACTGGCACACCGGCTGGGGCCTGCGTTGACGCCTTCGCAGCCGATCACGGCCAAGTTGCTGCGCACCGAGGTGCTGGCCGGCCTGGTGGTCGCGCTGGCGCTGATCCCCGAGGCGATCTCGTTCTCGATCATCGCCGGGGTGGAGCCGCAGGTCGGGTTGTTCGCCGCGTTCACCATGGCCGTCACGATCGCGGTCGTCGGCGGGCGGCCCGCGATGATCTCGGCCGCGACCGGCGCGGTCGCGCTGGTCGTGGCCCCCATCGCACGCGAGCACGGGCTCGGCCACCTGCTGGCCGCCGTGATCCTGGCCGGGGTCTTCCAGATGGTGCTGGGGGCGCTGGGCGTGGCCCGGCTGATGCGGTTCGTGCCGCGCAGCGTGATGGTCGGGTTCGTCAACGCCCTGGCCATCCTGATCTTCATGGCGCAGGTACCCGAAGTCCGGGACGTCCCCTGGCCGGTCTACCCCCTGGTCGCCGCAGGGCTGACGCTGATGGTGCTGTTCCCGCGCATCACCAGGGCCGTCCCCGCGCCACTGGTGTCGATCGTGATCCTCACCGTCATCACCGTCGCCGCAGGCATCGCCGTCCCGACCGTCGGCGACAAGGGCGCACTGCCCTCCTCCCTGCCCACCCCCGGCCTGCCCGACGTCCCCCTCACCCTGGACACCCTGACGCTCCTGGCCCCGTACTCGCTGGCGTTCGCCCTGGTCGGACTGATGGAGTCGCTGATGACCGCCAAGCTCGTCGACGACATCACCGACACCCACTCCGGCAAGACCCGCGAGTCGATCGGCCAGGGCATCGCCAACATCGTCACCGGATTCTTCGGCGGCATGGGCGGCTGCGCGATGATCGGCCAGACGATGATCAACGTCAAGAGCGGCGCCCGGACCCGGCTGTCGACGTTCCTGGCCGGGGCGTTTCTGATGGTGCTGTGCATCGGCTTCGGCCCGGTCGTCTCCGACATCCCGATGGCCGCGCTCGTCGCGGTCATGGTCCTGGTCGCGGTCGGCACCTTCGACTGGCACTCGGTGGCCCCGGCAACGCTCAAGCGGATGCCGCTGGGCGAGACGACCGTCATGCTGGTCACCGTCGCCGTGGTGGTGTCCACCCACAACCTGGCCATCGGCGTGGTCGCCGGCTCGATCACCGCCATGGTCGTCTTCGCCCGCCGCGTCGCGCACCTGGTGAACGTCTCCGCGGTCACCGACCCCGACGGCGGCCAGGTCGTGTACGCGGTCACCGGCGAACTGTTCTTCGCCTCCAGCAACGATCTCGTCTACCAGTTCGACTACGCCGGCGACCCCGACCGCGTGACCATCGACCTGACCGACGCCCACGTCTGGGACGCCTCCACCGTCGCCGCCCTCGACGCCGTCACCACCAAGTACCAGCGGCGCGGCAAGACCGTCGAGATCGTCGGACTCAACGAGCACAGCGCCCGCATGCACGACACCCTCAGCGGCGAACTCGCCGCAAACCACTGACCGGAGCCGCCAGGAACTGAGCCCTCGCCACCTCCGGCGGGTGGCGGGCCCCGACGAGGGCGGAGGCGGACCGCGAAGCCCCACCGGTGCGGACGTCAGGGATAGAGTGCGGCGACCGCCTCGAGCACGCGGGCGCGGGCCGTCTCCGGAGCGGTGAGGCCGATCAGCACGTAGTAGGCCAGCCCCTCGGCAAGGGCGACCAGATCGAGGGCCAGATGTTCGGGATCGGCGGACGCGAGGATCAGCCCGCCGTCCTGGTCGTCGCGCACGAGGCCGGCGACCTGCCGGTGGAACCGGGTGTAGTCCCCGCGGAGCCGCTCGGCGATGCCCTCGTCGGTGAGCGCGAGCGCCGTGAAGGACTGGCGGACGCGCATGTGCGTCCGCGTCTCGGCGTCGTGGGCGATGAGTTCGGTCAGCACTGCGCTGAGCACCGAGCGCGGCTCGGCGTCGTCGAGATCGCTGCCCACGAGGGACCTGATGCGGGCGCTGCTCAGCTCGTTGCCGCGGTCGAAGGCCGCCTCGATGAGTTTCTGCTTGGTCGGGAAGTAGTGCTGGACGCGTCCGGCCGACACTCCCGCCCGCGCGGCGACCTCCGTCAGCGACACGGCCGGCAGGCCGCGCTCGGCGACGATCGCCAGCACCGCGTCGGCGATCTCCCGCCGCCGTACCTCGTGCAGCGCCCCCGGCCCCCGGGTACGCCGCTCCATTGATCACCTCAGTTTATCGATGTGGCCGCATCGGATTGATGCTCCGAGCCTATCGCCCTTAGCGTGGATAGGAGCAAACCAGTGCGTCCACATTGATTTAGCCGAGGTACAGAGAAGGCGAACGCATGACGCGGTCCAGAACAGGCGAGCTTCCCGAGTCCGTGAGAACCGATCCGCGATCGTCCACACCCGGGGTCGCCCTCGCTCTGGCCTGCATCGCCCAGTTCATGGTGGTGCTCGACGTCTCCGTGGTGAACGTCGCGCTGCCCTCCATCCAGTCGTCCCTGGGTTTCGAGTCCGCCGATCTGCCCTGGGTCGCCGGCGCCTACACCCTCACCTTCGCCGGCTTCCTCCTGCTCGGCGGCCGTCTCGCGGACATCCAAGGGGCCAGGCGCGTCTTCCTCGCCGGACTCGTGCTGTTCTCGGTACCCAGCCTGGTGGGCGGGCTGGCGACCACCCCCGGGCCGCTGATCGCCGCGCGGGCGGCGCAGGGACTCGGCGCCGCCGTCCTCGCCCCGGCGACCCTGACGATCCTGACGACCACGTTCCCGGAGGGCCCTCGCCGCACCCGCGCCCTGGCCGCCTGGACGGCGGTGAGCCTGGCGGGCGGCGCGTCCGGCAACCTCATCGGCGGCGTTCTCACCGAGTCGCTGTCCTGGCGGTGGATCCTGCTGATCAACGCACCGATCGGCGTGGCCGCCGCCGTCCTCGCGGCCAGGCTGTCCACCGGCCGCCGGAAGGGGCGGGCCGGCCGCCTCGATCTGCCGGGAGCCGCAACCGCCACTTCGGGCCTGGCCCTCCTCGCCTACGGCATCATGCAGGCCGGACCACGCGGCTGGGACGACCCGGTGATCCTCGCCGCCCTCGCGGCCGCCGCCGTCCTGCTCGCCGGGTTCGTCCTCATCGAGACCCGTCTCGCCCGCGACCCGCTCATTCCGCCGCGGCTGTTCCGCGTCCGCGCCATCGCCGCCGGCAACGCGGTGATGCTGCTCGCCGGCGCCTGCTTCCAAGTGCCGATGTGGTACTTCCTGACCCTCTACATGCAGGACGTCCTGCACTACACGGCGCTGCAGACCGGACTCGGCTTCCTCCCGCACACGCTGCTCACCATGACCATCGGCCTGCGTGTCACCCCGTGGCTCATGAAGCACGCCGACGACCGGACCCTCGTCATCACCGGCGCGCTCACCGCAGCCGCGGGCTTCCTCTGGCAAAGCGCCATCACCGCCGACAGCGGCTACCTTTCCGGTGTGCTCGGCCCCGCGATCCTCATCTCCGTCGGCGGAGGCCTGCTGAACACGCCGCTGACCGCCACCGTCACCTCCGGCGTCGCCGAACGCGACGCCGGAGCGGCCTCGGGCCTGATGAACACCGCCAAGCAGGTCGGCGGCGCCGTCGGCCTGGCCGCCCTCACCGCCGCCGTCGCCGGCCATGTCACCACCCCGGCGGCCCTGGCCGACGCCTACGGCGACGCCTTCCTGATCATGGCCGCCATGCTCATCGTCATCGGCGCGGTCTCCACCGCCCTCCCGGCCAGGCGCGACGCGGAAGGACCGACCCGGACGGGCCCGCACCGCGGTGAGGAGAGGGGCCTCAGCGGCCGAACAGTTTCCGGGCTGTGCCGGGAGAGTAGAAGACGGTTTCGCCGGTCGCGTCCTTGACACCGTCGTTGTCGGTGACCACCCAGACGCGGCCGCCTCCGTCGACGGCCAGGCCCTCGGCCTTCTCCTGGGCGTGGCCGCCGAAGCCCCGTAGGTCCGGCAGCAGGTCGCGGACGAGCCGCTTGCGCAGCTGCTTGCCGACCCGTGCGGCGATGTCGTCCGGCAGCGGGATGCGCCGCTCCACCGGGCGGCATGATGCGTGACACGCCCGGCGGCATCCGCGGGCTTCCCCGATGAGGCGGACGTTCTGATCGACGGCTCCGCCACCCTCGCCGATACGGCCGCCCAGGGGCCCACGGGCCCTCTGACGCGTCCGGTGCTCACGCACTCCGTCGGCGGGGGTACCGGGGCAGGTTCCTCCGGGATCGAAGGCGCATCAGCAGCACGACGCCCAGCGCCACGGCCAGACCACCGGTGGTGAAGACGATCAGCCAGCCGGCCGGCATGCCCAGGAACCGGACGACCTCCTCCCTGTAGACGACCTGCCGGTAGGGCTCGTCGTCCGTCGCGGTGAAGCGGTAGTCGTCGGCGATCTGCTCGGGATCGATCCCGCCGTCGATGAGCTCGGTCATGAACAGGCCCTCCCCGAGGAATGCCCGCAGTTCCGGGGAGTCGACCTGCCGGGGCGTCACCTCCCCGGCGAACGCCAGCCGCATCCGCGCGCCGGTCGTCTGCCGCACCCGGTGCTCGCCCAGCACGTACAGGTGCAGCCGCTGCGTGTTCTCGGCGAGGCCGGACAGCCGCATCGGATAGACGAGCTCATCCGAGGCGAACGAGACACGCAGCGGGTCGAGTTCGCCGGTGAGGGTCCCGGCGCCGGCTCGCAGCTTCACCGCGACGTACTTCCATCCCTGCTCGACGTAGGGGCCGAGTGCCTTCTCCAGGTCGGAACGCAGCCGGTAGCCGTTGCGGGCCAGCCACCCGGCCAGCGCGTCCGGATCGTCGGCGTCGAGCGTCGCCACGCGGAACGGCCCGAGGTCGCGCTCACCGAGCACCTCGACGCCCCCGCCGTCCCCGCCCGACCCGGCAAGGCTGCCCGCGCCGTCGCCGGAGCCGAGGTCGGGGAACCAGATCCGCCGGGTGACCACGCGCGGCTCGGTGAGCGCGTCGAGCTCCTTGAACCAGCCGCGCTCCCCGAGCCGCACCGTGGCCTCGGACGGCGTGGGCAGCAGCCAGGCCGCGTCCTTCTCCGCCGACTCGGCCGACAACCGCATCACGATCTCCTCGGTGCGCGCCGACGCGTCATAACGGACGATCGACGTCTCCGCGGAGACCCTGACCGGGCTGTCGGAGATCATCGCACCGCAGCCGCACGCCCACGCCGGCTGCGCCACCAAGGCCGCCGACGAGGCGAACAACAGCCCCAGTACGGTCACCACACGCGTAAATGTCTGCACCCCGGCACTCCTGAATCTTCGTCCCGAAAGTGTTCGACCATCGGCACCGCCGCCTGGTTCCGTCCGGAACGCTACGCACCCTGCCTCTCGGTTCGCCCGACAGCCCCGCGTCCACGTCCCGGAAGCGTGCAGGAACCGATGCCGCCGATGCACCGCGCGACGGGCAGGCCGACTCTGCCCTCAGCGCCAGCCGAGCTCGGGTGCCACGTGAGTCAGGATGTTCTCCAGAACGTGCGCGTTGTAGTCCACACCGAGCTGGTTGGGGACCGTGAGCAGCAGCGTGTCCGCGGCCTGAATGCCCTCGTCGTTGGCGAGCTGCTTGACCAGCACGTCCGGTTCGGCCGCGTACGAGCGTCCGAAGACCGCCCTGGTCTTCTCGTCGATCATGCCGATCTGGTCGTCCGAGTCGGCGTTCCGGCCGAAGTAGGCGCGATCCAGATCGCTGGTCAGCGCGAAGATGCTCCGGCTGACCGACACGCGCGGCTCGCGTTCGTGTCCGGCGTCCTTCCACGCCTGCCGGTAGGCCTCGATCTGCCTGCGCTGCTGGACGTGCAGCGGCTCGCCGGTCTCATCGTCCTTGAGCGTGGAGCTTTGCAGGTTCATGCCCAGCTCGGCCGCCCACACACTGGTGGCATTGGAGCCCGAGCCCCACCAGATGCGGTCGCGCAGCCCCGCGGAATGCGGTTCGATGCGCAGCAGCCCGGGTGGATTGGGGAACATCGGCCGCGGATTCGGCTCGGCGAAGCCTCTGCCCTGCAGCACCGTGAGCAGTACCTCGGTGTGTTTGCGTGCCATGTCGGCATCGGTGTCGCCCTCAGACGGCTCGTACCCGAAGTACCGCCATCCGTGGACGACCTGTTCCGGCGATCCCCGGCTGATACCCAGCTGCAGTCGCCCGCCGGAGATCAGGTCGGCGGCGCCGGCGTTCTCGGCGAAGTGCATCGGGTTCTCGTACCGCATGTCGATCACGCCGGTGCCGATCTCGATGCGCGAGGTCTTCGCGCCGATCGCGGAGAGCAGCGGAAGGGGAGAAGCCAACTGCCTGGCGAAATGGTGCACCCGGAAATAGGCGCCGTCGGCACCGAGTTCCTCCGCGGCGACGGCGAGATCGATCGACTGCAGCAGCGCGTCCGCCGCCGACCGGGTCCGCGAACCCGTGCCGTCGCTCCAGTGACCGAACGAGAGAAAGCCGATCTTCTTCACATCGGCATCAACCATTTCAGCGCCGACGAGATTCCTGGCAGAGGTGGGTCGTCCGCGGGGAACTCGCCCGGCCGACGGGCGGGCTCGTCGGCCGGGCGGGGTGGCGACCGCTGTCAGCCGCGGCTGCCCGGCTTCGGTACGAAGGACGCGGTCATCAGGGCGCCCCAGCCGGTGATCTGGGCCTGCTTGACGGGCAGCAGGCCGGGCTCCCGGTGGTCCTTGACGACGATGGCGCGGAAACCCCAGGTAGGCGTAGGTCTTCGAGTCGACGATGATCTCACGGCGCAGATAGCCGTTCTCGACGCGGTAGAGCGTGCAGCGCCGCCTCGATCTTCGGGGGAAGAACGGCGTCCCGCATCGAGAGGGTGATGAGCTCGAACGCCCGGGAGTTGCGCTCCTCGGTCGTCGGCGGTGCCGGCTTCCTCTTCTTCATCAGTGCGTACTCAGGGCGCGGTTGCGGCGGACCTCGGCGCGGCGGTGCTCGCGCAGGGCGTACGTGGCGATTCCGTAGAGCCACGGGCGCGCGTCCGGACGTGTGAAGTCGTACTGCCCGCGTTTGCGGAAGGCGGTCATGAACGTCTCCCCCCGGCGGCCCGAGCTCACGTGGCCGGCCAGTGCAGGTCGGCGGCGGGCTAGCGGTGGCCGCAGGAGCCGCACCGGCCGCGGCGGCGGAGGTAGTACGCGAGGGTCGCGGCGCCGAGGGCGAGGCCCCACAGCGTCCAGAGCTGGCTGGGCGCGGTGAGAACGAGGTCGATGATCTTGCCGCCGCCGTCGGGGTTGTGGCCGAGAATCAGGGCCCGGTTGAACATCAGTCCCGCCTCCGTCACGATCACCGTGACCAGCGAGGCGGGGACGATCGCCGTGCGGGGCCGCACCGGCTTGCCGCGCAGGTGCGGGATCCAGCGGGGGTAGACCTCGCCCCAGCGCTGGACGAGGCCGAGCGTGAGGACCGCGCCCGCCGCTCCGAACGTCGCCAGCCCTGCACCGGCCCACCAGATACCGGGCGACTCCCGTGCCTCCTCCCGGATGTCCTCGGTGGCGTAGCCGAGCGGGATGGCCAGGGCGACGGCCCAGCGGGTCAGCGCGTACAGCAGGGGAACGGCGACTGCGACCGCGACCGCCCAACGCCCCCACCGGGCCGCTCCGGCGGGTGTCGCCCACCCGGTCAGGACGTCACCGTTACGGCCGCAGGCACCGCACGCGCCGCGGCCCCTGCGCCGGTAGGCGACCGCCGTGGCCGCCCAGGCCAGCCCGCCACCGATCAGCAGGAACTGGTTGAGGACCGGCCAATCGAACATGCCGGGCCCGAAGAACTCGACTCCCTTCGGCCAATCGAACAACGACCGGCCGACCAGGAACACCGGTGTACGGCCCACCGCCATCAGCGGCCGGTAATCGGGGATCACCAGGGTCAGCGTCACCGCCGCCGCCGAGGCCACGCTCAGCAGCGCCGCACCGGGCAGCCCGCGCATACGGCTCCGCGCCATCAGCATCGCCGACAGCGCGCCCACCAGCCCCAAGGCGGCGATCACCGGTGCGGCGACGTCCCGCCGGGCCGACTCCAGGAGCGATACCCGAGCGCCGAGCGGATCGCCCACCGGCCCGAACGGAAAGCCTTCCCCACCGAAGGACCAGTACAACCCGAGCAGGCCGTACAGCAGCGACCAGCTCGCCGCCACGTACGCGGCCCACCCGAGCCGGCCGGAGCGTACCCCGGACGAGGCCGATCCGCCGACCGTGGCCGACGGGGGACGCGCCGAGCCTGAACGCGATGCTGCCACATCTCCTGTGCTGCTCATGGTTCAACCTTCGGTGTCCGCCGATGCGCACGACATCTGCCGTTCGGGAGGTTCCGGGTCGGGGCGCCGCGCTCATCTCCCCCGTTCGGGGGAGTGGTGGCGTCCACCGTCCGGCTAGCGTCGGGCCCATGCGAGACCGGCTTGCGTGGTGGCGCCTGCGTGCTCGGCCCAAGATCGCGTGGGTCGCGTGGATCGCGGGGTCGGTGGCCGCCGTGTCCACGACGGCGACCGCCGCCGTCATCGTCTACAGGCCGGCGCTCGCGGACACCGCCCGGACGGAAGCCACGGTGGAGGCGATGGCGCTCCTCACCCTCATCGCCATCGTGGTCCGTGTGGCGCCGCGGCGCCAGGCGATCGTCTCCGGCGCACTGCTGGGCGTCGCGGTCAGCGTGTGGGTGTGGCGATTCGGCGACCCGGACCCGGCGTCGCACCCGCTTCAGGCGGTGGCCTGGAACGCGCTCTGGGCCATGTTCGCGGTCGGCGCGGCGCTCATCGGCGGGTGCCTGCGGTGGACGGACGCGCGCCGCCGCCGCACGCTGGCGCACTCTCACCAGGCCGTACGCCTGGAGATAGCCAGGGACCTGCACGACTTCGTCGCCCACGACATCAGCGTCATCGTGCTCCAAGCCCAGGCGACCCGGTTCGTCGCCGACCAGGACCACGACCTCGGCCAGGCGCTCGCCGCCCTGGAACGCATCGAGGTGGCCGGACTCCGAGCCCTCGCGTCGATGGACCGGACCGTGCACATGCTCCACGAATCCGACGCTCGCACGCCGACATCGACGGCCGTCCCCGGCAACGCACCTGCTCACGCGCCGCTACCGGGCCTGACGGACCTGTCCGAACTGGCCGAACAGTTCTCGGCACCCGGGACGGCGGCCGTCCGGCTCGATCTCGCCCCGGATCTCGCCGCCTCGTTGCCAGGAGACCTGAGCGCCACGGCGTACCGGATCGTTGCCGAGGCCCTGACGAACGTCCGGCGACACGCCCCTACCGCGACCACGGTCACCACCACCGTCCGGCCTTCGGGCGGCTCGGCGCTGGAGGTCACGGTCACCAACGACGGCACTTCCGCCGTCCGGGCGTCGGTGCCGCGAGCCGATCGCCACGGTGGCTTCGGGCTCGCCGGCCTCACCGAACGGGTGCAGGCACTCGGCGGCACGCTGACCGCCGGGCCCTACTCCGCGCAGCGCGGCGGCGCGGCCCTCGACGGCTGGCGCGTGACCGCCCTCCTGCCGCTGACCACCTCCGACTCCGCGATCAGGTGAGGACCGCATGACCTCGGCAACGACCCGCATCCTGATCGCCGACGACCAGGCCGACGTACGCAGCGGCCTGCGCCTCGTGCTGGACGCTCAGCCCGACATGACCGTCGTCGGTGAGGCCGCCGACGGCGCGGCGGCGATCGGGATGGCCCGCCACCTGAGGCCCGACATCGTGTTCGCCGACATCCGCATGCCTCGCGTGGACGGGCTGGAGGTCACCCGGCGGCTCTCCGGACCGCAGGTGTCCGACCCGATCCGCGTCATCGTCATGACCGTCTTCGACCTCGACGACTACGTCACCAGGGCCCTGCACAACGGCGCCTGCGGTTTCCTGCTCAAACGCTCCGGCCCCATGCTGCTCATCGAGGCCGCACGCGCGGCCATGGCCGGAGACACGATGATCAGCCCGCAGATCACCGTGCGGCTGCTCCGCCGGCTCACCCCGCCGCCGGCCGCCACCCGGTCCGATGCGGGCGTGCTGACCCCGCGTGAACTCGACATCGCCCGCGGCGTCGCGCACGCCAAGACCAACGCGGAGATCGCCGGCGATCTGTTCATCTCGCCGGGCACCGTCAAAACCCACATCGCCAGCATCCAGGCCAAACTCAACGCCCGTAACCGAGTCGGCATCGCCGCCTGGGTCTGGGCAACCGGCCATGTCGAGCCAGGGGGACTGCACGGAAAAGAGCGGCAGACCCGTTAACCCCCACTACGAGGAATTGCAGAGAAAACTTTGCAAAGCTTTCTCTGTAGAGTAGGTTCTGGCGCATGCCGCCCCCTGAAACCAAGCGCCGTGCCGGACGAGCGACCGCAGCGACCCTTGGCGTGATCGCCGGACTGGCCGCGGTCACCGCCGCCGCCACGGCTTTCGTGACCGCTCCCACGGTGAACGCCACGCCCGCGGCGGCTCATCGCCTGAGCTGGACCCCGTGTGGTGCTTCCGGCGGCTCCGGCGCCGAGTGCGCCTCCCTGTCACTGCCGGTCGACTGGGACCGCCCCGACGGTCCGACGTTCGAACTGGCCCTGGCTCGGCGTAAAGCCACCGCTCCCGGTGAACGCGTCGGATCCCTGGTATTCGGTCCCGGCGGCCCCGGTGACAGCGGTGTCGACCGGGTCGTGGACGGTATCTCCCGCTTCAGCCCCGTAGTCCGCCAGCGCTTCGACATCGTCAGTTTCGACCCGCGCGGTGTGGGCCGCAGCACCCCGATCGCCTGCTCCGCCGACCTGATCGCGCAGCGGCCTTCACCCGAGATCGAGAACCAGGCGGCCTTCGAGGCCACCCTCGGCTACAACGCCGAGTTGCGCGCCGACTGCCGCCGGCGCACCGGCCCTCTGTTCGACCACCTCGACACCGCGAGCACGGTACGGGACCTGGAGGCCGTCCGCGTCGCCCTCGGCGAGGCCAAACTGACCTTCCACGGCAGTTCGTACGGCACGGTGCTCGGCGCCCAGTACGCCGAGACCTACCCGAATCGCATCCGTGCCATGGTGCTGGAAAGCGTGATGGACCACAGCGTTGCGATCACCCGCTCCTTCCTGCGCGACCAGGGCGCCGCGGCCCAGGATTCCTTCGACGAGTTCGTGAGGTGGTGCTCGGCCGGCACCGGTTGCGTCCTGCACGGCCGGGACGTACGAACGGTCTGGAAGGGCCTGCTGGCCCGCGCCGAACGCGGCGAACTGGAAAACCCGAGCAGGCCCGGGACCCGCCTGTCCTCGATCGACCTGGTCAACGCGGTCGCGTTCCGCGCGTTCTACAGGGCCGACTTCGCCGGCCTGGCCAAGACCATCGCCACCATGGACGACAGCAGCCCGCTCCCGTCGGCGCCCGCCGCACTGTCGCCCCTGCCGCCCACGGCGCCGATCTTCTGCTCCGACTGGCGCCTGCCCGTACGCGACCACCGCGAGTACACCTCACTGGTACGAACACTGAACCGGGCCGCCCCGGACATGCCGTACCTGCTCCCCGTCCGCATGGTGGTCTCCTGCTTGGGCGCGACCACCGCCAACCCCCAGCACCGCCTGAAGGTGACCGGCGCTCCGAAGATCCTGCTGTCCAACGCCCGACACGACCCCGCGACCGGCTACCCCTGGGCACAGTCGGTGGCACGCCAACTCGGCCGAAGCGGCGTGCTCCTCACCTACGAAGGCCACGGCCACGGAAGCGTCACCGAGGGCGCCTGCATGGAGAACACCGTCAACGCCTACCTCACAGACCTGAAAGTCCCCACACGGGGTATCACCTGTCCTGCCCAGGGCCTCCGAACTCGTCGTTGACCTGCCCTTGCGGGGTCATAGCGGCGCCCCGTGAGGCGCCGGGAACAGCATCTTCGCAATACCACATGAGACACGCTCGTTCGTGGCGACGTTGCGCAGCCCAGTTCGTTGGCCGGTGCGGCCGGTGAACCCGCGAGGTGGTCCGGACGGACGACGCCACGGGTCCGGGAATCGCCTGCCGAGGTTCGGGGTGGCGTCTCATTCGACCTGTGCGATCTTGTAGGCGATTCCGCCGTCGATCAGGTATCCCGATCCCACGCAGACGATGTCGTTCAGCCATGCGTACTGCTTTGCCCCGGTCTCGAAGAGCGGGTTGGTCCGGAAGTAGTAGCGGGCCGGGTCGATGTGGTGGCGTTTGGACGGGTCGGCCAGGTCGGCTCGTAGATCAGGCGGAACGACCCAGCGGCCGCTGTAGGTCATGTGCACCAGGGCGTCGTCGTGGGTGCGCAGGGTGAGTCGGACGTCCAGGGTCATGGCCCCGTCAGGCCGGAACAACGCCCAGTCGCCGCCCCCCGGCAGCACCTGGCCATGCAGCCGTGGCCCGTGGAAGCTGCCGCCTGCGGAGCCGAAGAGGATCCGTCGCCCGAGCGGGCCGGCGCCGATGTCCAGCCGGGGGTTCAGGTCTACCACGATGTCGAACAGATGCCGCGTGGTGAGGTCGCCGAGTGCCTTCACGCGGGGGTCGGGGGTCATGAAGCGTCCCTGAACAGCGTGCGCCGGACCGCGTCCGTCGAGACGCCGGACTGCGCGCACAGCTCCGACAGGTCGAAGAAGAACCGCTCACCGGCGATGAGATCGTCCTTGAAGCCGAACTGGATGAACACCGGTAGTTCGGCGCGCCTGCCGTTGGGCGTCACACCGAACCGGTCGCCGGTCATCGTCATCCGCGCCGTGCCCCAGCAGACCAGGGTGTCGTCGTTGCCGGCGTGGCCGTCCAAGACGACGTCGTAGTCCGGGAAGGACGCGAAGAACCTGGTCAGTGCCCGCTCGTTCTCGGTGGTGCCATGCGCCTTCGTACCGAGGGGCGGCGCCTCCAACAGCATCTCCGGGTGGAGCAGCCCCATGGCCGCGGGCACGTCCTGGCGGCTCTTCGCGGCCGCCAACTCCTGCGCCAGCTCGAACATTCGATGGCTTCTCATGCAACTAAACATACGGTCGACCGTATTTATTGGCAAGGCTCCATGGCAGGATTGGAACCGATGAGTGAGAAGGTGCCGGACGGGCGGCTGCTGCGCGGTGCGCGGTCCCGGCGGACGATCGTCCGGCACGCCGTCGATGTGGCGTCGCTCGAAGGGCTCGACGGCCTCAGCTTCGGCCGGCTCGCCACCGAACTCGGCGTCAGCAAGGGCGGCATCCAGACACTGTTCGGCACGAAGGAGAACCTGCAGCTCGCGGTCGCCGAAGCCGCCCGCGAAGCGTTCGAGGAGGCCGTGATCGCCCCCGCGCTGGCGCAGCCGCCAGGTTCGGCGCGGCTGCGCACTCTGGTCGACCGTTGGATCGCCTACGCGCAGGAACCGCTGTTTCCCGGCGGCTGCTTCTGGGCGGCGAACCTTCCGGTCTTCGACAGCCGGCCAGGCCCGGTGCGCGACACCCTGGCCCGCCAGCAGAGGGCCTGGCGCGGCCTGATCGCCGGCGAACTGCGTCACGCAGCCGACGCGGCCGAGCACGCCGTCCCTCTGGCCTTCCAGATCGACGCGGTTCTCACCGCCACGAACACCGCGCTCCGGCTCGGCGACGACAGTGCCGTGGACACGGCCCATCGCGTCATCGATGGGCTCCTTCCACCACCAGGCTGACCCACACGCCGCACCGGACCGCCTCCGCACCCGACGCCATCCGCACATGCCGCAGTTCGCGTCCCTGCTGCTCACATCCGCTTGATGGCGGTCTCGATGTCCTTGGCGGGAGCCTCCTGTGTGGCGGTGCGGCCTTTCTGCGACGGTCGCTGCCCGATCACCGCGGTGAGCGACACCATTTGGCTGGAGACCGGTCACTTCCGCTCAGGTCTTCGAAGATTGCGGTGTGCTCCTCCGGCACGCCCGATTGAGCAGGGCGAAGCCCAAGGCCAGGCCGAGCATGGTGTACACGCCCCGCGGCCAGAAGATGGATTCAGGGATCGGGTGTCGGCACGGTAGGTGTCCGCCAGGAGGTGAACCCGTTCCTGGTTCCGACGACGCTGCGGTTCGCGATCTTGCCCAGGCGCCGCTCACCCATCTGCCGCAGTCCCCCATCGATGATCGCGATCAAGGAGGGGCCGCTCATGCCGATGACAGGGCATTCGCTTTCTTCAGGATCATGTAGGCGGTGGGCGGCGCACTCAATCGTGAGGACAGTCGCGCGGAGGGCCATCATGTCGGATATGGACTGTGGGGTTGAACGTCCTGGAGCCATGCGGGGCGCATCCCCCAAGAGTCCGCCGGCGTGCTGCCCCATTCGCAGGCCGGTCCGAGGTGATCGATCTCTAGAGTCGAGTTGTCAGGATCAGCCGCGTACAGTTCCAGATCTTCGGCGTAGCGGACAAGCAGCTGCGTCCAGGACGGGGCCAGCACGTCCCATGAGGCGCATTCGACGTCGACCCGAACCACTTGTCCGGGTGTTCCCCCCGGTGCCGGATCAGAGTCGAGCAGCCACTGCACGTCGCCATTCATGTCGCCCACGACCACTGCGCCCGGCGAGCCGATGATCGGCCGTACCGGCCCGTTCAGCCAGAGCATCTTCGTATCGGCCAGGTATGCCCAGACTTGGGGATCGTCCCAGTCCGGCTCCGGATGGTGGTTGTCGCGCCACATCCGGGTCATCTCGATGATCTCGTTGGTGTCGCAGAGATAAGTAAGCGGTACCGGGCTGGGCTCAGGGGGCGGCAGGGTCGGACCGGGGTAGGTTCCGTCGTGAATGCGGAGGCTAGCGCGGAAATCCCAGGGCAGTGGTATGGCCAAGGCGGCCTCTACCGCATCGATTTCCTGTACCGCGGCCTGCGCATTGAGGTGGTGCAGGGAAGCCGGCAGGACGCGACTCAGGCCGGCCTCGATCCGCGCCCACGCCTCGGCAACGCGCTTGTCGACGTCGGCTCCAGTGTCGTTCACGACACAGACTCTAGACATCGCCGCCTTTGTACCGGTACGGGCGTCCTCTGCTGCCGCAGACCGCGCGCTCATGCCGAAGAGCGGATGTCAGCTGTTGGGTGTGGCGCTAGGGTGCTCCAGCGCCCAGGAGCAGATGGCGGACAGCGGCTCCTGCAGGGTCTTTCCGAGGCTGGACGCGCTACTTCGAGTGAAGCGGACGGGCGACGACGATGACGACGGCTCGGGGTCGCTGGTGCCGGTGGCGTAATCGCCCGCTAATGGCCCGCCGGTGATGACGGTGATAAACGATCAAGGCCCAGCGTCGGGGATCATGTCCCTGACCTGGGCCTTCTCAGTGAGCGGGTGACGGGAATCGAACCCGCGCTGTCAGCTTGGGAACCAAGACGGACTCGGCCGTCCCTCTTCCTGACCTGGCGTTCGCCCGTCCCGTAAGTGACCGCGAGTACCCCTCAATGACCGCCCCTAATGGCACGCTAATGGCACGCGCTCGGTCCACTGACCTGGGCTCTCGTGCGACCTCGTCGCCTGCCGCGCCTCCCGCCTTGCCTCGTCTGAAGTCAGGTCGCGATGGTTCAGCCGACGACGCTGGGCCTACCCGAAGGGGCGACCGAGGGGAGTGGCCGGCGCCGTGGGCAACTTCCAGCCCGAGCGTCATCACTCCTGGGAGCCGCTGCCCGGTACAGGCGAACCCGCGCTCACCAAGGGCAGAGACAAGTCGCAACCGAAGGCCCCCGATAGTCTCGCCGGATATCTGCACCACCACCCTGGAGACGAAGTGTCCGACACCCCCGAGCAGTTCGATGACGACGATGACATGTTCCATAACCCCGACCTCGTGGAGCGGGACGGCCTGGTCGCCATCTGGCTGAACGTTGCCTTCGAGGAGGACAACAAGACCATCGGCTGGTACGACCACGATTACGAGGAAGGCTCGACCATCGGCCACCTACAGCCGATACGCGAGTTGCTGACAGGCTTCAGCTACTGCGAAACCTGGATCGATGCCGCGGTACAGGCTGCGGAGAAACTGGGTGTTACCGAGGCGTACAACGCCTGGATGCTGTTCGACCACGAGTACGCGGCTCCAGCGGGGCCGTTCGAGATAGCGACAGAAGAAGAGAGGGTCGACGACCTAACTCCTTACTACCTGGGCGCGTTCCACTTCACCCCCTGACCCGTACAGGCGCAGCTCGGCGCCGGGTTCGGGGTCGGAATCACCACAGCCTGGCGGTACGTCAACGAGACGGTGACGCTGCTGTCGGCCCGATCCCCCAAACTCAGCCGGGCGCTGGCCAAGGCCAGAAAGGATGGCCTGCTCTACCTGGTCATGGACGGCACGCTGATCATTGTCGTACCGGCCTCGTGGAGCCGGCCGTGGATAAGGTAACGCAGGATCGTCATGTTCGCCGGTCCGAGCCCGGTGCGGATCTTGTTGGCGTCCTCGCCGAAGGTGACGTCCCGGACGTGGTGCAGCACCTCGATGAAACAGCAGTGCAGGGAGGTCATCGAGGTTTGTCGGACTGGCCAGGACACCGACGACGGGCGTTGAGATTCATGTACGCCGCTGTGGTTTACTGTAACTCGTTGCTGTGCAGAAACGTTTCACTTGATCTCCGTTCACCGCGCCGGCTGGGTCCGGCTGTGAGAGGATAATCTTTATGGACTTTAATTTTCGCGCGGAGTTGGACCAATTGGCCGAGGAGATCCGGCGGGATCCCCTGCTGGAACTGATCGAGTTCGAGGTGGGCGACCCCGTCCCGGAAGAATCCATCAACGCTGCGGAAGTTCGTTTCGGAACGCCCTTACCAGCGCCGCTGCGCCGGTTCTACCGGTCGCTCGGCAGTGTCAGCCTCTACTGGTGTTTCAAATCAAGCCTCGACGAGCGAACCCTTCAACTCATCAGCGAATGGGATCCGTACATGATCCCGGCCCCCGGCGTCTTCGACGGCGCTGTCAGGATTGTCCCGCTGGAGGATTTGCTGTTTAGCGAGGAGTTCACAATGGAGCAGCTCGAATGGCAAGAAGGAGAATCTGAACCGGAGTTCGACTTTAATGGAACGGTCTATACCAACAGTGATTTCGGCCGTATGGTGCGGCATTTTGACGCGATCAACCTCTATTATGCGATGTCGTTCATCGTGCAGCCGGACCATGCAGACTGGAAGATGATGCTCCTCGGCGACCACTGGATCGAGTACGACAACTCGCGGGTGACCTATCTGGAGGACTACCTCAGGTACGTCATCGCGGCCCGGGGTTTGGTGAGCGCCCGAGTGGAGTTGTTCAGCGAGTACCGCGGAGACCTCCACGAGCCGCTGCGATACGACAACGCCGTCGTCGCCGGCACCTGAACCCGACCTTCGGCCAGACGAACATCGGCGACATCCGGGAAGAGGACGTTCGGAAATGGCGGACGTCTCGTCTCAAGGCGGGCCCCATGAGCAAGCCGTCCTTCGGGCCGGTCACGGTCGCCAAGGCGTATCGGCTGCTGCGCGCCATCCTCAACACGGCGGTCCGGGACAAGCGCATCAAAGAGAACCCGTGCCAGATACCCGGCGCCGACCGGGAGTCGAGCCCAGAGCGGCCCGTCCTGAGCGTGGCCGAGGTCTACCGAATCGCCGACGTCATCGCGCCGCGCTACCGGGCGCTCGTCCTCCTCGCGACTTTCGGCAATCTGCGCTGGGGCGAGTTGGCGGGCCTTAGGTGCATGAACCTCGACCTTGACGCCGGGACGGTCCGGGTGGACGAAACCGTCTATGAGTTGGGGCCGCTGGTGAAGGGAACGCCCAAGTCGGAAGCTAGCCGGCGCACGGTCGTCCTTCCCGACCTGATCATTCCCGACCTGCGCAAGCACCTGGACGAGTACGCCCAACCCGGCCCCAAGGGGTTCGTGTTCGTCGGCGTCCGGGATGGGCAGCTTCGGCAGAGCAACTTCTCCAGGATCTGGGCTCGGGCGCTGGAGAAGGCAGAACTGGAAGTCGGTGCGATCCACGTCCATGACCTTCGCCACACGGGCAACACCTACGCGGCCGAGTCGGGCGTCGCTGGCTGAGCTGATGAACCGGATGGGGCACTCGTCCACGCGGGCCGCACAGGTCTACCTGCACGCGCGGCAGGATCGTGACCGGGAGATCGCCTCGTCGCTCGACAAGATGGCCGCGCGGGAACTCAAGAAGAGCAAGAAGAACAAGAAGCGGCGCAAGCCCAAGGGAGTCGGGCACGTAGCGGGCACGGTGGCTGATGAACAGAAGAGGCCCAGAGTCAGTGATAAGTCACTGGCCTGGGCCTTCACCTTGGGAGCGGGTGACGGGAATCGAACCCGCGCTGTCAGCTTGGGAAGCTGAAGTTCTACCATTGAACTACACCCGCGTGGGCGGCCGGTGGGGCCGCCATGCTGTGGATACTGTACCGGATCGTTGGTGCGGGTTGGGTGGGATAGTTTTCTGGCGTGCTGCTCTCCGATCGTGACATCAGGGCCGAGCTCGAGTCCGGGCGGGTGAAGATCGACCCGTATGAGCCGGGGATGGTTCAGCCGTCCAGTGTGGACGTGCGACTGGACCGGTGGTTCCGGGTGTTCGAGAACCACAAGTATCCGCATATCGACCCGGCTGTGGAGCAGCCGGATCTGACCCGGATCGTGGAGGTGGACGCCGAGGAGGCGTTCGTGCTCCATCCGGGGGAGTTCGTGCTGGCCTCGACGTACGAGGTGTTCGGGTTGCCGGACGATCTGGCGGCGAGGCTGGAGGGGAAGTCCAGTCTGGGGAGGCTGGGGCTGCTCACGCACTCGACGGCCGGGTGGATCGATCCGGGGTTCGCCGGCCATGTGACGTTGGAGCTGTCCAATGTGGCGACGCTGCCGATCAAGTTGTGGCCGGGCATGAAGATCGGGCAGATGTGTCTGTTCCGGACGAGTTCGCCGGCGGAGTATCCCTACGGGGCGGAGCGGTACGGGTCGCGGTACCAGGATCAGCGGGGGCCGACGCCGTCGCGGTCGTACATGAACTTCCATCGTACGAAGGTGTAGAACGTGCTCGATTCGTGACCCCAACGTGACGAAACGCACCAAAAGATGAAACATGTTCTCTGAACGGGTAGTTTCGGGCGATGCACTGGTTTGGCGTCTGGTTGACGATCTCTTTGCGTGAGGTCGCCGCGTCCGGGCGCCTGGACGGATAAGGCGACCCGTTTCCGCGCCTCACCCGGCCGTGGGAACCCGGAAGGAGATCGTGTCAGTACTCCGCGCGGAAAACGTCACCAAACTCTTCGGCCGTAAGTCGGCCGAGGCACAACGGAAACTCAAGGCGGGCGCCGATCTGAAGGCGATCCGCGCCCTCGGGGTCACGCCGGCCGTGGTGGACGCCTCGTTCGAAGTCCGCGAGGGTGAGATCTTCGTGGTCATGGGCCTGTCAGGGTCCGGCAAGTCCACGCTGATCCGGATGCTGAACGGACTGCTCGGGGTCACCTCCGGGAGCGTCGAGATCGACGGCGAGGACATCGCGAAGATGCCGCCGAAGGCTCTGCGGGCGCTGCGGCAGAACAAGGTCAGCATGGTCTTCCAGCACTTCGCGCTCTTCCCTCACCGGACGGTTCTGGCGAATGCCGCCTACGGGCTCGAGGTCCGCGGCATCCCGAAGGAAGAACGTGAGAAGAAGGCCCGAGAGTTCCTGAGACTGGTGGGCCTCGAAGGCTGGGAGGACAAGGTTCCTCGTCAGTTGTCGGGCGGTATGCAGCAGCGTGTGGGGCTCGCCCGGGCGCTCGCCGCGGAAACCGACATCATCCTGATGGACGAGGCGTTCAGCGCGCTGGACCCGCTGATCCGCCGGGAGGTCCAGGACCTCCTGCTGGACCTGCAGGGGCAGTTCGGCAAGACGATCGTGTTCATCACCCATGACTTGAACGAGGCCATGCGCATCGGGGACCGCATCGCGGTGATGCGGGAGGGCCGGATCGTGCAGATCGGGACGGCCGAGGAGATCCTCACCGACCCCGCCAACGACTATGTCGCGCAGTTCGTGGCGGATGTGGACCGTACCAGGGTGCTGACGGCGTCCTCGGTCATGGAGAAGCCGCTGGTCACGGTCCTGTCGACGACGGGGCCGCGGACGGCGCTGCGCACGATGCGCGAGCACCAGACCTCGGCGGCGTTCGTGATCGGGCGGGACCGGAAGCTGATCGGCCGGGTCCGCGCCACGGTGATAGCGGACGCGGTGCAGGACAACGTCCAGAAGCTCGACGGGCTGATCGATCCGGAGGATCCGGAGCCCGTGGCGCCCGACACCCCTGTCGCGGACCTGTTCGTCCGGTGCGCCGAGAGCGACCTGCCCGTGCCCGTCGCGGACGAGGACGGGACGCTGATCGGCGTGATACCGCGGGTGACGCTGCTGACGGCCCTCGGCGCGATCAACTCGACGGTGGACGAGGTCATCGACGACGGGCCGGAGCCGGAACTGGCGCTGACGAAGGAGGGCAGCGGCGTTGACGACTGACGTGCGCGCGATCGAGCTGCCCCGGGCGCCGGTCGGCGAATGGTTCGACAGCCTGGTGAGCTGGTGCACCGACAACCTGGGGTGGCTGTTCGACGGGATCGGTTCGGCGATCGACGCGTCGGTCGTGGGGCTGACGGACGCGCTGACGGTCCTGCCGCCACTGGCGCTGACGCTGGTGCTGGCCGTGCTGGCGCTGCTGGTGAGCGGCTGGAAGCTCAGCGCGTTCACGGTCCTCGGCTTCGTGCTGATCGACAGCATGGAGCTGTGGGAGGACTCGATGGACTCCCTGGCCCTGGTGATCGTGTCGGCGGTGGTGTCGACGGCGATGTCGGTTCCGATCGGCATCGCGGCGGCCCGCAACGATGTGGTGAGCCGCATCGTCCGGCCGGTTCTCGACTTCATGCAGACGATGCCGGCGTTCGTCTACCTGATCCCGGCGATCTTCTTCTTCAGCATCGGGGCCGTCCCCGGCGTGGTCGCGACGGTGATCTTCTCGATGCCGCCGGGAGTGCGGCTGACCGAACTCGGCATCCGCGGCGTCGACCCGGAGATGGTCGAGGCGGGCGAGGCGTTCGGCACCCCGCCGAACCGGATCCTGACCCGCATCCAGATTCCGCTGGCGATGCCGTCGATCATGGCGGGCATCAACCAGCTGATCATGCTGTCGCTGTCGATGGTCGTCATCGCGGGCATGGTCGGCGCCGGCGGTCTCGGTGGCGTGGTGCTGGAGGGCATCAACCGGGTGGACGTCGCCAAGGGCTTCGAGGGCGGTATCGCCGTCGTCATCCTGGCGATCTACCTGGACCGCCTCACCGGTGCCCTCACCCATGGCCCGAGCATGCTCCGCACGCTGTTCGCGCGCGGCAGGAACGGCCGCGGTACGGCCCACCGCGGTGCGGCGGCGCCGGTGGCGGACCCGGTGGCAGACCCGGCAGCCGGCAAGCAGCTCGTCGGCTGACGAACCGCTCCCCCCAATCTCTCTATACGCAGGTCAACGAAAGGACGGGAATGCGCTTCAAGTTCAAGGGTCTGGCCATCGCGGCGATGACGCTGACGCTGGGGTTGAGCACCGCCGCGTGCGGCGACTCCGGCTCCGGCGGGGGAGAGGCCGACAAGGACATCACGATCGGCATGGTCGCGGGCTGGGCCGAGGGTGAGGCGGCGACGCAGCTGTGGAAGAGGCTGCTGACCGACAAGGGCTACAACGTCGAGGTCAAGACCCTCGACACCGGGCCGCTCTACGCCGGCATGGCCAAGGGTGACGTCGACCTGTTCCTCGACGCCTGGCTGCCGGGCACCCACGAGGACTACTGGAAGCAGTACGGCGACAAGCTGGAGAAGGTCGGCGCGTGGTACGACTCGGCGCCGCTGACGATCGCGGTTCCGGAGTACTCGCCGCTGAAGTCGCTTGAGGACCTCAAGGGCAAGGGCGGCCAGTACGACGGCAAGATCGTCGGCATCGAGAAGAGCTCCGGCCTGTACCGGGTGTCGCAGGAGGAGATGCTCCCCGCGTACGGCCTGAAGGACGAGTACACGGTCGCGACGTCCTCGACGGCGGCGATGCTCACCGAGCTGAAGAAGGCGATCGACGCCAAGGAGGACATCGTCGTCACGCTGTGGCGGCCGCACTGGGCGTACTCGAAGTTCCCCATCCGCGACCTGCAGGACCCGAAGGGCGCCATGGGCAAGCCCGACGGCATCTACACGGTCGCCAGCAAGGGCTTCAGTGAGGAGCAGGCGGACGTCGCCGGCTGGCTCAAGAAGTTCAAGATGACCGACGAGCAGCTCGGGACTCTTGAGGACCTCATGGAGAACAAGCACAAGGGCAAGCCCGACCAGGCCGTGGACGAGTGGCTGAAGAACAACGCCTCGTTCGCGCAGTCCATGACGGGCTGACCGCCCGCCTTCAGGGGCGTCACGTCCCAAGGCGCCAGAGGGCCGTCCGGGTTTCCGGGCGGTCCTCTGCCTTTGCGCCCCCGCGGTGTCCGGACGGGTCCGCGGAGGCGTCAGTGTGCGAGGCCGACGATGAACAGGACGGCGGCCAGCCCGAGCCCGGTGGCGCACAGCGTCATCACGCGCGGGTGGACGCTGTGGGCCTCGGGCAGGATCTCGGCGGCGGACAGGTAGAGCAGGACGCCGGCGAACAGCCCGAGGTACGGCCCGAGGACGGCGTCCGGTACCTGCGCCAGCGTCCCCAACGCGGCCCCGGCGACGGGGGCGGCGGCGTCGGCGAGGAGCAGCAGGACGGCGGGCCGGCGGTCGCCCCGGTTCAGGGACGCGGCGGTGACGGTGTTGAACCCGTCCGCGAAGTCGTGCGCGACGACGGCGAGGGCCACGAGGATCCCCACGTCCGTCCCCGACTGGAAGGCGAGGCCGATGCTGAGGCCGTCGATGAGGCTGTGCGCGACGAGCGCGGACGCGGCGAGCAGCCCCGCCGGGCCGGCGGTGGGCGCGTGGCCGTGGGCGTGCACGTGCGGGGCGTACTCGTGCTCGTGGGCCCGGTGGATCGCGACGGCCTGCTCCACGACGTGCAGCAGCAGGAACCCGGCCGCGAAGCCGATCATGGGGGCGGGGACGCCGAACGGGCGGTGCCGCGTCATCTCCAGCGACTCGGGGATCAGGTCGAACGCGACGACGCCGAGCATCAGCCCGCCGGCCAGTCCGAGGACGAGGTGCCGGTTGTCGCGTACCCGCATCGCCGCGACGCCCCCGACGAGCGTCATCAGGAACGCGACGAGGGACACGAGGACGGCCATCCCTGGGTTCTACCAGGCCGACCCGTCCGGAACCGCTCCCGGCGCCCTGAAACGCGGCAGAGGCCCTGGTGCGGGGCATACCGCAGGCGCCTCCCGTCCAGGGCCTCTGAAAGACGGGCGACGAGAAGGACCCCCGGCCGAGGCGGCGGCCGGGGGTCCTTCCTTCGTTCGGTGTCCGCTACTCGGCGGCCACGGGCTCCTTCTCCGGGGCGGAGCCTTCGCCCTTGATGGAGCGGATCAGGAGCTGGGAGACGTCGACGACTTCCAGGGACTCCTTGGCATCGCCGGTGTTCTTCTTCTCGTTGATGGCGTCGCCCAGCATGACGAGGCAGAACGGGCAGGCGGTGGAGACGGTGTCGGGGTTGGTCTCCAGGGCCTCGTCCACGCGCTCGGTGTTGATGCGCTTGCCGATGCGCTCTTCCATCCACATCCGCGCGCCGCCGGCGCCGCAGCAGAAGCCGCGGTCCTTGTGGCGGTGCATCTCCTGGGTCTTGACGCCTGGGACGGTCGCCATGATGTCGCGCGGCTGCTTGTAGACCTTGTTGTGGCGGCCGAGGAAGCAGGGGTCGTGGTAGGTGATGTTCTCCTCGATCGGGGTGACCGGGGTGAGCTTCCCTGTCTCCACCAGGTGCGCGAGCAGCTGCGTGTGGTGGACGACCTCGTAGTTCCCGCCGATCTGCGGGTACTCGTTGGCCAGGGTGTTGAAGCAGTGCGGGCAGGTCGCGACGATCTTCTTGGCGCCCGCGTCGTTCAGCGTCTCGACGTTCTGCTGGCCGAGCATCTGGAAGACGAACTCCATGCCCAGGCGGCGGGCCGGGTCACCGGTGCACGCCTCCATGGGGCCGAGGACGGCGAACTTGACGCCCGCGATGTGCAGGAGTTCGGCGACGGCCTTGGTGGTCTTCTTGGCGCGGTCCTCCAGGGCGCCGGCGCAGCCGACCCAGAACAGGTACTCGGTGTCCTCGGGGAGCTTGTCGTCGACGACCTCGACCTCGAAGTCCAGCTCCTCGATCCATTCGAGGCGCTTCATCTCGGACATGCCCCACGGGTTGCCCTTGTTCTCGAGGTTCTTCAGCATGACGCCGGCCTCGGACGGGAACGAGGACTCGATCATGACCTGGAAGCGGCGCATGTCCAGGATGTGGTCGATGTGCTCGATGTCGACCGGGCACTGCTCGACGCACGCGCCGCAGTTGGTGCACGACCACAGGACGTCGGGGTGGATGACGCCGTCGTCGGCGACGAGTTCCTTGTCCACCTGCATGGCGAGCTTCTGCTCGTCGGTGAACTTCTCCCGCTCCTCTTCCGAGGCGGTCATGTAGGGCGCCTTGGCGAGCGCGTGGTCGCGCAGTTCCAGGATGAGCATCTTCGGCGACAGCGGCTTGCCGGTGTTCCAGGCGGGGCACTGCGACTGGCAGCGGCCGCACTCGGTGCAGGTCGCCATGTCGAGGAAGCCCTTCCAGGTGAAGTCCTCGATCTTGCCGCGGCCGAAGATGTCCTCGTCGGGGTCGGCCTCTTCGAAGTCGAGCGGCTTGCCGTCCGACATCATCGGCTGGACGGCGCCGAGGCCGTCGGGGCGGCGCTTGAACATGACGTTCAGCGGTGCCAGGAAGATGTGCAGGTGCTTGGAGTGGACGACGAAGACCAGGAAGACGAGCGCGACGCCGATGTGCAGGAGGAGCCCGGCCGATTCGAGGATTTCGAGGGTGTCGTCGCTCATGCCCTCGAACAGCTTGCCGGTCAGGTGGGAGAAGTAGGCGGCCTTGTTGTAGCCGAAGTTGCCGCGGGCGACCTCGACGCCCCGGAAGAAGAACATCGTCCAGATCACGTTGAAGATCATGAAGAGCGTGATCCAGGCGCCGGACAGGTGCGAGCCCTTGAACCGGGACTGGCGGCCCAGCCGCTTCGGCGAGTTCTTGAACCGGATGAGGGTGAAGACGACCAGGCCGGTGAGGCAGGCGAGGGCGATGGTGTCCTGGACGAAGCCGATCGGACCCCAGGTCTGCAGGACGGGGATGTGCGCCTCAAGCCCGAACAGCAGCTGGACGGCCGCTTCCCCGTAGACGGTGGCGAGCAGGAAGAAGGCCCACATGACGGCGAAGTGCGCGGCGCCGGCGATCGTCCATTTCAGCAGCTTGCGCTGGCCGAGGACCTCGACGGCCTGGCCTTCGAGGGCCTTCTTGGGCTCCCGCTTGACCTGCAGCGTCCGCTCAGGGTCGGGCTGGCCGCTCTTGGCGATCTGGTACAGGAACAGCACCCGCCGACCGGCGAGCGCCAGAGCGACCGCCGTTCCGGCGAGCCCAATGACCAACGTGATCCAGAACACTGTTCCGTCCTCCTGGGGTACGGGCGATGGCAGTCAGCGTAGGGCTCGCGACGGACTGCGCTTCATCCGGGGCCCGAATACTACTCGGTAGTAGCTTATGCGTCACATGCGCAGGTCACCCACGCTACGGCCGTACGAGGCCATTTCACGCACCGCCCTGGTGTCACGCATCCCCATACCTTATGGATTTCATGCGGCGATGAGTATCGGGCGGTTCCCGAGTCCATATCACCGGGCGGCGGCCGTCCAGCCGGCATCCCGTCCAGCGGTACGCACCGAACCGTTCCAGGAGGATTCGAATGACCGCGATGCCCGACCTCACACCCGCCGCGCAGCGCCTGGCCGGCCTGCTCGCGGGCGTCCGCGACCACCAGCTCACCGCGCCGACGCCGTGCACCGGCACCTCGCTCGCCGCGCTCATCGACCACGTCAACGGACTGACCCTCGCCTTCACGTGGGCGGCCACGAAGGACTTCCCGGACGGCGCGTCGCCGCCGCCGTCCGCCGACGCGTCCGCCCTGCCCCCGGACTGGCGCGCCCGCATCCCCGAGCAGCTCGACGCGCTCGCCGCCGCCTGGCGCTCCCCGGACGCCTGGCAGGGCATGACCAAGGCCGGCGGCATCGACCTGCCCGGCGACGACGCCGGCCATGTCGCGATGAACGAGCTGGTCGTGCACGGCTGGGACATCGCCCGCGCCAGCGGCCAGCCCTACGACGCCGGCGAGGAGGAGATCGAGGCCTGCCTCGCCTTCGTCGCGCCGACCGTCGAGCAGAGCGGAGGCAAGGGCGTCGAGGGCCTCTTCGGTCCCGCCGTCGAGATCCCCGGCGACGCGCCCGCCGTGGACCGCCTCGTGGCCCTCACCGGCCGCGACCCGTCCTGGACCGCGGCGTCCTAGACCCTTTCGAAGACCGCGGCGAGGCCCTGGCCGCCGCCGATGCACATCGTCTCCAGGCCGTAGCGGGCCTCGCGGCGGTGCATCTCGCGGGAGAGGGTCGCGAGGATGCGGGCGCCGGTCGCGCCGACGGGGTGGCCGAGGGAGATGCCGGAGCCGTGGACGTTGACGCGGTCCCAGTCGGCGTCCTTGAGGCCCCACTCGCGGGCGACGGCGAGGACCTGCGCGGCGAACGCCTCGTTCAGCTCGACGAGGTCGATGTCGGCGAGGGTGAGCCCGGCCCTGTCCAGGGCCTTCGCGGTGGCGGGGACGGGGCCGAGGCCCATCGTGCGGGGCGGCACGCCGGCGCGGGCCCACGACACGAGCCGGACGAGCGGCCGCAGCCCCAGCTCGGCGGCGCGTTCGGAGGTGGTGACGACGCAGGCGGCGGCCGCGTCGTTCTGGCCGCTGGCGTTGCCGGCGGTGACGGTGGCCTGGTCGTCGGACCTGCCGAGGACGGGACGCAGCTTCGCCAGCCCCTCGGCGGTCGTGCCGGGACGCGGGTGCTCGTCGGTGTCGACGACCGTGTCGCCCTTACGCCCCCGGACGGTCACCGGGACGATCTCCTCGGCGAACACCCCCGACTCCTGGGCCGCGACGGCGCGCCGGTGCGAACGCGCGGACAGCTCGTCCTGCTCCTCGCGCCCGATGCCGTACTCGCGCCGCAGGTTCTCCGCGGTCTCCAGCATCCCGCCGGGTACGGGGTGGTTGACGCCGCCGGCGGTGACGCGGCCCTGGGCGAGCGCGTCGTGCAGTTCGAGGGACGGGCCGCGGACGCCCCAGCGCGCCTGCGTCGTGTAGAACGGCGCGTTGCTCATGCTCTCCGCCCCGCCCGCGATGATCACGTCGCTGACGCCGAGCTGGATCTGCATGGCGGCGTCCAGGACGGCCTGGAGCCCCGATCCGCAGCGCCGGTCGATCTGGGTGCCGCCGACCTCGATGGGGAGCCCGGCGTCGAGCGCGGCGACGCGTCCGATGGCGGGGGCGTCGGCGGTGGGGTAGCAGTGGCCGAGGACGACCTCGTCGACCGCGTCGCCGGGCAGGCCGGTGCGTTCGGCGAGCGCGCGGATGACGGTGGCGGCGAGCTCGACGGGCGGGACGGTCTTCAGCACCCCGCCGAACCGGCCGATCGGGGTACGCAGCGGCTCGCAGATGACCGCTTCACGCATGTTCGCTCCTCAACTCGGGTGCCGACGGCGGCGCTTCGAAGGTTACGGCCCGGCTCCGGGCAGGGTGTCGGCGGGCTTCCGCCCAGTGGAGGACACCGCTCGGACGTTGGGGCGGACCGCGCCCGGGTAGCCCCGGCGTGGAGCGTCCCGCCCTGGGACGCTCATCAGGATCTGGGAGGACGTCATGGCGAGGCTGCCGATGAAGATGCTCAAGACGTTGATCGCCGCGGTGCTGGCCCTGACGCCGGCGTCGGTCCCGACCGCGATGGCGGTGGCCGGGGTTCTGGGGGCCACGGCCGCGGTGACGGCCGGCTGCGGCGGCGGCGGTGGTGACGAGGACGGCGACGGCGGCGGCGGTGACGAGGACGGCGGCGACCGGGAGAACGAGGACGGCGGCGACCGGGAGAACGAAGACGGCGGGGGCGGCGACGACGACTGACCCGCGAGCGGGCACCCGGCACCGTGGGCGTCCGGAACGCCCCCACTATCCTGCCGACGGACGCGGGAGGCGGCATTGCGGAGCGGCACGGTGGAGCACTGGGCGCGGGACGTGCGCACGATCCGGGTGATCGGCGCCGGGGCGATGGGGCGCGGCATCGCGCAGTTCGCGGCGGCGGGCGGGCTGACGGTGGAACTGGCGGACGTCCGGGCGGAGGCCGTGGTCGACGCGGTCGAGTACGTCTCCGGAATGTTCGACAAGCTCGTCGGCAAGGGACGGATGGCCGAGGGTGAGGCGGAGGCCGCCAAGGGCAGGCTGCGGCCGGTGGGTGAGCCGCTCACGCCGTTCCAGGAGTGCGATCTCGTCATCGAGGCTGTGCGCGAAGACCTGGATACCAAGCGGGAACTGTTCTCGGCCCTGGAGAAGGCCTGCCCCGAGCACACGATCCTCGTGACGAACACCAGTTCTCTGCCGGTGACGGCGATCGCGGCGGCTCTGAAGGACCCGTCCAGGGTCGCGGGGCTGCATTTCTTCAACCCGGTGCCGTTGATGCGGCTCGTCGAGGTGATTCCGGGCGCGCGGACGGCCGAGTGGATCCCGGGGGCGCTCGCCGAACTCGTCCAGCGTCTCGGGCACGAACCGGTGCTCGCGCCGGACGCACCCGGCTTCCTGGTCAACCATGCTGGGCGCGGCCTGGTGACGGAGGCTCTGCAGATCCTGTCGGAAGGTGCCGCCGAGCCCGTCGACATCGACCGGGTCGCACGGGACGTCCTGGGCCTCAAGATGGGCCCCTGCGAACTGCTCGACCTCACCGGGATGGACGTTTCGCACCCCGTCATGGAGTCCATCTGGACGGGCTTCTACACGGAGCCGCGGTTCCGTCCGTCCCGGCTCGGGCGGGCGCGGATGGAGGCGGGCCTGCTCGGACGCAAGACGGGCGAAGGCTTTTACAAGTACGTGGACGGGTCCAAGCAGGAGCCGCCCGAGGTCACGGCACCGGCCGTGGAGGCCCGCCCTGTCTGGGTGCACGGCGACGTCCGTGAGGAGCTGGGCGCGCTGCTGTCGACGGCCGGAGTCGAGGTCGAGGCGGGGGACGAGCCGTCCAGCCGGGCCGTCGTGCTCGTCGCACCGCTCGGGCGCAGCACCGTCGACACCGCCCGCACCGAAGGCCTCCCCCTAGAGCGCACCTTGGGCGTCGACCCGTTCGGCGGGTTCTTCAGCCGTCTCGCCGTGTCCGTGCACCCGGGTGTCGACAAGGAGACCGGTCGCGCCGGTCTCGCGGCCCTCGCCGCCCCGGGACGCCCCGTCACCGTCGTCCGGGACGCCCCCGCGCCCGTCGCTCAGCGGCTTGTCGCGTCGATCGTGAATGTGGGCTGCGGGATTGCGGAGCAGAGGCTCGCCCGTCCCGAGGACATCGACACGGCCGTCCGGCTCGGGCTCGGCTACCCGCGCGGTCCGCTGGAGTGGGGTGAGGACGCCGGGGCCGGCCGCGTCCTAGAGGTCCTGCGCGGCCTGCACGCCTCCACCGGGGACCCGCGCTACCGTCCGAGCGCCTGGCTGGCCGAACGGGTGGCGCTCGGCCTCCCCCTCACCGCGACCGGCACCGTCCCGTCCGACCTCACGTCCGACCTCACGTCCGACCTCACGTCCTGACGGCGACCGGGTACGCCCGTCCGGCAGGCCGGTCCGGCAGGCCCCGGCCCGGCAGGCCCCCGCCCGGCAGGCCCCCGCCCGGGTGCCGGACGGGGGCCTGCCGGGTGGGAGCCCCGGGTCACAGAGGCCAGGAAGGGAGCTTCTCGGCCGGCTTCGGCCTGGTGTCGGTCCAGCCGGAGTCGCGGACGACCGAGTAGTCGATCACGAACCCGGGCTCGCGGTCCCGGTACGGTCCTCCGGGCCTGGTCAGCACGTTCTGCGCGGCCAGCATCTCGCCGGTCTCCCGGTCGAAGATCAGCTCCGCCCGGCTGCCGTACTCGCCGCGTTCGGCCTCCGGCGCGCCCCACTCCCCGGTGATGCGGCTGGTCTCCCGGTCGGCTGCCAGCGCGACGCCCTCACGTCCCAGCGGGTCGGTCCGCTCACCCACCGACCTCACCCCCGGCTGCGCGGCGAGCGCCCGCATGAGCCCGGCCCGGACCGCCGGCGGCACGGGCGCGTCCTGCAGCATGTTCTCGACCAGAAAGAGCTTGTGGAAGGCGGTCATCGGGGGCGGCGTCCGCAGCTTCCCGCTGTGCTCCCCGACCCGCTTCTCGGCCTGGCGGAGCTTTCGCGGGTCCGTGATCTCGCGCGACCCGCGGGGCACGAAGAACATGGCGGCGAGCTTCTCCGGGTCGGTCGGCAGCCGCTGGAAGTCCTCGACGGTCCTGCCGCCCAGCCAGTTCCCGCCGCCCGCCGGGTCCGGGTCGTCCACCTCCCACTCCGTCGCCTTCCGGCCGTAGGTGTAGTAGTGGTCGTTCGACCAGACCCTGAACTCCGGCGGCGACCCGGCCTTCTTCCACAGCTCCTTGTCCCGCGCCGTGTGGAGCCTGGCCGGCAGTTCGCGTCCGTAGAACGCCTCGCCCATGCCCGACTTGGCGCCCGACCATCTGAAGAACTCGGTCTGCGCGCCGACGATCGCGTAATCACCGGTCTCGGCCCGCACGATGTAGGACTGGCCCGAGATCCAGCCGGAGGACCAGTACTTGCCGATCGGCTGCGCGGCGGCCTTGTCCGCCGCCGCCAGCACCGCCCGGTCGGCCAGCTCCACCTGAGACGGCGACCCCGGTGGTGCGGGCGCCCCCGAACCGACGGCGGTGATGGCGACGGCGGCCGCCGTGCCCGCCGCGACCACGCCGAGCCCGGCCTTGAACCGCAGCCCGAACCACGACGGTGTGCGGCGCGCCGGGGCGGCGATCTCCTTGCGCAGGCGCCGGCGGCCCGTGTCGGCGGCGGCCTCGGCCGGCCGCTCGTCCAGCATCTCGGCGATCATCTGCATTTCGTCCATGGTCAGTCTCCGTCGGTGAGAGAGAGGGCCGCACGCAGCTTCCGGCGTGCGCGGTTCAGGCGGGAGCCGACCGTTCCGGACGGGACGCCGAGCACGGCGGCGATCTCCTCGTGCTTGAGGTCGGCGAGCGCCACCAGCAGCACGACGTCGCGTTCCTTGCGCGACAGCCGGGTCAGCGCCCGCGCCAGGTCCGGACGCCTCCCGGCGGCCGTCACGGCGCCCACGACGCGGTCCTCATGGCCGCCGATGTCCGGTTCGGCGCCGAGCCGGGCGAGCGCCCGGTAGCGGCGGGTCTCGACGCGGCGGTGCTGCGCGACGAGCGTGGTCGCGATGCCGAACAGCCAGGGCCGGACGTCCCCCCGGGCGGGATCGAACGCGGCGCGGCGGCGGAACGCGGCGAGGAACGTCTCGGCGACGACGTCGTCCGCCGCCTGCGCGCCGAGGCGTCCGGCCACGTACCGGTACACGGCCGGGAAATGCCGGTCGTACACGGCGGTGAACCGCTCGGGGTCGTCCAGGGACGCGGCGACGATCGCGGTGTCGTCGATCTCGTGCGCGGTGGTCACGCGACCGTCCGTGTGCCGGATCCATCGGTCATCACACACCTCCAGGGGGGATTGTCCTCACCCCTTACTCCGTCACCGCCCCGTTCCGCTTTCGGTGATTCGCCGGCCGTTTTCCGAATGATCCACGCAAGCAGGCCCCCCGCCCCGGGTCGGGGGCGGAGGGCCTGCGGGACGGGAGCCCCGGGGTCAGTGAGGCAGCTTCGCCGGCGGCTTCGGCTTGCCGTCGGTCCACGTCGCCGACCGGACGGTCTGGTGCTCGACGACGAAGCCGGGCTTCATCCCGGCGTACTCGCCGCCGGGCCTGGTCAGCTGCTCCTGCCGGGACAGCAGCGCGCCCGTGCGCTCATCGAAGATGATCACCGGGCGGGAGTGCCACGTCCCCCGGCCGGCCTCCGGCCCGTCGGTGATCGTCGTGGCGCGGTCGGCGGCGGCCAGGGCGACGCCCGGCCGGCCCAGCGGATCGGTGACGCGGCCGATCGGCCGGACCCCCTCCTGAGCGGCCAGCGCCCGCATCAGGCCCGCCCGCACCTTCGGCGGGAGCGGGTTGTTCATCAGCAGGGACGCCACCCTCATGATCTTGCTGTGCGGCACGGCCCGCCGGAAGGCGGGGCCCTTCGCCCGCGCGCCCGGCTGGAGACCGGCGGCCGCCCCCTCGTCCTCCGGACTGAGGAACATGGCGGCGAGCTCGGCCGGGTCGGTCGGCAGGTTCCGCAGATCCTCCGCCGACTTGCCGTCCAGGAAATCGCCGCCGCCGCCCGCGTCGTGGCCGGCCTCCGGCCCCTCCGACCGCCACGGCGCCGCCTTGGTGGTGAACGTGACGTCGCCGCCGTCGGTCGGGACGCGGAAACTCGCCGGCGACCCGGCCTTCCGCCACAGCTCCCGGTCCCGTGCGGTCTGCGGGCGGGCGGGCAGGTCGCGCTGGAAGTACGCCGAGCCCATCCCGGACTTCGCGCCGTGCCAGCTGAACGACTCGCCGTGCGAAACGGTGATCGCGTAGGCCCCGGTCGGGGCGCGCACGACGGCCGCCCGGCCGCTGACGATGTCGCTGTACCAGTACTCGCCGGTCGGCTGCGCCTCGGCGTTCTCCGCCGCCGCCAGCACCGCCCGCTTGCCCAGGTCGACACTGGCGGGAGTGCCCGGCGTCGCCGGGGAGCCGGAGCCGGAGCCGATGGCCGCGACGGCGACGGCGGCCGCGGCGCCGGCGGCGAGGGCGCCCAGCCCGAACGCCCCCCAGCGGACGGGACGGCGCCCCCGTGCCCGTCCCGCGGGCGGCGCCGCCTCCGGGGCCGCCCGGAGCGCCCGCTCCAGGTCACGTTCCCGGCGCGCGCCGGCGGCGGCCGGGTCCGCCGAGGGGTCGAGCTGCCCGGGCCGTGCCGCGGACAGCGCCTTCATCACGTCATGCTTCATCGGACTGCTTTTCCTCTCAGGAGTGATTCGGGACGGCGCCGCGCGCGGACACGTCGGGGTCCGGTATCCGCGACTGCGCGGTCAACGCGCGCTCCAGCCGCCGCCGGGCGCGGTGCAGCCGCACGTAGAGCGCGGCCTTCGAGCATCCGACGACCTTCGCCGCCTCGTCCGGTGACAGCGCGTGCCAGGCGACCAGCGTCAGCAGCTCGCGGTCGCCGTCGGACAGGTCCGCCAGCGCGCGCAGCACCCCGGCGCGCTCGGCCACCGCCTCCGCGACGTCACCGGCGGGCGGCTGCCCCGCCGCCCAGGTCCGCAGCTCGCGGGTCAGCGCGTCCCGCCGTTCCCGCACCCGGTACGACTCGCGCAGCAGGTTGCGCGCGATGCCGAACAGCCAGGGCAGCGGCTCGTCCGGTAGGTCGCGGATGCGCCGCCACGCGACGCAGAACGCCTCACTCGTGATCTCTTCGGCGGCCTGCCCGCCGACCCGGCTCACGACATAGGCGTGGACGCGCGGATGGTACGCGTCGTAGACCGCCGTGAACCGGGCGATGTCTTCGGGGTCCGACAAGGTTCGAGCCCTTCGTCCGGGGGTTCGTCACCCGGGTAGTGGTCCGGGCCCGCCGCTTCTTACCGAAGCATCCGGAGTACCTGGAACGGAACGGCCGGTCTCGGTCCGGTGGAAGGACGGAGACCGGCCGGTGCGGGACCCCGGAACCGGGCCCGGCCTGCGGGTCAGCGCAGCCGGAAGGGCTGTTCCGCCGGCGGCGAGGGCTTGGTGTCCGTCCAGCCGGTGCTGCGGAAGACCTCGTAGTTGATGACGAAGCCGGGCTTCCGCGTCCGGTACGGGCCGCCGGGGTCGGTCAGCTCCTCGTGCAGGGACAGCAGTGCGCCGCTGCGCTCGTCGAAGACGATCACGTTGCGGGAGCGGTAGGTCCCCTGCTCGCTCTTCGGCGTGCCGGACTCGCCGTCGTCCGTGCTGGGGAGGGAATATCCGGCCAGCGCGACACCCTGGCGGCCCATCGGGTCGGTGACCTGGCCGATCGCATGGACGCCCGGCCGGGCTGTCAGCGCCCGGATGAGACCGGCCCGGACCTTCGGCGGCGTCGGGCCGCCCAGCAGCTCCCCCACGTTCCGGATCTGGACGTTGGGCAGCACCCGCGGGGCGATGGGCGGGGGCGTCCTCCCCAAGGACCGCAGCCTCTCCAGATCCGCCGGCCCCTCAAGGAACATCGTGGTGAGCTCGGCCGGGTCGGTGGGCAGGTTCTGAAGCTCCTCGGCCGACTTGCCCAAGGCGACCTTCCCGGCGCCCACGGGGTCCGGGCCCGTGCCCGGCACGTCCGAGCGCCACGTCGTCGCCTCGGTGGTGAAGGTGAGGTGCTTGTCGCCCGACCAGACGCGGAAACTCGACGGCGACCCGTCCTTGCGCCACAGTTCCCCGTCCCGGGCGGTCAGCGGGCGGGCCGGGAGGTCGCGGCCGTAGTACATCCCGCCCATGCCGGGCTTCACGCCGTGCCAGCCGAACAGCTCGCTGTGCGCGCCGACGATCGCGTACGCGGCGCCGGACTTGGACCGTACGACGTAGGACTGGCCGCTGACGACGTCGGTGTACCAGTACTTGCCGGCCGGCTGCGCCTCGGCGTTCTCCGCCGCCGCCAGCACCGCCCGCTTGCCCAGGTCCACCGAGCCCGGGGACGTGGGCGCGCCGGGCGCCTCCAACCCCGCACCCGGCCCCACGGCCACGATCGCGACCGCGGCCCCGGCACCCAAGGCGGCCACACCGGCACCGGCCTTGAGCCGCCAGCCGAACCGCCGCCGTCCCGCTCGGGAAGCCCTGAAGCGCTTCCCGCCCGGCGCCATCTCTGCCTCCAGCATGGTCAGCGCCTTCGCCGCGGCCTCGGCCGACGGGGGCGGCGGCTCGCGCAGCAGCCGCCGGATCCGGTCCGTCTCGTTCGCGTCGATGTCGTTCACGCGGGCGTCTCCTCAATGATCAGGGTGGGGTTGACTCCGCCGAGCGACTCCCTCAGGCGGCGGCGGGCACGGTGGAGCCGGGACGCGACCGTGCCGGTCTTCAGGCCGAGTGCCTGCCCGACCTCCTCGTAGGACAGGTCGGCCAGCGCGATCAGCAGCAGGACGTCCCGGTCCCCGCGCGGCAGGCGGGCCAGCGCGTCCCCGAGGTCGGCGCCCACGCCGCCGGCGGTGACGCGCGCCGCGATGACGTCCTCGTGGCCGTCCTCGGTGTGCTCGGCGGGCGTGCGTGCGAGGGCCCGGTAGCGGCGGCTCTCCGCACGCCGGTGCAGCCCGATCAGCCGGGTCGCGATGCCGTACAGCCAGGGACGGACCGTGCCGCGCTCCGGGTCGAAACGGCCGCGCTTGCGGAACGCGGTGAGGAACGTCTCGGCGGCGATGTCGTCCGCCGCGTCCACGCCGAGGCGCCGCGCCGCGTACCCGTGGATCGCGGCGAAATGGCGGTGGAAGATCTCCGCGAACGCGGCGGGATCGCGCCGCGAGCGGACGATCGCCACCGCGTCGGGCGCGTCCGCACCGGGATCCGGTGGGTCGGGATGGGCCATGAGGTGATCCTCGCTGTCGGGGGGGAAGTGCTCGGTCACCCGGTTCTCAACCGATGCCCCGCTCCGCCTTCACGCACATGCCTCATCCTGCTCATGGCGGACGGCGGACGGCGGACGGCGCGGTCTCGGGCGTCGTCCCCCCTCCCCGCGGAAACGCCTTCGCCCTTCCCGCAGGGAGCCCGGGAAGGGCGAAGACCTCTGGTGAGCGGTGAATCCGGCACCGCCTCGGATCAGCGGATGCGGTAGGCCCGGATGATCTGCTGGTCGATGCCGCTGCCGCCCGCGTCGGCGGCCGTGACGCGGACCGACACGGACCGGCCGCCTGCCGCCGGTGGGAGCGGCGCGCTGAAGCGGCCCTCGCCCAGCGGCTTCACGGCGGCGGCCTGCCAGGTCTTCCCATCGTCCAGGGACGTCCAGAAGCGCAGGCCGGTGACCTTGGCGCCGCCGGTGCCGGCGACTCGCGCGACCGTCAGGACGGCGGGCTTGCCCGTCGGCTGATTGCGCAGGTCGAGGCCGAGGTCGTAGTCGACGGTCAGCAGCGGGACGCGGACGCTCTCATTCCCGCGCGGCGCGGGCGAGCGGAACGTCCAGGACGTGGAGGTGCGGGTCGACACCGGCAGGATCGCCGACGCGTCGTTCCGGTACGTCAGCCGGTACTCCCTGCGGCCGGACGGGATGAGGAAGTCGCCGGCCGGCCCCTCCTTCTCGCCGAGCTTCTCGTCTCCGGCGAACAGCGTGAGCTTGCCCTTTATCCCGTTCACGCCGCAGTCGAACCCGTCCGGACGGGTCTGCAGGTCGACCAGCTGGACGTGCAGGTTGCCGCGCGTGCGGGTCGTGGGGGCGGGCGTGCAGATGCTCGGGGAGACACCGGTGGCGGAGTATGGGCCGGGGCGCAGCGGCTGACGTCCCCATGTGTGCTCGACACGCCGGCCCGGCCGGAGTTCGAGGAACGTGCTCTGGTCGACCCATCCGTCAGGAATGCCCTGCGGGGACCCCCAGGCCAGCCAGCGGACGCCTCCGCCGGTCGACACGTGATCCGTACGGGTCGTCCCGGCCGGTGTGTCGGACGCCAGTCCATCGAAGAGCAGCAGGCCCTCGGGGGTGAGCCCATAGCGCTTGTCGCTGATGAGTTCGCTCTCGTTCCCGCCGAATGCGGCGAACCGCTGGTGGACGCGGGCCATCCTCGCCTGGGCGGCGGTGGTGATGACGTGGGACGGATCCGCGGGGATCCCGCCGCCCAGAGGACGCAGCACGTCGTAGAACCCCTCGGGCCCGCTGAGCCGGTGTGCCGTGTAGGCCCGGAACCCGCCGGTCTCGGGGGCGTCCATCGGCTGGAGCATCATGGGTGACGTCTCGGCGTCGCCGGAAGTGACGAGCATCGTCCAGATGCCCTGCCTGGTGGAGCGGACGACGGCCGCGTAGTTCGAGAGCGCCTTCGTCCGGGTGCCCTCGACGCTCACCGTGGCCGGACGGGCCTTCGCGCCGTCGAGCGTGACGGTCATGTCATGGTCGACGAGGACCTCGGGGGTGCCGGCGAGGGCGTAGCGCCAGTCGTTCCCGCCCGTTCCGCCGTGCTGGACGGACCCGAGGACGGCATACCGGCCTTCCGGGACACGGATCTCGGTCGTGCCGTCCAGGACTTCGACGATCGTGGAGAGCTCGACGATGTCGGTCAGGTGGGTCACGGTCGCGTAGGCGTACAGGTCCGCGGCGTCCGTGCCGGGCAGGGGAGTCGCCTTGACGGTGAGCGTGTGCGTCGGGGGTTCGACGTAGAAGGTCACCGGCGTTTCGAGGGTCGCGCCGGCGCCCTTCGCGGTCACGACCGCCGTGTACAGGCCGGGACGTCCGGCGAGCTTCGAGGCGTCGATCTCCAGTTCGGCGGACGCGGTGGCGCCCGCCGGGATCTCGACCCGGGCGGGGACGCTCGCCGCGCCGTGCGCCGTGCGGCCCTGCCGGTCGACGACCTCGACGCTCAGCCTCATGTGGACGGGGCGGGAGGCGTTGGACGTCCAGCCGAGCTCCGTGGACAGGGCGCCGTGGTCCGGGTACTGCGACGTCCCGAGGTCGACGATGCTCTGGGCGGTGAGGACGGGGGCGCGTGCGGCATCGCCGGCGTCGAGCCGTCCGGCCCCGCGCTCGTAGGCGTCACCGCCGGTGGCGGGGTCGCCGGTGCCGACGAGGGCGGCCTTGAGCCGGGCGGGCTTCCAGCGGGGGTGCTTCGCGGCGAGCAGCGCCGCGGCGCCGGCGACGTGCGGTGCCGCCATCGACGTGCCGGACATCTTCGTGTAGTTCGCCCCGATCGGGGTGCCCAGCGCGGTGCCCTCGGCGCGCGCGGCGACGATCTCGACGCCGGGTGCGACGATCTCCGGTTTGGCGGTATGGCCGACCGGGCCCCGGCTGGAGAACTCCGCGAGTGCGTCGTGGGCGTCGACCGCGCCGACCGTGAGCGCGGCCTTGGCCGTGCCCGGCGCGCCGACCGACTGGATCGCACCGTCGTTGCCCGCGGCCACGACGAACAGCGTGCCGTGCTCGGCGGTGAGGTTGTCCAGCGCCACGGAAAGGGGGTCGGTGCCGTCGGTGGGGAAACCGCCGAGGCTCATGTTGACGACGTCGGCGCGCGGTGCGGCCCACTGCATCCCGGCGATCACGCCGGAATCGGTGCCGTAGCCCCGGTCGTCGAGGACCTTGCCGATCAGCAGGTCCGCGTCCGGGGCCATGCCCTTGCGCTCGCCGCCCGACGCGGCACCGGTCCCGGCGATCGTCGCGGCGACGTGCGTGCCGTGGCCGAGGCGGTCGGCGGTGCCGGGCGATTCGGAGAAGTTCTTCGTCGCGGCGATGCGGCCCTTGAGGTCCGGGTGCCCGGCATCGACGCCGGTGTCGAGAACGGCGACCTCCGCTCCCTTGCCGGTGTATCCGGCCCGCCACGCCTTCGGGGCGCCGACCTGGCGCAGGTTCCGGTCGAACCGGCGTGCGGTGGGGGCGGTGGGGGCGAAGTTCGCCTTGACCCTGCCGTCCAGCCAGATGCGCCGGATGCCGCCCGTGGCCTTGGCGGACGGGCCGCGCATCCCGGCGAGTGCGTCGCCGAGGGTGCGCGCGTCGTCCTTGGACTGCCGGACGGCGACGGCGTCGATGCTCGGCAGGTCTCGCGTCTTGTCGAGGGCGCCGCCGAGCGCCGACATGGCGTGGACGCCCTTGTCGCGCTGGACGATCAAGGGCAGGTCCTTGCTGCGGGCGTCGTCGTAGCCCTGCGAGATCAGGGCGGTGACGTCGAACAGTTCGCGGTCGATGACCCGGCCGGCCAGCGGCGCGATGTCGAGCGGAGTGACCACGACGTGCCCGTCCGGGCGGATCTCCTTGCGGAACGAGCGCTTCTCGCGGCCTGGTGCGGGGGTCACCGAGACCATCGGTGGCTTGCCCTCGACCGTCCGAACCTGGACCACGTCACCGGTCAGCAGGGTGACCTTCCATGCCTTGCCCGAGGGCAGGCCGCCCGTGGGGGGTGGCGGCGGGTCGGCTTGGGCCGGCGCGGGCGTCGCGGTGAGCGCGCCCGCCGCCAGCAGGATGCCGAGCAGTGCCCGGCTCCGGCTTCTGGGGGTCATCGAGTCTCCTCTCCTCACAAGTGATCACCCGATGTGGGTGATCGACTTCACGGCGGAGGTGTCGACGGATCCCGGTTTCTTTCAGGAGATGGGGAACTGGAATACCTGGCTCAGACGTCCTGTTAATGAAGACGTCAGCAAAGTTGAGTCCGGTCGACTCAAGTCATTTGACAACATGGGGAGGTCCGGGCACCCTTGCGAACAGCAACCGAACCGGCCGCACCCCGGGGGGCGACCGGGGCGCGATAACAACCGGAACCGCGGCAGAACACCCGAACTGCGGCAGACACCGGAACCGGTACACCGGAAACGACGGAGGACGAGAACATGGCACGTGCGGTCGGCATCGACCTCGGGACGACCAACTCGGTCGTCGCGATTCTGGAGGGCGGCGAGCCCACCGTCATCGCGAACGCGGAGGGGTCGCGGACCACGCCGTCCGTCGTCGCGTTCGCCAAGAACGGTGAGGTTCTGGTCGGAGAGGTCGCCAAGCGACAGGCGGTGACCAACGTGGACCGGACGATCCGTTCGGTCAAGCGCGAGATGGGCACCGACTGGAAGACCAAGATCGACGACAAGGACTTCAACCCGCAGCAGATGAGCGCGTTCGTGCTGCAGAAGCTGAAGCGCGACGCGGAGGCCTACCTGGGCGAGACCGTCACCGACGCGGTCGTCACGGTTCCCGCCTACTTCTCCGACCACCAGCGGCAGGCCACCAAGGAGGCCGGCCAGATCGCGGGCCTGAACGTCCTGCGCATCATCAACGAGCCGACCTCGGCCGCGCTGGCGTACCACCTGGAGAAGGAGAACGAGGCCACCATCCTGGTCTTCGACCTGGGCGGCGGCACGTTCGACGTGTCCCTGCTGGAGGTCGGCGACGGGGTCGTCGAGGTCAAGGCCACCAGCGGCGACAACCACCTGGGCGGCGACGACTGGGACCAGAAGGTCGTCGACTGGCTGGTCGAGAAGTTCAAGAACGCCAACGGCGTCGACCTGGGCAAGGACAAGATGGCCCTCCAGCGGCTGCGTGAGGCCGCGGAGAAGGCGAAGATCGAGCTGTCCGGTTCGTCCGAGACGCAGATCAACCTGCCCTACATCACCGCGTCGGCCGAGGGCCCGCTGCACCTGGACGAGAAGCTCACCCGTGGCGAGTTCCAGCGGATGACCTCCGACCTGCTCGACCGGACCAAGGCGCCGTTCCACTCGGTGCTGAAGGACGCCGGCATCGGCGTCGACAAGATCGACCAGGTCGTCCTGGTCGGCGGCTCGACCCGGATGCCCGCGGTGTCGGACCTGGTCAAGGAGCTGACCGGCGGCAAGGAGCCCAACAAGGGCGTCAACCCCGACGAGGTCGTCGCGATCGGCGCCAGCCTCCAGGCCGGCGTGCTCAAGGGCGAGGTCAAGGACGTCCTGCTGCTGGACGTGACCCCGCTGAGCCTCGGCATCGAGACCAAGGGCGGCATCTTCACCAAGATCATCGAGCGGAACACCACGATCCCGACCAAGCGGTCGGAGACGTTCACCACCGCCGACGACAACCAGCCGTCCGTGGAGATCCAGGTCTACCAGGGCGAGCGCGAGATCGCCGCGTACAACAAGAAGCTCGGCACCTTCCAGCTCACCGGTCTGCCGCCGGCGCCGCGCGGCGTCCCGCAGATCGAGGTCACCTTCGACATCGACGCCAACGGCATCGTGAACGTCAGCGCGAAGGACCAGGGCACCGGCCGCGAGCAGTCGATGGTCATCACCGGCGGCAGCGCGCTGCCGAAGGACGACATCGAGAAGATGATGCGCGACGCCGAGGACTACGCCGAGGAGGACCGCAAGCGCCGCGAGGAGGCCGAGGTCCGCAACCAGGCCGACACCCTCGCGTACTCGACCGAGAAGTTCCTGCGGGAGAACGACGAGAAGGTCCCCGACGAGATGAAGACCGAGGTGAGCGACGCGGTCGCCGAGGTCAAGAAGGCTCTGGAGGGCACCGACGTCGACGCGATCAAGGGCAGCGCCGAGAAGCTGGCGCAGGTCAGCCAGAAGATGGGCGCGGCCATGTACGCGCAGAACCCGGAGGGCGCGCAGCCGGGCGGCGAGGACGCCGGCCCGACGGCCGACGCGCAGGGCGGCGACCAGCAGGACGACGAGGTCGTCGACGCCGAGATCGTCGACGAGGACAAGCCGAAGGGTGATGCATCGTGACGTCCTCTCCCGACGAGGGCGAGGAGAAGGAGGGCCCGGTGATCCGCGACAAGCGGCGCATCGATCCCGAAACGGGGGAGGTCCGGGGGACCGGTGAGTCCGGCGCGCAGGCGGCGCGGCCACCGGCCCCGGAGGCCCCGGCCAACGGGGGCGCCGAGGTTACGGGCGAGGAGGTCTCCTCGTTGAAGACACAGCTGGTGGAGCGTCTCGCGGACCTCCAGCGGCTGAAGGCCGAGTACGACAACTACCGCAGGCGCGTCGACCGCGACCGGGTCGCGGTCCGGGAGCAGGCCGTCGGGCAGGTCCTGTCCGAACTGCTCCCGGTCCTGGACGACATCGGGCGTGCCCGTGACCACGACGAGCTCACCGGCGGCTTCAAGTCCGTCGCCGAGAGCCTGGAGGCGGTCACCGGCAAGCTCGGCCTGGTGCGGTACGGCGAGAAGGGTGAGCCCTTCGACCCGACCGTGCACGAGGCGCTCATGCATTCGTTCTCCCCGGATGTGACCGAGACGAGTGTCGTGGACGTCCTCCAGCCCGGTTACCGCATCGGCGAGCGGATACTGCGCGCCGCACGCGTCGCGGTGGCCGATCCCGAGCCCGACGCCGCCGGAGAGCCCGGCGACGAGGCGGGTGACGACGGCGAGTGACCCCCGGCCCGGCGCCGAGGGGTCCGGGGGTCGCCCCCCGGAAGGACCCGGTGTCCCGTCCCGGCCGCGACGGCCGGGGCGGGGCCGCCGGGGCACGTGAAGACATGTGGCAAGTGGCGATAGCAGAAGGCGGGGCGCCGTGAGCACCAAGGACTACCTGGAGAAGGACTACTACAAGGTCCTCGGTGTCGCGAAGACGGCTTCCCAGGAGGAGATCAAGAAGTCCTACCGGAAGCTGGCGCGCAAGTACCATCCGGACGCCAACAAGGGCGACACCGACGCCGAGGACCGTTTCAAGGAGGTCTCCGAGGCCTACGACGTCCTGTCGGACGACAAGCGCCGCAAGGAGTACGACGCGGTCCGGTCGATGCCGGGCGGTTTCCGCGGCCAGCAGGGCGGCGGCTTCCCCTTCGACTTCGGCGACCTGTTCGGGCAGCCCGGCAGCGGCGGCGGAACGCAGGCGGGCGGCGCCGGGGAGCGCATCGGCGACCTGTTCGGCGGCCTGTTCGGGCGGGGCGGCGGCGGCACCCGCACGACGGGCACGACGCGGCGTGCGCGCCGCGGCGCGGACGTCGAGACCGAGGTGACGCTGTCGTTCGGACGCGCGATGAACGGCGTGACCGTCCCGATCAAGCTGACCAGCGAGGCCCCCTGCAACGGCTGCCGCGGGACCGGCGCCAAGGCCGGCACCGTGCCGCGGGTGTGCCCGAACTGCGAGGGCACCGGCCACGAGACCCGCAACCTCGGGAACTTCGGCTTCCAGGAGCCGTGCAAGGACTGCCACGGCCGCGGCCTCGTCGTCGACGACCCGTGCCCGATCTGCCACGGCAGCGGTCGCGCCACCGGCACCCGCACCATCCAGGCGCGCATCCCGGCGGGCGTCGCCGACGGCCAGAAGATCCGGCTCAAGGGCAAGGGCGCGCCGGGCGAGAACGGCGGCCCGCAAGGCGACCTCTACGTCAACATCAAGGTGCAGCCGCACCGGGTGTTCGGCCGCACCGGCGAGAACCTCACGCTGACCGTCCCGGTCACGTTCCCCGAGGCCGCGCTGGGCGCGGAGATCAGGGTGCCGACGTTCCAGGGCCAGCCCGTCACGCTGCGCCTGCCCGAGTCCACGCCGAACGGCCGCACGTTCCGCGTCAAGGGCCGCGGCGCCCCCCGGCGCGACGGCACCAAGGGCGACCTGCTCGTCACCGTCGACGTCCAGGTCCCTCAGAAGCTCGACGACCAGGCACGCGAGGCCCTCGCCCGGCTCCGCGCCGCGGGCACCGGCGACGACCTGCGCGCCGACCTCCTCCAGCAGGCACGACAGGAGTGAGTTGGGTGGATCCGTTCGGCGATGACACACCGGTTTATGTGATCTCGGTGGCGGCGCAGCTGTCCGGGCTGCATCCGCAGACGCTGCGGACCTATGACCGGATGGGGCTGGTGTCTCCCGGCCGGACGGCGGGACGGGGCCGCCGCTACTCGATGCGCGACATCGTGATGCTCCGCGAGATCCAGCGGCTCTCGCAGGAGGAGGGCATCAACCTGTCCGGCATCAAGCACATCCTGGAGCTGCAGCGCGACAACGTGCGGCTCCGCGAGGAGCTCCTCAAGGCGCACGCGGCGCTGGAGGACCTCGCCAACGAACTCGAATCGACGCGTTCCGTCGCGGCGCGGCTGGCGCAGCAGCGGCGGCACGGTGAACAGGGCGGTACCCCCGGCTCCGACCTGGTGCCCATCAGGCACACGAGCGTCGTGGTCTGGCACGAGCGGAACCGGGACTAGGACATCAGGTGGTTGACGGGGGGTCTGGGACATGGACTACAAGCTGACGCAGAAGAGCCAGGAGGCGGTGTCGGTCGCGGTCCGGAGGGCCGCGGCCGAGGGGCACCCCGAGGTGGAGCCCCAGCATCTGCTGGTCGCGCTGATCGCCCTGGCGGACGGCACGGCGGTGCCGCTGCTGGAGGCCGTCGGCGCGGACTGGCAGGCGATCAGGCGCCGCGCCGAGGAGCAGCTCGCGGCGAAGCCGAAGGCGCAGGGCTCGACGGTGGCGACGCCGCGCCTGTCGGGTCAGCTGCAGCGGTCGGTCAACACGGCGGCGAACCGGGCCCAGCAACTGGAGGACGACTACGTCTCGACCGAGCATCTGCTGGTCGGGCTCGCCGCGGACGGGGGCCCGGCGGCGGGCCTGCTCAAGGAGTTCGGTGCGACGCCGCAGGCGCTGCTGGACGCGTTCGAGAAGGTGCGCGGCCACGCCCGCGTCACCACCGAGAACCCCGAGGGCACCTACCAGTCGCTGGAGAAGTACGGCGTCGACCTGACGGCGGCGGCCCGCGACGGCCGGCTCGACCCGGTGATCGGGCGGGACTCGGAGATCCGCCGGGTCGTGCAGGTGCTGTCGCGGCGGACGAAGAACAACCCGGTGCTCATCGGTGAGCCCGGCGTCGGCAAGACCGCCGTCGTGGAGGGCCTGGCGCAGCGCATCGTCGCGGGGGACGTCCCCGAGTCGCTGCGCGGCAAGAAGCTCGTCTCGCTGGACCTCAGCGCCATGGTCGCGGGCGCGAAGTACCGCGGCGAGTTCGAGGAGCGGCTGAAGGCCGTCCTGAACGAGATCAAGGAGAGCGACGGGCGGATCGTCACGTTCATCGACGAGCTGCACACCATGGTCGGCGCGGGCGCGGCCGAGGGCGCGATGGACGCCGGCAACATGCTGAAGCCGATGCTGGCCCGCGGCGAGCTGCGGATGATCGGCGCGACGACGCTGGACGAGTACCGCGAGCGGATCGAGAAGGACGCGGCGCTGGAGCGCCGGTTCCAGCAGGTCTTCGTCGGCGAGCCGACCGTGGAGGACACGATCGCGATCCTGCGCGGGTTGAAGGGCCGCTACGAGGCCCACCACAAGGTGCAGATCAACGACTCGGCGCTGGTGTCGGCGGCGGCGCTGTCGGACCGCTACATCACGTCCCGGTACCTGCCGGACAAGGCGATCGACCTCGTCGACGAGGCCGCGTCGCGGCTGCGCATGGAGATCGACTCCCGTCCGGTGGAGATCGACGAACTCCAGCGCACCGTCGACCGCCTCAAGATGGAGGAGATGAACCTGTCCAAGGAGACCGACGAGGCGTCCCGGCAGCGTCTCGACCGGCTCCGCGCCGACCTGGCGGACAAGCAGGAGCATCTGACCGGCCTCGTCGCCCGCTGGGACAAGGAGAAGGCCGGCCTGAACCGCGTCGGTGAGATCAAGGAGCGGATCGACCAGCTCCACGGCGAGGCGGAGCGCGCCCAGCGCGACGGCGACCTGGAGACGTCCGCGCGGCTCACCTACGGCGAGATCCCGGAGCTGGAGAAGCAGCTGGAGGAGGCGTCGGAGGCCGCCGACAACCGCGACGCGATGGTCAAGGAGGAGGTCGGCCCGGACGACGTCGCCGACGTGGTCGCGTCCTGGACGGGCATCCCCGCCGGGCGTCTCCTCGAAGGGGAGACGGAGAAGCTGCTGCGCATGGAGGACGAGCTCGGCAAGCGCCTGATCGGCCAGGCGGCCGCGGTCCGCACGGTGTCGGACGCGGTCCGCCGCGCCCGCGCCGGCATCTCCGACCCGGACCGCCCGACCGGATCGTTCCTGTTCCTCGGCCCGACCGGGGTCGGCAAGACGGAGCTGGCGAAGGCCCTCGCGGAGTTCCTGTTCGACGACGAGCGGGCGATGACCCGCATCGACATGAGCGAGTACTCCGAGAAGCACAGCGTCGCCCGGCTCGTCGGCGCCCCGCCCGGGTACGTCGGCTACGAGGAGGGTGGGCAGCTCACCGAGGCCGTCCGGCGCCGCCCGTACTCGGCGGTGCTGCTGGACGAGGTGGAGAAGGCCCACCCCGAGGTGTTCGACATCCTCCTCCAGGTCCTCGACGACGGCCGGCTCACCGACGGGCAGGGCCGCACGGTCGACTTCCGCAACGCGATCCTGATCCTGACGTCCAACATCGGGTCGCAGTTCCTCGTCGACCCGACGCTGGAGAACGGCGCGAAGCGCGAGGCGGTCTGGAACGCCGTCCGGAACTCGTTCAAGCCGGAGTTCCTCAACCGCCTGGACGACGTGATCCTGTTCGACGCGCTGTCCACCGCCGAGCTGACCCGGATCGTGGACCTGCAGGTCGCCAAGCTGGCCGAGCGTCTCGCGGAACGGCAGCTCACGCTGAAGGTGACCGACGCGGCCCGCGAGTGGCTGGCGATGACCGGCTACGACCCGCTGTACGGGGCGCGCCCGCTGCGCCGCCTCGTCCAGACGGCGATCGGCGACCAGCTCGCCCGCGAACTCCTGTCCGGCGGCGTCCTCGACGGCGACGAGGTGGTCGTCGACCTCGACGAGCCCGCCGACCGCCTCACCGTCGAACCCACCCGCGGCCTGAACCTCACGAAGTAGGGCGCCTGTGTGCCCGCCACCCTTTCTGGGCCGGCGGGTGCCCGCGTGTCAGGCGGTGAGCCAGTCGGCGGGGATGTCGTCGCGGAGGCGGTCGAGGGTCTCCTCGTCGCGGGTGCGGACGGAGAGCCAGCCTCCGCCGTCGCAGAGGAGCACGCCCGGGCCGGCGTAGAAGGCCTGTCCGTCCTCGCCTTCGGGGTGGGCGGGGAAGGGCAGGCGGGTGAAGCGGCGGTCCAGTTCGCCGTCGTCCTCGAAGTCGCCGTGGTCGCAGACGGGCTCGTCCGCCTGGAGTGCCTCGGACAGGACGATCTCGATGCAGGACACGGAGAAGGCGTCCAGCCAGCCCTCCCAGCGCTCCGCCTCCTTGTCCTGGAGGTCCCGGCGCATGCGGACGGGCGGGTCGGCCTTGTCCAGGTCGGTGAGGAGGACGCCCCACGACGCGGCTCCCTGGTTCTCTTCGCGGAAGACCAGGGCTTCCTTGCGGTCGTCCACGTAGAACTCGTCCGGGCGCAGCAGTGAGTGCATGGTGCTGTGCAGGTCGGCGCGGCGCCCGAAGAGCGTGTACGCCTCGCGGAGGGCGGCGGGCAGGCGCATGCCGAGGTGTTCTTCGGCCGCCGTCAGTTCGGCTTCCGGCGTCCCGTCCTCCGGAGTCAGCGGTGTGCGCCAGGTCGCGGCGAAACCCCGGATGTACGTCCAGGCCGCCGACCGGTCGCGCAGCGCGGACGGGAGATCCCGGACAAGGTCGAACGAATCGGTCACGTTCGGGAAGCTACTCCGGTCATCGCCCGTCCGTCGGCCGATGACCGGTTCTGCTGTGAGCGTGGAACCGTTCCGTACAGAACGTACAGAAGGCAGAGTCTTCCCCATGAAGCTTCTGATGCTGGGCGGGACGGAGTTCGTCGGACGAGCCGTCACCGAAGACGCGGTCGCCCGCGGATGGGACGTGACCGTCTTCCACAGGGGCCGCCACGAGCCGCCTCAGGGCGTCGTGTCGTTGCACGGCGACCGCACCGCCGAGGACGGTCTCAAAGCCCTCGCCGGCGGGCAGTGGGACGCGGTCGTCGACACCTGGTCGGGCGCACCGTCTGCCGTACGGGACGCCGCGCGGCTCCTGGACGGGCGGGTCGCACGGTACGCCTACATCTCCAGCCGTTCGGTCTACCGCTATCCCACGCCGGCCGGGCTCGGCGAAACCGCCGCCGTGGTGGACGGCTCCCCCGACGACGGCGAGGTCGACTACGCGTCGGCCAAGCGCGGGGGAGAGCTCGCGGCGACGGACGTGTTCGGCGACAGGGCGCTGCTGGTGCGGGCCGGGCTCATCATCGGCCCCTACGAGAACATCGGGCGCCTGCCATGGTGGCTGACGCGGATCTCCCAGGGCGGTGAGGTTCTGGCGCCCGGCCCACGCGACGCGGGTCTGCAGTACATCGACGCCCGGGACCTTGCCAAGTGGACCCTGGACGCCATCGAAAACGGAACCGGCGGGGCGTTCAACCTCGTCAGCCCACCAGATCACACGACGATGGGCGAGTTGCTCGAAGCGTGCATCCAGGCGACGGGCTCTGACGCCGACCTCGTCTGGACGTCCCCGGAAAAGATCCTTGAAGCGGGCATCCAGCCTTGGACGGACCTTCCGATCTGGATTCCACCCGGCGAGGCGTACGACACGATGCACCGCGCAAGCGTGACCAAAGCGGTTTCCGCGGGCCTGCACTGCAGAACCGTCCAGGAAACGGTCGCGGACACGTGGGAGTGGCTCCGAGCCATCGGAGGCCGGGCGCCGCAGCGTCCCGACCGCCCGGTGGTCGGCCTGAACGCCGAGACCGAAACGAAGGTCCTGCGCTCCTGACGAGGCCGCTCTGCCCTAACCCGGATGCCGCTTCAGTGGACGCGACAGGCCCCGGTCGGCTAGAGAGGCTCACATGACCGCTTTGGTACTGGGGCCCCATCTCCGGCACGTGAGTCACCACACCGCGACGATCTGGGTGGAGACCGACCGTCCGTGCGAGGTTCGGGTCGTCAGCCAGGAGCACGGCGTGGACGCGAACGCCCGGACGTTCACCGCGCACGGCCACCACTACGCGCTCGTCGAGATCGAGGGGCTCGCGCCGGGCGCGCGGATCCCTTACGAGGTGCAGGCCGACGGCGAGACCGTCTGGCCCGAAGCCGGCACCGGGTTCCCGCCGTCCCGGATCAGGACGCTCGACCCGGAGGGCGCCCTGCGGATCTCGTTCGGGTCCTGCCGCCGCTCGCCGGGCACCGTCGAGCAGTTCGGGTACGACGCGCTCGCCGCGTTCGCGGACCGGCTCCGCGCGGGCGGCGACTCGGTCACCTGGCCGGACATCCTGCTCATGGTCGGCGACCAGATCTACGCCGACGAGCTGACCGACGAGATGCGCGAGTTCATCGGGAGCCGCCGCGAACCGGAAGAGCCGCCCATCGACGAGGTCGCCGACTACGAGGAGTACACCCACCTCTACAAGCTGGCGTGGCACGACGATCCGGCGGTGCGGTGGCTGCTGTCCACCGTCCCGACCTTCACCATCTTCGATGACCACGACATCAGGGACGACTGGAACACCTCCTATGCGTGGCGCCAGGAGATGTGGTCGCAGCCCTGGTGGAAGGCCCGCATCACCGGCGGGATCGGCTCGTACTGGGTCTACCAGCACCTCGGGAACATGTCGCCGCAGGACCGCGCGTCCGATGCCGTCTTCAAGGCGGTGCGGGCGGCGTCCGACAGCACCGGCGACGCGGGCGCCGTCCTCGACGAGCTCGCGGAGAAGGCCGACAAGGAACCGGCCAGCACGCGCTGGAGCTACGCGCACGACTGGGGCGGAACCCGCCTGATCGTCGTCGACAGCCGATGCTCCAGGCTCCTCACCGCCGACCGCCGCGGCATGCTCGACGACGAGGAGTTCCAGTGGCTGGACGGCAAGTGCCAGGGCGGCGTGGACCATCTCCTCATCGCGAGTTCCCTCCCCTACCTGCTGCCCAGGGCGATCCACCATGCGGAGTCGTGGAACGAGGCCATCGCCGGGGGCGCCTGGGGCAAGGCCGGAGCCAAGTTCGGGGAGAAGGTCCGGCAGGCCGCCGACCTGGAGCACTGGGCGGCGTTCGAGCGGTCGTTCCGCACCCTGGCCGCCGCCGTCGTCGCCGTCGGACGCGGTGAGCGCGGCCCCGCCCCGGCGAGCATCTCCTTCCTGTCCGGCGACATCCACTACTCGTACCTGGCGCGGGTCACCGAGCCCGGTACCCAGTCGAAGATCACGCAGATCGTCTGCTCGCCCCTGCGCAACCCTCTGGCCGGGGTGTTCCGCTGGGCCAACCACCTCGCGTACTCGCGGGCGGTCGGCGGACCGTTCCGCGCCCTGGCGAAACTGGCGAAGGTGCCCGTCCCGCCGATCCGGTGGCGCATGACCGACGGCCCCTGGTTCGACAACGCCATCGCCACCGTCGAACTGTCGGGGCGCAGCTGCGACGTTCGCTGGGAGACACCGCGCGACGGCGGCAGGCTCACCGAGATGGGCAGCGCGGAAATTACGGGCTGACGGGTATCCGGCCGGCGGGGGACGCGTTCCGTGAAAATCCGCCGGCACGGTCAGAATGAGGCAACAACCAGTGGTCAAGCCATCACAATTTGCGAGCATGAAACGGCGTGCTCCACTCGGGCTCGCATGAAAAGCCGCGGAACAACCCCCGGGCGCGCCGCTCACCGGTCGCTCACGCTGCCGCTCACCATGGGCGGTTTAAGCGCGGGTCGCGGGGATCCCGGGATTGAACCCGCGACCTGCTTCTTCCCGTAAAGATCATGGGGAACTACAGGGCCGGCCCGAATCGGCTGGTAGCGTCCGCCGCGGCTTCTGATTTCTTTGTTACCGGGGAGTCGCCAACCGGCGGCCTGCCATGAAAGAGTGGCGAAACGCCGTATTGGCCTACCGGGCTTACGCGCTTCACTACGCTATAGGCGCCCGAGGACACTACGCCGGATGGGCATGCTGTGAGCTCCCGTGTTTGAGGAAGGGCGGTGTCGCATGGATCGCTGCGCGCTGTTCGTAGACGCCGGCTACCTGCTGGCCGACGGCGCGATGTCGGTGCATGGCACACGTCATCGCGAAACCGTCTCGTGGGACTTCGGCGGCCTCCTGCAGCTCCTGGGCAATCTCGCCAGAGAACGCACCGGAATGCCGCTGCTGCGCTGCTACTGGTACGAGGCGACGGTCGAGGGCCGCCGCTCCCCCGAGCACGACGCGCTCGCCGACCTGCCCGGACTCAAGCTGAGACTCGGCCGCATCCGCCCCGGCCGCCGCGAGGGCGTCGACTCCGAGATCCACCGCGACCTGATGACCCTCGCCCGCAACGGTGCGCTCACCGACGCCGTCCTGGTCAGCGGCGACGAGGACCTCGCCCAGGTCGTCACCGACGCCCAGGACCTCGGCGTCCGCGTCACCATCGTGCACGTCGCCGTCGACGGCAACTGGACGATCTCCCGCGTGCTGCGGCAGGAGTGCGACGACCTCATCGAGATCGGCTCCGGCCACCTGCGGCCCTACGTCAACCTGCTCGCCGGCATGGACGGCACCGCCGGCTCCTCCTCCCTCGGGGCGAGCCCGCTGTCCAACGGCCACGGCTCCAACGGCCACGGCAGCTCACTCGGCCCCCTCCAGACCACCTCGCACAACGGGCCGCCGCCCGCGTCCCCGCTCAGCCGGCCGCCGGCGACGCCCGCCCCGGCCGTCCGCGACCTCGGCCCGGCCATGACCGGCAACACCGGGCTGAACGGCCCCGGCTCGACCGGCGGCCACGGCACCGGCCCGATGCCGCTGCCCGGCTCGTCGGACGGGCACGGGGGATCGTCGTACGGCTCCGGCGGCGGATCGTCCTACAGTTCAGGCAGTTCAGGCAGTTCAGGCGGCGGGTCGTCCTACGGGTCCGGCGGGGGATCGTCGTACGGGTCCGGTGGCGGGTCGTCCTACGGCACCGGCGGGCAGCAGGTCCCGCTGCAGGCCGCGCCGACGTCCGGGCCGCCCTCCGCGCAGGCCCCGCCGTCCCAGGCGCCGCCCGCGCAGCCGCCGAACCCGGGGCCGCAGTACACCTCGTCGCCGATCCCGGCACCGTCCCCGCCGCCGCCACCGCAGACGATGCAGTCGGGCGGCCAGAACGGCCCGTACACGGGCCCGCAGCAGGTCTCGCCCGTGCCGGTGCAGCAGAACGCCCCGACGCTGGCGGACGCGGTCAAGGCCGCCCACCAGGAAGGCCAGGACTTCGGCGAGTCCGTCGCCAGGGACGCGCCCGCCCTGTGGCTGGAGGCCGTCCTCGCCCGCAAACCGCGCATGCCGTCCGACCTGGAGGCGCGGCTCCTGCAGGGCTCCTCGCTGCCCATCGACTTCCTTCTGCACGACGAGGTGCGGCACGCGCTGCGCCGCGGATTCTGGGACGCTCTAGAACGTTCCCGCAGGTAAGCCGCCAGGTACGCACCGGTATTGCGCGATCATCACCGATTCGGCCGCTTCGGCCGCGCGGCGACGGGTAGCGTTGAAGCGTGACGCATGTGACGGAAGACGATCTCGACGACCTGGAGTTCGACACCCTGCGCACCGGCGATCACATCTCGGCGGCCCGCCGGCTCGCCGAGCTGGCCGAGTCGGTGTCCGGCGGGGTGTCACGCGCCAACGTTCTGCTGCGCGCGGGTGAGCAGTGGCAGCATGCCGGCGACCACGGCAAGGCCGCCGAGCTGTACCGCAGGGCCCTGGACGACGGCGGCGAAACCTACGGCGACCCGCGCGCCTACCTCGCCGACGCGCTCTTCGAACTCGAACGCCCCGACGAGGCCCGCACGCTCCTGGACCAGATCCGCGACGACAAGCCGCGCGACCCCGAGGTGTACCGCGCCGTCGCCGAGGTGCTCTACGCCCAGGGCGACGCGACCGGCGCCCACGAGTGGGCCACCAGCGGCGCCGACGTCGTCCTCGCCCTGCGCGACCGCGCCGTGGGCACCGGCATCGGCGGCCCCGACGAGCCCCCGGTCCCCGGGGCCGACACCCTCACACCGGGCCCGGACGACGTCGCCCTCGCCGAGGACAGCCTCGAAGCCCTCCTCCGCCTCCGCTACCGCGCCCGCATCGACCTCGGCCGCGGCGAAGACGATTACGACGCCCTCCTGGACGACCTCCTGAAGAACGGGTAGGGCTCCACCCGGCTACAGGGTGGCCACCAGTTCGCTCAGGGATTGGGCCACGGCCTTCGGAGGGTCGTGTTCGGTCACGGGCCAGCCGCGTAGGCGCGCCTCTCTGACGGCCTCCTCGTGCTCGGAGGAGCCGGAGCGGTCCGAATGGGTGCGGAGGTACCCGCAGGGCGCCTCCGGCCAATCTGGGGGCATGGGGAGGTCATCGTGGGGCGAGCCCTCACCGTGCAGGTGCAGGGGGCGCGGGAGGTCGGCGTCGACGAACACGTAGCCGCCCACGGGACGGTGCGCGGCGCGCTGGGCGAGGGCTATGCCGGGCAGCAGGGGCCCGGCGGCGCCGTGTGCGGCCAGGACGAGCGGGGCCACCGGATCGGTCGCCGTGATGATCAGGGAGACGCGGGCGATGTAGCGGTGGCCCGTGCCGTCCGGGACGTCCGGTGCGACCACGTCCAGGCCGTACGAGCGCAGCATCTCCGGCAGGTCGCCCCAGGCGGCCGCGTCGGCGTTCGGCGCGTGCAGCAGGATCAGCGTTCCCGGCGTCATCTCGTCCCCCTCCCGGGCACCGTACACGGCGGCGGCGGGGGCCGTGCACGGGGTGAACGGGCAGATGGGGGTCGAGCGGAGCTCGTCGATTGAATGGCGGTGGGTGGGGGCTGGAGACCGGTGAATAGGCTTCGTCGGGTGAGCGATCGCGAAGAGCTGCTGCAGATGATCAAGGACAAGGCCGTGGTGCACGGGGACGTCGTGCTGTCGTCGGGCAGGCGGGCGTCCTGGTACGTGGACCTGCGCCGGGTGACGCTGGACGGGGTCGCGGCGCCGCTGGTGGGGCGGGTCATGCTGGACGAGACCGCCGGCCTCGACTACGACGCCGTCGGCGGGCTCACGCTGGGCGCCGACCCGGTGGCCGCGGCGATGCTGCACGCGGCGGCGGCCCGCGGACGCACGCTGGACGCGTTCGTCGTGCGGAAGGCGGGAAAGGCGCACGGGTTGCAGCGGCGCATCGAGGGGCCGGACGTGGCGGGGCGCCGGGTCCTCGCCGTCGAGGACACCTCGACCACGGGCGGGTCCGTCCTCACCGCGGTGGAGGCGCTGCGGGAGGCGGGGGCGGAGGTCGTGGCGGTCGCGACGATCCTGGAGCGCGGCGCGGCGGGACGCATCGCCGAGGAGGGCCTCGCGTACCGGCATCCGTACGGCGTCGCGGACCTCGGCCTGAGCTAGGTCGCCGGCGCTTCGCCGACGAACCACTGGCCGCGCTGGCCGTTCGGCTTCGCCGGCTGCACCTCGCCGTAGATGGTGACCTGCAGGGAGCCGCCGTTGGTGGCGACGACCTGGAGGGGGGCCTCGTCGTACTGGAGCGTGTCGCCGGTGCCGAGCGTGCCGTTGGTGAGCACCTTGCCCTGGGCGTCCGCGACCCGGACGACGACGTTGGTGGGCTGCCCCGTCACGCGGATGACCAGGGGGACGGCGGCCGCCGGCGACTTCGGTGCCTGGCTTTCGCTGGGGGACGCGTCGGCGGACGCGGTCGCGGGCGTGGGCGTGACGGGACCCTTCTGTTCGGGCTCGCCGGAAAGGGCGTTGACCAGTGCCATGCCGCCCACGACCAGAAGGGCCAGGGCGGCCATCACGGCAAGCACCGCGATCAGTATGCGCGCGAGACCCCTAGGGTCCGACCGATGACGTCCCACATGGGGAGGTTAGCGATAACTGTCACCGCTGAGCGACGGACGTGACTCTTCGGGGCCATTCTTATTCGGACCCTGGTCCGGTTTACGCCCCTTCATCATCTCCCGGACGATCGGAATCAGGGACAGAAGGACGATGACCGCGACGCCCGGAAGGATGTACTTCTCGATGTCCGGGACCTGGGAGCCGAGGAAGTGGCCGACCAGGAAGAGCGTCTCCGTCCAGAGGATCCCGCCGACGGCGTTCCAGATCAGGAACTTGCGGGAGTCCATGCCGAGCATCCCGGCGAGCGGGTTGAGGAACGTCCGCACGATCGGGATGAACCGGGCCAGCACGACCGCTCGGGCCGGGCCGAACCGGTTGAAGTAATACTCGGCCTTCTCCACCCACTCGTGTTTGAAGATTCTGGAGTCGGGGCGGTCGAAGAGCCTGCGGCCGTAGCGCGCGCCGAGCCAGTGGCCCGTCTGCGCGCCGGCGATCGCCGCGATCGGGCCGCCGATCATCAGCACCGGCAGCGAGAGCGGCTGGAACTCCTGCCCGTTGACGGTCGTGACCGCCGTGAGGATCCCCGCGGTGAAGAGCAGCGAGTCACCGGGAAGCAGGCAGCCGAACAGCAGTCCGGTTTCGGCGAAGATGATGGCGATTACGCCGATCGTCGCGAACGTGCCGAAGAGCTGCAGCCATGCGGTCGGGTGCAGCCACTCGGTGATGCTGAGGGGAAGGGCAGTGAGATCCACACAGCGAGCGTACCTTTCCACACGCTCCGATTAGGCGGGATACTGAGGGTGGACGGCATGCCCGACCCGGGAGACCGGGTGACCTGGGCCCACACCCGGGTACCTGGACCACCGGGTGCTACCGCCCGGCCGGATGCCCGGCGGCACCGACCAGTATGAAAGGACGCTGATCAATGCCCATCGCAACGCCCGAGGTCTACGCGGAGATGCTCGACCGTGCGAAGCAGGACGGTTTCGCCTTCCCCGCGATCAACGTGACGTCCAGCCAGACGCTGAACGCCGCGCTGCGCGGCTTCGCCGAGGCCGAGAGCGACGGGATCGTGCAGGTGTCCACCGGTGGGGCGGAGTACCTGTCCGGCTCCACGGTCAAGGACATGGTCATCGGCTCGACCGCCCTCGCCGAGTACGCCCGGGTCGTGGCCGCCAAGTACCCGGTGAACATCGCGCTGCACACCGACCACTGCCCGAAGGACAAGCTGGACGGCTTCATGCGCCCGCTGGTGAAGATCTCGCAGGAGCGGGTGGCGCGCGGTGAGGAGCCGCTGTTCCAGTCGCACATGTGGGACGGGTCGGCGGTCGAGCTGCACGAGAACCTGCGGATCGCCGAGGAACTCCTGGACCAGTGCGCCAAGGCGCGGATCATCATGGAGATGGAGATCGGCGTCGTCGGCGGCGAGGAGGACGGCGTCGCCAACGAGATCAACGAGAAGCTCTACACGACGCCCGGCGACGCGCTCGCGACCGCCGAGGCCGTCGGCGTGGGCGAGAAGGGCCGCTACATCCTCGCGGCGACGTTCGGGAACGTGCACGGCGTCTACAAGCCGGGCTCGGTCAAGCTGCGTCCCGAGGTGCTCAAGGACATCCAGGACGCGGTCGGCGCCAAGCACGGCAAGGACAAGCCGTTCGACCTGGTGTTCCACGGCGGCTCCGGTTCGTCGCTGGAGGAGATCCGGGAGGCGGTGTCGTACGGCGTCATCAAGATGAACATCGACACCGACACGCAGTACGCGTTCACCCGCCCTGTCGCCGAGCACATGTTCCGCAACTACGACGGCGTGCTGAAGGTCGACGGCGAGGTCGGCAACAAGAAGCAGTACGACCCGCGCTCGTGGGGCAAGGCGGCCGAGGCGGCGATGGCCGCCCGCATCGTGCAGGCGGCCGAGAACCTCCAGTCCGCCGGGCAGCGGCTGAAGTAACCCGAAGCGGTACAGGCCGGGCGGCCGGGCTCGACGTCGAGAACCCGGGCCGTCCGGCCTGCGCGTTGTTTGACGAAACTCCGGTAGGCTCGGTGGCGTGGCACTGCCCCGCACCTACGAGTCGCAGAACTGCTCGATCGCCCGGTCGCTGGAGGTCATCGGCGATCGGTGGACGCTGCTGGTGATCCGCAGCGCGCTCGAGGGCGTGCGGCGCTTCGACGACTTCCAGGACGCGCTGGGCGTGGCCCGCAACGTCCTCACCGACCGGCTCAACCGGTTGTGCGACGAGGGCATCATGCGCCGCGTCCCGTACCAGGAGCGGCCGGAGCGGCACGAGTACCGGCTGACCCGCAAGGGCGTCGAGTTGTGGCCCGCGATGATGACCCTGCTGATGTGGGGCGACCGCCACTACGCGCCCGAGGGCCCGCCGCTGATCATCGGACACCGCGGCTGCGACGGCGCCCTGACCCAGCAGTTCACCTGCGACTTCTGCGGCGCCCCCCTCGGCCCGTCCAACGTGGAACCCCGCCCGGGCCCGAGCGCCTGACGCCGGCCGCCCCTCTTGGAGTTGCTTCACGCAACTTTATGCGGTCCAATGAGTTGCATGACGAAACTCGATGTGCGCACCGCCGCCCACATTGACCCGGCGCTGAACGACGTCCGGATCCGCCCGTACGGCCTCACCGACCACGACCGCGTCCACCGGATGTCGGCCCGGCTGTCCGCCGCGAGCCTCTACATGCGCTTCTTCTCCGGCACCCCGCGGATCCCCGACCACTACACCGGCATGCTCGGCCGCCTCGACCACTGGGACCGCGAGGCCATGGTCGCGCTCGACGGCGACGAGATCGTCGGCATCGCCGAGTACGTCCGCGGCACCGGGCGGCCCTGGTGCGCCGACCTCGCCGTCCTCATCACCGACCCCTGGCAGCGACGCGGCCTCGGCAGCGTCCTGGTCGCCTGCCTGGCCCAGCTCGCCGCACGGCGCGGCATCACCGAGTTCGACGCCGACGTCATCCTCGGCAACCGGAACGCGGTCCGATTCGTCCAGCACGGCTGGCCCGCGGTCCGCCCGACCAGCGAGGGCGGCTCCGCGCACTTCCGCCTGCCGCTCCCCACGGCGGGCTGACCCGGGTTGGTCGGAGCCCGGCAGCCCTGCTTACGATGACCCGCATGACCCAGAACCTGCTCGGCGGTCCTCCTCCGACCGAACTGCCGGACAACACCGAGGCCCGCACGGCCCTGGAGAACGGCGTCGACCCGTTCGAAGTCGCCGCGCGCCACCCCGACTACCCCGGCGCTTGGGCCGAACTGGCCGACCGTGCGTTCGCGGGCGGCAGCGTCATCGACTCCTACGCGTTCGCCCGCACCGGCTACCACCGCGGCCTCGACATGCTCCGCCGCGCCGGCTGGAAGGGCCAAGGCCCCGTCCCGTGGGAGCACGAGGCCAACCGCGGTTTCCTCCGCTGCCTCCACGCCCTGGGCCGCGCCGCCGCCGCCATCGGCGAGGACCACGAGGCCGACCGCTGCAAGACCTTCCTCCGCGACAGCAGCCCCACCGCCGCCGACACCCTGGCGAACTGATCGTGCCCCGCCCCCGGCGGTGAGGTGCGGTTTCCTCGATCTGCTGGGAAAGGTAGGCTTCGATCGCAAGAGGCCCCATCGCTACTTGCGGCGACCGGGGCCTTCGTCGTGGGAAGGGAAAGTGGCATGCCTGCCATCGTTCTTGTCGGGGCGCAGTGGGGAGATGAAGGCAAGGGCAAGGCCACGGACCTGCTCGGCGGGGACGTCGACTACGTGGTCCGCTACCAAGGCGGCAACAACGCCGGCCACACCGTGGTCATCGGGGACAAGAGCTACGCGCTCCACCTGCTGCCGTCCGGGGTGCTGTCACCCGACGTCGTCCCCGTGATCGGGAACGGCGTGGTGATCGACCCGGCGGTGCTGCTCGGGGAGATCGACGGCCTGCGGGACCGCGGGATCGGCTGCGACCGCCTGCTGATCTCGGCGAACGCGCACCTGATCATGCCGCACCACCGGGCCCTCGACAAAGTCACCGAGCGGTACCTCGGCAAGGCCCGGATCGGCACCACCGGCCGCGGTATCGGCCCCGCCTACGCCGACAAGATCAACCGGATGGGCATCCGCGTCCAGGACCTGTTCGACCCGAACATCCTCACGCAGAAGCTCGACCTGGCGCTGCGCGAGAAGAACCAGGTCCTCACCAAGGTCTACAACCGGCGCCGCATCGACACGGGCCCGATCGTCCAGGAGTACCTGGCCTACGGGGAGCGGATGCGTCCGTTCGTCGCCGACACCGAGCTCATCCTCAACAAGGCGCTGGACGACGACAAGCTCGTGCTGCTGGAGGGCGCCCAGGGCACGCTGCTGGACATCGACCACGGCACCTACCCGTTCGTGACGTCGTCCAGCCCGACGGCGGGCGGCGCGTGCGCGGGCTCCGGCCTCGGCCCCACGAAGATCAGCCGCGTGATCGGCATCATCAAGGCGTACACGACGCGGGTTGGCTCTGGACCGTTCCCCACCGAGCTGCTGGACGAGCAGGGCGAGTACCTGCGCAAGACCGGCGGCGAGTACGGCGTGACGACCGGGCGCGACCGCCGCTGCGGCTGGTTCGACGCCGTCATCGCCCGCTACGCCACCCGCGTCAACGGCATCACCGACTACTTCCTCACGAAGCTGGACGTCCTGTCGGGGCTGGAGCGCGTCCCGGTGTGCGTCGCCTACGAGATCGACGGCGTGCGCGTGGACGAGATCCCCACGACGCAGACCGAGTTCCACCACGCCAAGCCCGTCCTGGAGTACCTGGACGGCTGGCAGGAGGACATCACCGGCGCCAAGACGTTCGACGACCTCCCCGCGACCGCGCAGGCGTACGTCCGGTCCCTGGAGGAGATGTCCGGCTGCCGGATCTCCGCGATCGGCGTCGGCCCGGGACGCGACCAGACGCTGTCCCTGCGGTCGCTGGTCTGAGGCACGTGGCCGTCGAGGTCCACGGCCACCGGGGAGCGCGCGGCCTGCGCCCGGAGAACACGCTCCCCGGGTTCGTCCACGCCCTCGAACTGGGCGTGGACGCGATCGAACTCGACGTGGGCATGTCCGCCGACGGCGTGGTCGTCCTCAACCACGACCAGGCCCTCTCGCCGGTGAACCTCACCGACACCGCCCCCGCGTGGCCCGGCGACCCCGCCTTCCCCTACGTCGGCAGACCGATCCGGGAGCTGACCCTCGCCCAGCTCCGCACCGTGGACGCGGGTGCCCGGCGACACGAGGCGTTCACGCAGACCCCCGTCCCCGGCGCCGGGATCCCGACCCTCGCCGAGGCATGCGCCCTGCTGGCCCCCACGGACGTGGAGATCGCCGTGGAGCTCAAGACCGACCCCGGCTGGCCGGCCGACGACATTGAACGCCTCACGGACGCCGTAGTGGAGGTCCTGGCGTCCGCCGGCCTGAACGGCCGGTCGCGCCTCCTGGCCTTCGACTGGCGCGTCCTGACGGAGGCCCGCCGCCGTCACCCGGAGTTCCCGCGTGTGGCCCTGGTCGAGCGCAAGACCCTCGTCGCGGACACCCCCTGGCTCGCGGGCCTCCCGCCGGGCGACCCGGTGGCCGCCGCCGCGGAGATCGGCGCCGCCTACCTGTCCCCCGAACACGCCGTCACGACCCCTGGCCTGATCGAAGAGGCCCACGACCGCGGCCTCCGTGTCGCCGTCTGGACGGTCAACGCCCCCGAAGACATGGTCCGCTTCATCAAATACGGCGCGGACGCCCTGGTGACCGACTACCCGGACCGCGTGCGCACCGTCCTCGCGGCCGTGTAATTCCTGCGACCACGCGATCCCTACAACCAGCCGTTGCGGCGGAAGCCCCGGTAGAGGGAGAAGCAGGCGAGGGCGATGACGCAGAGGATCATGGGGTAGCCGAAGCGCCAGCGGGTTTCGGGCATGAAGTCGAAGTTCATGCCGTAGACGCCGGCGATGGCGGTGGGGACCATGAAGATGGCGCCCCAGGCGGAGATCTTGCGCATGTCCTTGTTGTCGGCCACGGTGACCTGGGTCATGTGGGCCTGGAGGATGGGGTTGAGGAGCTCGTCGTAGGACTCGACCTGCTCGCGGACGCGGGTGAGGTGGTCCTCGACGTCGCGGAGGTACTCCTTGATCTCGGCCGGGACGAAGCGGCGGCCCGACAGGCTGCGGAGCGGGCCGGCGAGCGGGCCGACGGCGCGCTTGAGCTGGATGACCTCGCGCTTGAGGCGGTAGATGCGGCGGGACTCGTCGGTGCGCTCGGGAGAGAAGACGGCTTCCTCGACTTCGTCGATGTCCTCCATGACGGCGTCGGCGACGCCGACGTAGCCGTCGACGACGCGGTCGGCGACGGCGTGCAGGACGGCCGCGGGCCCGAGGGCAAGGCGGGCCGGGTCCTTCTCCAGGTCGCGGCGGACGGGTCCGAGTTCGCCGTGGGTGCCGTGCCGGACGGTGACGACGAAGTCGGGGCCGCAGAAGAGCATGATCTCGCCGGTCTCCACGATCTCGGCGCCGCCGGGGCCGCTGGCGACGTAGCCGACGGTCTTCATGACGACGAAGTGGACGTCGTCGTAGCGCTCCAGCTTGGGCCGCTGGTGGGCGTGGATGGCGTCCTCGACGGCGAGCGGGTGCAGGCCGAAGACCTCGGCGAGTTCGGAGAGTTCGGTGGCGGACGGCTCGTGGAGGCCGACCCAGACGAAGCCGGCGCTGTCGCCGTCCGGGGTGAGGCGGCCGTCGCGGATGAGGCGGACGGCGTCGGCGACGGTGTCGGTGGAGACACGGTGGCCGTCGATGTAGGCGGCCCAGTCGATGACGGCGGAGCCTCGGTGCGGCGCCTGGACGCCGGTGGGACGGCCGCGCGTCTTGAACAGGACGCGGCCGGGGCGGACTCGTGTCATGGCCATGGGGTGCTCCTAACCCGCCGGCCACGCACGCAGGGGCGCGCTCGACCCGTGCCGGTCAGCGAGGGGAGCGCGCGAGGGCGGTGGCCGGACGCCAGATGGAGGCGGACGGTCGGACAGTTCCGTCCGGACTGTGAGGGTTCTCCGGCGAACTGCAAGGATCACCAGGACTCATCCCGACCACCTCCTTTCACACCTCGGCAAAGCCTGTGGAAGCGTACCAGCCGACATTAAGGACGCCGCCCGCAACGGTCGCGTTCACGTCCGCCGATGTGATGCCCGTCTCGTGCCTCCTTCCCCTCACGGTGCCCAGTAAGCTCGCGTCACGTGCGAGTACTCGTCCTTGGATCGGGTGGCCGCGAGCATGCGCTCGCCCGCGCCCTGCATCGTGACCCTGCCGTCACCGCCCTCCACTGCGCTCCGGGCAATCCGGGCACGGCCGGGATTGCGGACAACCATCAGCTCGACCCCACCGATCCGGTGGCGGTGACGGAGCTGGCCGGGCGGCTGCGCGCGGACCTCGTGGTCGTGGGCCCGGAGGCGGTCCTGGTGGCCGGCGTCGGCGACGCGCTGCGCAAGGCCGGGTTCCCGTGCTTCGGGCCCGACCGCGACGCCGCCCGCATCGAGGCGTCCAAGGCGTTCGCGAAGGAGATCATGGCGGCGGCGGGAGTCCCGACCGCCGACGCGCGGGTCTGTGAGACGGCCGCCGAGGCGGAGGAGGCGCTGGACGCCTTCGGCCCGCCCTACGTGGTGAAGGACGACGGTCTCGCGGCGGGCAAGGGCGTCGTCGTCACCGAGGACCGGGCGGCCGCGGCCGGACACGCCGCCGCCTGCGGACGTGTCGTGATCGAGGAGTTCCTGGACGGCCCCGAAGTCTCCCTGTTCGCCCTGTGCGACGGTGAGCACGCCGTCCCGCTGCTGCCCGCGCAGGACTTCAAGCGCGCGTACGACGGCGACGGGGGCCCCAACACGGGCGGGATGGGCGCGTACACCCCGCTTCCGTGGGCGCCGCCCGAGCTCGTGGACGAGGTCATGTCCACGGTCGTCCAGCCCGCCGTGGACGAACTGCGCCGCCGCGAGATCCCCTACGTCGGCGTCCTGTACGCGGGGCTGGCGCTGACGTCCAGGGGCGTGCGCGTGGTGGAGTTCAACGCGCGTTTCGGCGACCCCGAGACCCAGGTGGTCCTGGACCGCCTCGCCACCCCGATCGCGACACTCCTGCAAGCGTGCGCGATCGGCGGCCTGGACCCGGAGTTCCGCCCCGAGTGGCATCCGGGTGCGGCCGTCACGGTGGTCGTGTCCGCCGAGGGGTATCCGGCCGCCCCGGTGAAGGGCGACGAGATCACCGGCCTGGACGAGGCCGCCAAGGTCGAGGGAGCCTACGTCCTGCACGCGGGCACGAAGCTCGACGCGGACGGGCGTCTCGTCACGAACGGCGGCCGCGTCCTCAACATCGTCGGCACCGGCCCCGACCTGCCCACCGCCCGCGGAGCCGCCTACGAGGCCGTCTCCAGGATCACCCTCCGCGGCTCCCACCACCGCACCGACATCGCCCTCAACGCCTCCCGCATATGAGATGATTACTTGATTACACCCCCATAAGCGAGGTTCCATGACGTCCTCCCCCATGGCGCCAGGCGGGGAGGTCTACCGCGTCACGACGCTGGAGCTCTTCTTCGATCTGGTCTTCGTCTTCACGCTGATCCAGCTCAGCCACGTCCTGGTCGACGAGCTGACCCCGCTCGGGTTCTTCCGGATCGTGCTGATGTTCGGCGTCCTGTGGTGGATGTACGGCGGGTACGCGTGGCTGACCAACACCCTCGCTCCGACCACGACGGCGCGGCGGCTGATCATCCTGGTCGGGATGGGCGGCTTCCTCATGGTCGCGATCGCCACCCCGACGACGTTCGAGGACGGCGGGGTCGTGTGGGGGCTCGGCTACCTGGTCCTCGTCCTGGCGCACGCGACGCTGTACGCGCAGGACAACAAGCACATTCTGCGCGTTCTGCCGGCGAACCTCCTCGCGGCCGCGCTCATCATCGTCGCCGGTCTGCTCACCCCCGGGCCGGCGGTCTACGCGTTGTGGACGGCAGCGCTCATCGTGCCGATCGCCCAGCCCTACATCGTCCCGGCGGGCGGGCTGTTCACCATCCGGCCCGCGCACATCGTCGAGCGGCATGGGCTACTCGTCATGATCACGATTGGTGAGTCGATCATCTCCGCGGGGTCGGGCGCCGTGAACGCCCATCTCGACGCCGGTCTGGTCGTCGCGGTACTGCTCGGGCTGGCGCTGGCGGCGGCGATCTGGTGGAGCTACTTCACCGGCGACGACGCGCGTGCCGAGGAGTCGCTGGCCGCCGCCGACGACGTCCACCGGACGCAGATGACGATGTTCGGCTACTTCTATGCGCACATGCCGATGATCATCGGTGTGATCGTCATAGCGGCCGGGATGAAGAAGGCCGTCGGGCACGCCTGGGACCACCTTTCCGTCGGGCCCGCGCTGGCCCTCGCGGGCGGGGTCGCGCTCTACCTGGCGGGAAATGCCGCGTTCCGCGGGATCATGCGGATCGGGCCGTCGCGCGCCCGGCTCGGCGGCGCGGCGGCCGCGCTCGCGGCCGCCCCGGTCGGGCTGTGGGTGGCCGCCGCCGAGATCGCCGGGCTGGTGCTGGTGATCGTCGCGGTGCTCGTCCTGGAAGCGCGAGTGCCCCGGGCGGACGCGGTGGCGCCCGGCCTGGGACAATCGTCGGGTGATTGAGCGCTACACCCTTCCGGAGATGGGACGCGTCTGGAGTGACGCGCACAAGTACGAGCTGTGGTGCCAGGTGGAGGTCCTCGTCGTCGAGGCCCACGCCGAGGCCGGCACGATCCCGCCGGAGGTGGTGGAGCCGGTTCGCAAGGCGCCGCCGCCGACGCCGGAGGCGGTGCACGCGATCGAGGCGGTCACGCAGCATGACGTGATCGCCTTTCTGTCCGCGTGGGCGGACAACACCGAGCCCCGCGAGGCCGCCCGGTACGTCCACTTCGGCATGACGTCGTCCGACCTGCTCGACACGGCGTTGGCGCTGCAGCTGGTCGAGGCCACCGACATCCTGCTGGAGAAGGCGGACGCGCTCGTCGGGACGCTGCGCGACCACGCTCTCGCGCACCGGGGGACGCTGCGGGTCGGGCGGACGCACGGCATCCACGGCGAGCCGGACGTGTGGGGGCACCGCGTCGCCGACTTCGCGTTCGCGATGGCCCGGTCGCGGGACCGGCTGCGGCGCGCCCGGGAGGCCGTCGGGGTGATGGCGATCTCCGGTGCGGTCGGGACGTACTCCAACATCGACCCGGCCGTCGAGCTGCATGTGGCGCGGAAGCTGGGCCTGCAGAGCGCGGACGTGTCGACGCAGGTCGTGATGCGGGACGGCATCAGCGAGTGGGTCTCGTCCCTGGCGATCATGGCGACGGTGTGCGAGGCGATCGCGCTGGAGGTCAGGCACGGCCAGCGCACCGAGGTCCGGGAGCTGTGGGAGCCGTTCGGCAAGGGCCAGAAGGGCTCGTCGGCGATGCCGCACAAGAAGAACCCGATCATCTCGGAGCGGCTGGCGGGGATGGCGCGGATCGTGCGTGCGCAGATCGTCCCGGTTCTGGAGGGCATCCCGCTGTGGCACGAGCGCGACATCTCGCATTCGTCCACGGAGCGGATCGCGCTGCCGGACGCGTCCGTCGCCCTCGACTACATGCTGAATCTGACGAACCGCCTCATGTCCGGACTCGTCGTGGACGAGGCGCAGATGAGGGCCAACCTGGAGTCGACCGGCGGCCTGATCTACACCTCGACCGTGCTGCTGGAGCTGGTCGAGGCGGGCATGTCGCGCGACGACGAGGCGTACCCGCTCGTCCAGAAGGCCGCGATGGAGACGTGGGAGAGCGGCACGCCGTTCCGCGAGACGCTGCGCAAGCACGCGACGGAGGCGGACCTGGCGCTCGACGAGGCGCGCCTGGACGAAGTGTGCCGTCCGGAGCGTTTCGTCGAACGCCTGGGCCCGGTCTTCGGCCGCCTGGCGCAACTCCGATGACTCCTCCACCGGCCCGGCGGGAGGGGCCTTGACCGCGACCCTGATCGAGCTGAACACCTACCCGCTCAAGAGCGGCGGCGGAACCTCGCTGGAGAGCGCCGAGCTGACCGCCACGGGTCTGCCGCTCGACCGCGAGTTCATGCTCGTCACCCCCGAGGGCCGTTTCCTGTCGCAGCGGGATCTCGCGGAGATGGCGCTGATGCGGCCGTCCTACGACGGCGAGATCCTCACGGTGGACGTCCCGGACGCCGCACCGCTCGTCCACAAGGCCGCGGGCGACGGCGAGGTCCTGGACGTGGTCGTCCAGCGGAAGGAATGCCAGGGCGTCGACCAGGGCGACGAGGCGGCCGCGTGGTTCTCGTCGCTGCTCGGCCAGGACTGCCGGCTCGTGCGCTTCACCGGCCACCGGCCCACGTCGCGGGGCGGCGGCGAGGTGATGTTCGCCGACGGCTACCCGCTGCTGCTCATCTCCGCCGAATCCCTCGCCGACCTCAACGCGCGCCTGGACGTGCCGCTGCCGATGAACCGGTTCCGGCCGAGCCTCGTCATCGAGGGCCTCGGCGCGTTCGCCGAGGACACCGCGCGTCTCCTGCGCGTCGGCGAGACCGTCATCGAGGCGGTCAAGCCGTGCAGCCGCTGCGTCATCACCACCACCGACCAGGAGACCGCCGAACGCGGCCGTGAGCCGCTGCGGACGCTCGCCGCCTATCGCAGCCGCGACCGCGGCATCCAGTTCGGCCAGAACTGCGTGCCCCGCACGCTCGGCACCCTCGCGCTCGGCGACCCGGTCGAGGTCCTGGAAGCACGCTGAGTCAGCCGACGACCTGGTCGGTGTCGTTGCCGTAGCGGTCCTTGATGACGGTCGGGACGATCTCCACGGTGAGGCCGGGAAGCGAGGCGACGGCGCTGCTGCCCGCCACGGGACGCAGAACGGCCGTGAGGTCGTCCAGGGCGGTCAGCGGGACGTGCACGTCCAGGACGCCCTCCCGCGGCTCCTCGACGGCGTAGGCGTCGGCGGGACGGAACGTGAGCCTGGCGTCGTCGGCCTCCAGGATCAGATCGCGCCCGAACGGGAGCCGCCCGCGGAGCGAGTCCGCGACATGCGGGGCCTGGTGCGCGCCGATCCGCAGCGTCGTCGATCCGGCGGCGCGCTCCCACTCCACCTTGGGGATGTGCAGCAGGCCGCCGCTGGAACCGTCCCGCGCGCTGCCCTCCTCGACGGCCCGGGCGACGTCGGGGCGGGCCATCAGCGACGGCCGGTCGATGTCGGTGACGAACAGCGGCAGGTGCGGCGCGAGGATCTTCATCAGCTCGTCGGCGTTCCACTGGCGCAGCGCCTCGTACTCGTCCTCGGCCAGCCCGACGACCTGGAGGAAGAGGACCCGGCCGTGCGGCGTCGAGATCTCGCCGAGCTCGGGGTCGGCGATGAACGTGACCGCGCGGATCTGCGAGTCGTGCCGGTCGGCGTTGATCGGCCCGTTGGCGTTCATGTGGTGGCCGGGCTCGAACCAGTTGCCCGACTTGAACACGTACCGGCCGAGGTTCTGCAGCAGGTTCGGCGCCCACATCGGCGGCGCCTCGTCCGCCGGGTCACGGGCGACACGGAAGGTGAACTCGAAACCCCAGCCCGACTCTTCCGGGTTCTGGGACTCCTTCGTGTACAGCTCGCTCATGCCGTACGAGACGAAATGCCAGTGCGGGACGGGATCCGTACGGGGGTAGGCGCTGATGCCGTCGAGCGGGTCGGAGCCCCCCAGCGACCATTTGAGGATCGTTGCCAGGTGGAGCGGATTCGCGTCCCCGTAGAGGGGGCGCAGGGCGTTGTCGATGGCGTCCCATCCGGGTGATTCGTCCATGGATGATCACCATAGACTTGACCGCGGACACCGCGCCGACACTTCGCTCACCTTGTAATTTTCCCGTAGGAGGCGAACCTTCGGGGTACTTCGGGTGTCTCAACGAACAGAACCGACGCCACGGTGGCGCGGGCCGGACATCACACACCCGGGCCGATGGTTTACTGGGGTCGCGTTGGCGCAGAGGGGGACACCGTTCGGCGCGCTCGGCCCTCGTGCTCCCACTTGCAGGTACGTAACCGGCATCCGAGAAGGAGTATGGCGGCATGAGCATGGGCCACGAGGTTCGCTATCGCGTGCGCGGCGGCAGGCAGCTGCACGGCACGGTTTTCGTCCAGGGGGCCAAGAACGCCGTCCTGCCGATGATCGGCGCCTCGCTGATGGCCTCCAAGGGACGGACCGTCCTGCGCAACGTCCCGATCATCGAGGACGTACGGCGGGCGGTGGAGCTCGCGCGGGCCATCGGGGCGAAGGCCGAGCTGCACGAGACCGAGCGCACCCTCGTGATCGACGCGTCGTCGCTGAGCAGCCCGGTGCTGCCCGCGGAGATCGCCTCCCGGTTCCGCGGCTCGTTCCTGTTCGTCCCCGCGCTGCTGCACCGGCTCGGCGAGGCGGTCATCGAGGGCGTAGGCGGCTGCAATCTCGGCAGCCGCAACCTCGACTTCCACTACAACGGCTTCAAGCGGATGGGCGCCACGGTCACCGAGCACGTGGCCGACAACGGCGACGGCATCATCCACATCAAGGCCGGCGACCTGCGCGGCGGAACGCTCTACTGCGACACCCCGTCGCACACCGGCACCGAGAACCTGATCATGGCGGCGGCGCTGGCGTCCGGCACCACGCTGATCAAGAACGCGGCGCTGGAGCCCGAGGTCCTGGACAACATCGCGATCCTGCAGGCGATGGGAGCCAGGATCAGCGGCGGCGGCACCGGGTTCGTCACCGTCGAGGGCGTGGACGAGCTGACCGCCGTCGAGCACACCGTGATGCCCGACCGGATCGACGCCGGCGTGTTCGTGATGGCCGCCGCGATCACCGGCGGCGACCTCAGCCTCGTCGGCGCCAGCCTGGAGCATCTCGGCGTCGCCGCCGACAAGCTGGAGCAGATGGGCGTGGAGTTCCACCAGCAGGGCGCGGTGCTCCAGGTCCGCCGCGAACGGACGCTGCGTCCGATCAACGTCATCACCGACGAGTACCCGGGCTTCGCCACCGACCTGCAGTCGCCGATCATGGCGCTGTCCTGCCTGGCCGACGGCCCGTCCTACGTCTACGAGCGGATCTTCGACGGCCGGTTCAAGCTGGCGGACGAACTCGGCAAGATGGGCGCCGACATCGAGGTGGACGGCAACCGCGCCAAGGTGAACGGGCCGCGGGCCCTGCGCGGCGCCGAGGTCGAGGCACACGACCTGCGGTGCGGCAGCGCCCTCGTCCTGGCGGGCCTCGCGGCCGAGGGCGAGACGACGATCACCTCGGCCTACTACCTGGACCGCGGTCACGCGCACACCGCCGAGCGCCTGTCCCAGCTCGGCGCCGAGATCGTCCGCGAGGCCGACTAGGCGACGGCGGCCGTCCGGGGCGGTGTGGTCCGTCCGGGGCGGGGTGGTCCGGCCGATTGTGGCCCCGTCCTGACCAACTCCGGAGTGGCATCTGACGGGCACTGTTACGCCGAACCCCGAAAGTGGTTCAGCAATGTGTGACGAGTCGACTACGGGCCGCTGGGCCGCTTTGCCCGCCTGCCCGCCTGCCCGCCTGCGATCACCCGCTGAGCTGGGCAGAAAACAGCTGGAACGGTCCGCTTCGGCCGGGCCGTAACCCGGTAAAAAATCACCGGCCTCGATCATCGGAGCCGAAAGGCCGGATCGCTCGTCCTTCCAGGAGGGCTGACAGCGGGGCGGACAAGTTTCGGCCCGCGTGTAAACCAAACGGACGCCCCAGGGGTCTTTCCAGTGCGCGACGGCGTCAGGAGAGGCCCCCAGACGTGTTTTCGGGTCTTGTTTTTCAACTTCGGACGCCCGAAGATGCAGGATCAAGGCTGGCCGAATGGTGACAAATTACTGACCAGGGGGTCCCGTAGGTTACTTTTTCGCCGCACTCTTGATTCGATTCCGCGTCTGGGCGTCACACATCGCCGCCTTGACCCGATCTGCTAGCAGAAGGGGCTCCGGGTGAGTGGGGCTGCAGGAGGAGGTTCTCTTCCGCTTCTGGGTGGCGGTGGGGGGCTGCGGGAAGGCGAATCGCACGGGAACTGCGGTGCCGGGTCAGAAGGCAGGGCGACAAGCCATGAGTCAACCGTTGGGCGGAGCGTGCGCGAACGCGTGGTCGGGGTCGGACCCCCGCCGAGAGGACGGACCGGAAGCGAGCGATCATCGATGACGGCCGCACGAACGGGGTCGGTGAGCCCCGACCTCACGATCGGTGTCGTAGGCCCGCATGACCTGGTCGAAAGGGTCATGCTCATGGGCCACGGCCCCACACCTGTACCGAGCCGGCTGGTCGCTGCCGCCTACCGAGACGAACAGGAGGCGGCCGACAAGGTCGTGCGCCTGGGCTCGGGCGTGGACGTGTGCCTGTTCGCCAGCCCAGTCCCCTACGACTTCGCACGCAAGGCGGGCGTGCTCACCATGCCCGCGACGTACGTCCCGCTGAACGGCGCCGCCCTGCAGGGCGCGCTGCTGCGGGCCTCACTCGACGAACGCTTCGACCCGGCCAGGGTGAGCATCGACGTGCTCGGCCGCGCCGAGGTCGAGGAGGCGTACTCCGAGATCAGCCTGGGCACCGAGCAGGTGCATCTGCGCGAAGAGGCGGCGGGCCCCGGCACGCTCGCCGCCTTCCACGAGCGGCTGTGGCGGCGCGGCGCGACGACGGTCGCGATGACCTGCGTGCACGCCACCGCGGAGCGGATGGAGATGGCCGGCGTGCCGACCCTCCGCGTCCGCCCCACCGGCGCGGCCATCCGAAGCTCCCTGCAGACGGCGGCGCTGCTCGGCGCCCACCACCGGCTGGAGGAGTCGCAGCTCGTCGTGGTGCTGGTGGACGTGCCGACGCTGCGCGAGACACCGCGCCGCGTCACCCCGCGCTACTGGCGGGACGAACTGAAGCTCGCACTGCACCGGGTGCTGCTTCAGGAGGCGCACCGGATGAACGCGTCGGTGTGGCCGCTGGACGACCACAGCTACCTCGTCATCGCGACGCGCGGCTCGGTCACCGCGTCCACCGAGGGGTTCCGGACGCCTCCGTTCGTCGAACGCGTCCGCGAGGAACTCGGCCTCGCGATCGAGGTCGGCATCGGCATGGGACGCACCGCGCACGAGGCGGAGAACCATGCCCGGGCGGCGCTGGCCCGCTCGCAGACCTCCCAGCGGGCACAGGGCTTCGCCCTGGACCGCGACGGCCGGGCCCTCGTCCCCGCGCCGCGCACACCGCCGCGCACACCGCCGCAGGCCAAGCCCAAGGGCCTGGAGATCCTCGCACGCCTCGCCGACAAGCTCGGCGACCAGGAGCAGCCTCTGATCGTGGACGCGGAGAACGCCGGCAAGATGCTCGGCGTCACCCCCCGCACCGCCCGCCGCCTCCTGCGTACCCTCGTCGAGGAGGGCCTGGCCTGGCCACTGCCCCCGAACCGGACCCCGCAACCCGGCCGCCCCCGCCAGCTCTACCGCCTCATCGTCGAGAAGCTGGGGCCCGCGAAGACCAGCTGACAGGCCGTCAGAGCCCCCGGACGCGTACACCGGTCCGGGGGCGGGGCGGGCCTCAGTTCCGGTAGGGGACGCTCTTGGCCACGGCCAGGAAGGCGTCGTTCTCCTCGGGGGAGCCGATGGAGACTCGGGCGCCCTCACCGTCGAACGGGCGGACGCTCACTCCCTGGGCGTCGCAGGCTCCGGAGAACTCCATCGTCCGGTCGCCGAGGCGCAGCCAGACGAAGTTGGCCTCCGTCGGCGGGACCGTCCAGCCGGCCGCGAGGAGGGCGCCGCGAACGCGGTCGCGTTCCTTCACCGTCCCCTCGACGCGCTCCAGCAGCTCGTCCGTCGCCTTCAGCGACGCGATGCCCGCCGCCTGCGCGACGGAGTTCACGCTGAACGGCAGGAACGTCTTGCGGATCGTGCCGGCCACCAGCGGGTGCGCCACGAGGAACCCGATGCGCAGACCGGCGAGCCCGTACGCCTTGGAGAACGTCCGCAGGATCACCAGGTTCGGGCGGTCGCCGTACAGCGTGAGCCCGTCGGGAACCTCGTCGTCGCGGATGTACTCGCGGTACGCCTCGTCCAGCACGACCAGGCAGTCGGCGGGGACGCGGTCCAGGAACGCCTCCAGTTCCGCGCGGCGGACGACGGTGCCCGTCGGGTTGTTCGGGTTGCAGACGAAGATCAGCCGCGTCCGGTCGGTGATCGCGTCGGCCATCGCGGCGAGGTCGTGCGTCTCGTCCCGCAGCGGCACCTGGACGCCCGTCGCGCCCGACAGCGACACCAGCAGCGGGTACGCCTCGAACGACCGCCACGCGTACACGACCTCGGCGCCCGGCTCGGCGACGGCCTCCAGGAGCATCTGGGTCACCCCGACCGAGCCGCAGCCCACCGCGACATGGTCGGCGGGGACGCCGCAGAACGACGCGATCGCCTCGGTCAGCGCGGTGGCGTTGTTGTCGGGATAGCGGTTGACGTTGCGCGCCGCCTCGCCGATCGCGTCCACGACCGACGGGAGCGGCCCGTGCGGCGACTCGTTCGACGACAGCTTGAACGAGCGGCCCTCGGGCGACACCACGACCTTGCCGGGCTTGTAAGCCACGAACCGGTCGAGGACGGAGCGGAAGCGCGGAGTGGTTGCCTCGGACACCGTTGTCCTCCAGTTGCACAGGGGTATTGCGCCCAGCCTACGCAGCGCCCCTCATCACGCGGTACGCCGCATCATCCAGCAAACCGCCACGATGCGGACGAACTCCCAGTCGTGCGTGTCGTCCGGCCACCAGCCCCGATGGAACGCGTCCTCGGCGAATCTCCGCAGATACCCCATCAGCTCTTTCTCGCCGGGATGCCCGAGTTCCTCCCGGAGGCTGGCGACATGCTGGTCGACGGCCGCCGCAAGGCCCGGGGAACCGGCCATCTCGGCGACGCCGGCCTCGCCGATGTCCCTGACGAGCAGGCCGAGCACTTCGGGGGAGTCACCGTCCATAGGGTGCGAAACTAGCAACCGTCCCGCGACGGCGTGAAATCACCCCTGGTCAAGGAACCCGGGGACGCAGCATCGGCGGACGCAGCTGCTCCGCGTCGCCGCGCCTGTACAGCCGTGCGGGGCGGCCGCCGTCCCGCGTCGTCGTCCGCTCGGTGGGGATCAGGAACCTGTCCGCGCCGGTGACCTTCCGGTGGAAGTTCCGCGGGTCCAGGCTCGTCCCCCACACGATCTCGTAGACGCGGCGCAGCTCCGCGACGGTGAACTCGGGCGGGCAGAACGCGGCGGCCAGCGATGTGTACTCCAGCTTGGCGCGCGCCCGCTCCATCCCGTCGCACAGGATCCGCCGGTGGTCGAACGCCGCCCGGTCATGGTGGACGAGATCGTCCACGGCCGTCCACAGCACCTGCGCGCGGCTCGACGCGGGCAGATCCGGCGCTAGCCCCAGGTAGGCGACGCTGACCACCCGCTGCCGGGGGTCACGGTCGGGATACCCGTAGGTGGCGAGCTGCTCCAGGTGGATCCGCACGTCCGCGAGACCCGCCCGCTCCGCCATCAGCCGGGACGCCGCGGCCGGCAGATCCTCGTCGAGCTGGATGAACCCGCCCGGCAGCGACCACGCTCCCTCGTACGGCGCCCGGTCACGCCGCCACCGCAACGCGCACAGACGCTGCTCCCGCACGGTGAGCACGACAAGGTCGACGGAAACGGCAAGCCGCGGCACGGACATGAGAACGAACCTAGCCCGAGTGGCCCACCGCTAGCGCCCGGACCGCCACACCGTCCGCAAAGATCACGAAGGCCCGGCCGGATTCCGGCCGGGCCTCGCGCTCGCGACGGAACGTCAGTCCTCCTTGGGGGCTTCCACGGGGACGGGGGGAGCTGCCGGGGCGGAGCCGTTCTGGCCGGCGTGCCCGTTCTGGGCGTTCAGGTTGCCGAGGAGCTGGCGGGCGACGCCGAGGCCGGTGCCGCCCAGCGTGAGGGCCTTGGCGAGCATGTCCTCGATGCCCTGGGCGCCGTTGAGCACGACCATGTTGTCGACGTTGCCGAACACGCCGGCGCCCGCCTCGACGATCTGCGGCCACTGCTCGGCGAGCTGCTGGGCGATGACGGCGTCGGTGTTCTCGGCCAGCGCCACCGCGCGGGCCTTGATCGCCTCGGCCTCGGCGAGGCCCTTCTGGCGGGTCGCGTCGGCTTCGGCCTCACCGAGGAGCCGGATGGCCTCCGACTCCCGCTGCGCCTTCAGCTGGACCTCGGTCGCCGCGGCCTGGGCGTAGGAGATGCGCTCCTCGCGCTCCGCCTCGGCCAGCTTGACCTGCTCGTACGCCTTGGCGTCCGCGGGCTTGCGGATCTCGCTCTCCAGCCGCTTCTCGGTGCGCTCGGCCTCCAGCTCGGCGTTGCGGGTCTCCTTGAGGATGACCTCCTGGCGGGCCTGCTGCGCGGCCTGCTGCACCTGGCCCTCGTACTCGGCCTTCTTCATCTCGGTGTCGCGGATGACGGCGGCGTTCTGCCGCTCGGTCTCCTGCTCGCGCTCGGTGGCCTCCTGGTTGCGCTCGGCCTCGGCGATGCGGGCGGCGGCGGCGACCTTGGCGGCGTGCGGACGGCCGAGGTTGGTGATGTAGTCCGTCTCGTCGTCGATCTCCTGGATCTGCAGTGAGTCGACGACCAGGCCGAGCTTGCTCATCTCGTCGGCGGCGGAACTGCGGGTCTCGCTGGTGAGACGCTCGCGGTTGAGGATGAGGTCCTCGACGGTGAGGTTGCCGATGATGGAGCGCAGGTGGCCGGTGAACAGCTCGTGGATCGCGCCGTCCATCGAGGCCTGCTGCTCCAGGAAGCGCCGGGCCGCGTTCGCGATCGAGACCAGGTCGTCCCCGACCTTGTAGATGACCACGCCGCGGACCTTGACCGGGATGCCCTGCTGCGTCACGCAGCTCACCTCGAGGTTGGCGGCACGGCTGTCGAGCTGCAGCCGCCGGGACACCTGGAAGCCGGGCAGGACGGCCGTCCCCTTGCCCGTCACGATCTTGAATCCGAGGCTGTCCATGCCGTCGATCGGCTTGGACCTGGCGCCGAGCCCGGAAATGATCAGCGCCTCGTTCGGCTCGGCGACCCGCCAGACCAGTTTGAACAAGATGATCAGCAAGATGACGGCGACGACGGCTGCGATGGCCACGGCGAGCACGGGCATACGGCCTCCTCTTCATTTATGGGGCTGCCGCGCCCCTTCAGGGCGGGCGCCGCAGAGTTTCCCAGTAGACGCGGGAAACGGGCGTTCGGTTCATCACTGGCCTAGAGCGGCCGCCACGTACACCGTGCGGGGCGGCTGATACTCGACCACGATGACGATCACGCCGACACCGAACTCGTCGCGGGGGTCCACGGGATGGGCGTAGAACGCCTCCACCCCGCCGCGGATCGGGATCATCACCTCCCCGACCAGCCCCGGCCCGATCTTGCCGGTCACCCGGCCCTCTCTGCCGATCAAATGCACCCCCACGCTGGACTGGAATGCTCGAAGCCGCGCTCCGCGCACGTAAAGCGAACGTTAGCCCCTGGATGAGACGGATAGCGACCCACGTCCCCCGGCCGTGGACTACGGGAGGATGCGGTCGGCCTGGGCGAGGGTGTCGCGGGCTAGGCGTTCGGCTTCTGTACGGGTGGCCTGGGGGCCGTAGACGGTGAGGGTCGCCAGGTAGTGGCGGCCTCGGAAGACCACGTACCAGGTCCGGGTCTTGGTGTTTCCGGTGGTGGTGACGACGCCGACGGTGCGGGAGCCTTCGCCTATGTCGCCCTTCGGTGACTCCACCACGCGGTGCTGTGACCATTGGGAGCCGACCTTGGTGCGGAACTTCAGGCAGCCGGCGGGGATGCGGGCGTTGACCTGCTTTTCGGCGTCGGCGGCCGGCATGCCCATCAGGGTCTCGGTGACGGTCTGCCCGCGTTTGGCGAAGGTGACGAGCGCCGCGGGGACGTCGCCGGGCACCGCGCCGCCGGGGCGGCCCGTCCCGCAGCGGGGTTTGTCCAGTTCGGCGGCGCGCTGGAGCCTGGTGGCGTTCTGGATGGCCGTGAGCGTGCCGTAGGAGCCCGAGTCGGGCTCTCCGGCCTTCTGGTAGCCGGGGACCTCGGTGAGGAGGGCCTGGGCGAGCTGGTCGGAGGTGTAGCCGACGCCGGCCACCTCGGCGGGGGCGGTACCGTTGACGGGGCGGGCGCGTTCTCCGGCGCCGCCGCATGCGGACACCGCGGCGGCCGTCGACAGCAGCATGATCGGGAGGAGCCTGTGCGCCATGGCGGTGACCTTACGGCGCAGAGGGTGCGAGTCGCCCCGGACGACACGCGTTCGGGGCGAACCGGGCCCGAACATCCGGGCCGGCTCAGCTCTGCTCGGCTCGTTCGTTGTACTCGGCGGCGTAGTCCTGGCCGGACAGCTTCTGGATCGTCTCGACGATCTCGTCGGTGATGGCGCGGCGGGCCTTGGCGGGCGGCAGGTCGCCGTAGTGGGAGAAGTCCATCGGGGGGCCGATCCGCACGGTGGGGCGGGGGCCGAAGACGCGCGGCAGGGACGCGCCGAGCGGCTGGATCTTCTCGGTGCCCTCCAGCGCGACGGGCAGGACGCGGGCGCCGGACTCCAGGACCAGCCAGCCGACGCCGGTGCGGCCGCGGTACAGCCGTCCGTCGGGGGAGCGGGTGCCCTCCGGGTAGATCGCGAAGGCGCCGGCGTTGTCGAGGACCTCGGCGGCCTGCTCCAGCGCGCCCATCGCGGCGCGCCGGGCGCCGCGCCGGACCGGGACGTGGCCGAGGTTGGTGAGGAACCAGCGGACGAAGCGCTTCTTGAGCCCGCCGCCCTCGAAGTAGTCCGCCTTGGCGATGTAGGTGACCGGCCGCGGCACCGCCAGGGGGATGATGAAGCTGTCGATGAACGACAGGTGGTTGCTGGCCACGATGAGCGGCCCGTAACTCGGCACGTTCTCCCCGCCCACGACCCGCGGACGGAAAAGCAGCCAGAGGATCGGACGCACCACGCGCGTCATGAACGTGTAGAACATCCAGCCTCCCGAATTCGCCACCGACACTGTAACGTCTGCGCCGATCCGGGCCCGAGTCAGCGCCCGCCTTTCCGTCCGCCGGTCGGGTCAGGAATTGCCCATCCGCAGGTCAAGGCTGGCCTGGCCGCCCTTATCCGCCATTTCTTACCGTATAGTAAGTTTCTGTCCGGTAAGTTATTGGCCCGTTTCCGGGAGGTCCGGGACGCGCCCGGACGGTCCGGACGATCCGTCGGGTAGGGTCTAGAGCGGAGACCGGACGGCCGTCTCGGGCAGGTTACGGTCCGGGGCACCGCCGGGCGACCTGGTCCTTTTCCCGGGAAGTGCTTGGAATGCGGGCACGGGTGCGCAATCCTGAGGAGTCACCTGAGATGGCCGGGTACCACCGGATGGGGCGTGAGGTGACCATGGACTTCGACATCAACCTGATGCGCGACGACCGGTGCACTCTCGTGCGCGTGCACGGAGACATCGACGTGGTGTCCCGCGCCCGCTTCGAGGAGACCCTGTTCGAGGTCGTGGACTCGGGCGAACCCCTCGTCGTCGACATGCGCGAGGTCACGTTCTGCGACTCGACCGGCCTGAACGCGCTCGTCGCCGCCAACCGCCGCGCCGGTGAGCGCGGCACGTCCGTCGCCCTCGTCGCGCTGCCGCCGCGCGTCCAGCGGGTCTTCCGCATCACCGGGATCGACAAGTTCATCCCGATCTACGACACGCTCCGCGAAGCCATCGTCGCCCTCCCCACCACCACCAGGCCCTGACTCAGGTACAGCCCTCGAACTGGGGGACGTGGGTGTTCAGTTTCAGGCCCGAGTCACCGAACCACTTCGTCAGCAGGCGCGCGGCAGTGCCGTCCTGGTACATGCCGGTGATGGCGCGGTTGACGGCCTCGCAGCCCTTCAGGTCGCCCTTCTTGAGGCCGACGCCGTACTTCTCGTCCGTGAACGGCGCGTTGATCATGCGGCCGGGGCGGCCGGCGGCGAACCCGGCGAGGATCAGGTCGTCGGTCGACACGGCGTCGAGTCTCCCGGCGGCGAGCGCGTCCATGCAGGCCCCGTAGGTGCCGACGGTGACCGGCTTCGCGGCGACCTTGCGCTCCTCGATGACGCGGCGCCAGGAGTTGGAGCCGGTCACCTCGCAGATCCGCTTGCCCTTCAGGTCCCGCACGTCGTTGATGGACGCGGCGTCCGCGCGGACGAAGGTGTCCTGGTGCGCGACGTAGTACGGGCCGGCGAAGGTCACCTTCATCTTGCGCCGCGCCGTGATCGAGTACGTCGCGACGATCATGTCGACGGTGCCGTCGGCCAGCGCCTCCTCCCGGACCGACGAGTTCGTCGTCCGGAACGTGACGCGGTCCTCCGGGACGCCCAGCTTGCCCGCGATGTAGGTGGCGACGTCGACGTCGAAGCCCTCGTACGTGCCGTCCGGGCGTTTCACGCCGAGGGCGGGCTGGTCCTCCTTCACGCCGATGACGAGGGAGTCCTTGCCGGCGACGGTCTCCTCCTCGGCGCCGCCGAGGCCGCAGGCCGACAGCGCTGCCGCGGCGGCCAGGAACGCGGCGGCCGCGGCGATGGCACGGGTGGCGCGCATGCTCGTCTCCCTTTTCAGCGGAACTCGGCCAGCCGGGGGCGGACCCCCGCGAGGATCAGCAGGGCGATGACGGCGGCGCCGCCCGCCGGGACGGCGTCCCAGCCGCGCAGCCCGCCGTCGGCGTCGTCGATCGCCTCGTCGAACGCGTCCTGGTGGACGGCCGTCAGCTCGCTCAGCGCCTTGTCGTAGGCGCCGAAGTCGTTGATCGCGTTGGACGTCCGGCCCATCCGCACGTCGACGGCCCCGGCCCGGTTTCCGGCCGCCGCGAGCTGCCGCATCCGCGCGTCGTTGCGCTGGACGGCCCGGTACGCCTGGAGCGTCTTCTGCAGTGCGTCCGCCTCGCGGCCCGGTTCCACCGTGCGCGCCTCGTCGCCGAAGAAGCCGAGGAACGGGACGTCGTCCTGGCCGGACTTGAAGGAGCCGAGCGTCCCCTCGAGCCCCGCGTAGTAGTTCTCCAGGTTCATCGGCTTGTCCCCGAGGTCCGGGTAGATCACCGACAGCGACTTGTCGAGGTAGGTCTGCTCGTAGGTGTCGGCGCGTCCCGGGTCGAGGAGGTAGCGGCTTTCGTCGGCGAACGCGCTGTGGCTGATCGCGCGGGCCCGGGACAGCTGCAGGATCGAGTCGAAGCCGTCCTCCTTGGCCTTCCGCATGTGCCCGGCATGGGCCGTCAGGAGGCCCACGCCCACGGCGGTGAGGGCCAGCGTGGCGAGCGTCGCCAGCACCAGCGGGACGTTCAGGACGCGGCGGAACGTCCGTCCGAGGTAGAGCTGGGTGGCGATCAGGAACAGCAGCACGATCAGGCCGGTCACGGCGACCCACGTGCGTCCCGCCAGCACCGCCGAGCGTTTCGTCTCGTACTGCTGCCGGACCTGCGCGCCCGTGTCGAGCGTGATGTTGTACGCCTTGGGCAGGAGCTGGAGCTTCATCAGGTCGGTCGCCTGCCGGTAGGCGTCGACGACCTCCTGCGGCAGCTCGCCCGGCGGATGGTCGGCCTGCGCGTCGAGTTCCATGGCGCGCCCGACGAGCCGCTCGTACTTGCCGAGGCCGTCCAGCACCTCCTGGACGGTGCGCCGCAGCGCCGGGTCGCGGCCGGCGAGCTGCGCGGCCTGCACCGCGGCCGCGTCGGCCTCCGCGCGGCGCCGCTCGTACACCTTCAGCGACTCGTCGTAGCCGATGCCGAGGTCGTGGTCGCGGCCGATGAGCAGGATGTTGGAGACCTGCGCGTCCATGTCGCTGAGCGCGAAGTACAGGGTGCCGGTCGCGACGACCTGCGGGCCCGCGTCCCTGCCGATCGTCTGGACGGAGTCGCGCGCGTTCCCGATCGCCAGGGTCAGGACGGCCAGCAGTGCCAGGATGGCGGCCAGGCACAGCACCACGTGGATGCCGACGCGGCCCGGGATCGTCCGGAGCCAGCGTCCGCGCACGAACGTCCGCAGGCGTCCCGCGCGGGGCCGCACGGTGTCCGCCGGCGGCCTGGACGCCGGGGAGGGCGGGCCGGCCGATGGACTTCGGGGCGGAGTCATCGTCATGGCGGGCCTTCCTGCAGGGACAGCGTGATCGTCGTCCAGGCGCCGACGTGGATGCGGTCGCCGTCGGCCATCCGCACCGGCGTGTTCACCCCGATCGGGTCCGCTCCGCCGTTCACCGTGGTGCCGTTGGTCGAACCGGGGTCGACCAGGTTCCAGGTTCCGTCCGGCTGGGCGAGCAGGACGGCGTGCAGGTGCGAGACGCCGGGGTCCTCGGGGGGCGCGCTCAGGTCGATCTCCGGGAGGAGCGCGCGGGACGTGCTGCGCCGCCCGATCCGGACCTGGTCGCCGATCAGCGGGACGCGGCGCTCCGGGCTGTACGGCGGGAACGTCAGCCCCGCCGCGTCCGGCCCCATCTGCGCGATCACCGTGTCGAAGTAGGCGCGGTCGGCGGCGATCAGCGCCGACGGGCCGGGCGGGGTGAGCCGCGGGCTGCTCGTCCGCTGCGACGGCACCAGCGGCCTCGGCCGGGGGGCGGGCGGCTGGGCGGTGCGGAGGGCGCCGGTCTCGAAGTCGTACCCGTCGACCTCGCAGAAACGTCCGGAGCGGGGCGTGCCGCAGTGCGGGCATGCCGGGGAGGCGGCCTTGTCCGGCCCCGCGTCCGGCCCCGCGTCCGGCCCCGCGTCCGGCCCCGCGTCCGGCCCCGCGTCCGGCCCCGCGTCCGGCCCCGCGTCCGGCCCTTCCTCCACGTCCGCCTTCGGCGCGGGGGCGGGTACGGGTGCGGGCGCGGCGAACTCGGCGCGCTGCGCGCCGTCCATGAGATCGCCGCACACGTCGCAGTAGTCGGCGGCCTCGGACGTGTGCCCGCTCGGGCAGACCGGCATGAGCCTCAGCCTCCTCCTCGCGCCTCGTCGCCGTGGCGGGTCCGCACAGTCCGCACGGAACGGGTGTCGAGCGACATCTCGTCCGCCTTGGACACCTCCCGCTTCAGCCGTACCGTGCCGCGCACCGGGTCGATGACGTCGACGACCCGGTCCAGCAGGCCGGAGATCTGCTCGTTGCCGACCTCCCGCGCCAGGACGACCGCCCGCCCGAGCCTGGTCGTCGCGGTGTCCTCGTCGCCCTCCCGCCTCGCCTCCAGGCCCTCCTGGATGGCGTCGGCCAGTTCCGACTGCCCGGTGTGGTGGGCGACCCGCCCGTTGATCCGCGTCGACCTGGCCTCGTCGTCGGTCCACTCGGCCAGGACGTTCCCGGACGCGAGGACCTCGTCACCGGCGATGAGCTTCACCCACGCGGCCCGCATCTGCCGCCCCACATCGCCGGGCTCGACCTCCACGCACACGTGGTACTCGCGGTTCTCGTCGCCCCACGCGCCCAGCGGATAGTCGGCCGTCTGCTTCCCGGACTCGACGCGCCTGCCGGTCAGATCCTCCACGGTGGGCACCATCTGCTTGACGAACCGCAGTTCCGCCTGCTGCGGCGTCCACACGCGCAGCGACACGTCCGCGACCTCCTTGCTCATCGCGGTCTGCGTCATCGCGAGGAAGTCGGCCTCCAGGTCCGCCGGGTCGGGGACGTCGAGGAACCCGCCCAGCAGCGCGGAGGTGATCTTGCGGACCTCGGCGACGTCCCAGTCGGTGCCGACGCCGCGCGCGTCGCACTGGAAGTGCCCCGAGCACTGCTCCAGCGCCGCGCCCAGATCCTCGGCCGACTCGTGCTGGTTCTTGCCGTCGGTCAGCAGAATCGTGTGCTTGACGGCGTCCTCGTAGCCGGTGAACAGCCGGTCGGCGAGCCGCAGCCACGACCCGATCGCCGTCCCGCCGGCCGCCTCCAGCCGTCCCACCGCCTGCGCGGCGCTCCGCCGGGACGTGTCGTTGGCCTCGGCGAGCCGCTCCCCCTGCGGGTAGATCATGCGGGGCTGGTTCGCGCCCGCGACGACGGCGAACCGCACCCCGTCGCGCAGCACGTTCACCGCGGCCCGCGCCGCCCGTTTCGCGGCGGCCATCTTGCCCCGGTAGGACATCGACCCCGAGGTGTCGATGATGATGATCTCCGCCGCGGGCGCCCGCCCGGTGCCCGTACCCCCGCCGCCACCGCCGGACGAGCGCGCCTCCACGGTCACGATCGCGTGCATCTCCCGTCCGCCGTCCGGGAGGTAGGGGTTCTGGTCCACGCGGACCGTGAACTCGGGGAAATCGCTCATCTGCCCGGCTCCCTGCTCGGTTCTGGCGGCGGACAGGGGAGCACCGCCACCGTGACGTTGTCGTGCCCGCCCGCGTCGAGCGCCGCCCGCAGCAGCCGCCGCGCCACGCCGAGCGGCCCGTCCGGCCCGCTTGGCCCGTTCGGCCCGCCCGGCCCGTCCGCGCCGCCCAGTGCCACGGCCGCGAGGTCGGCGGCCTCGGGCAGGTCGTTCCACAGCCCGTCGCTGCAGAGCACCACGAAGCCCGGGGCGGCGGGCCGGAACGCCGCGAGCCGCGGCTCGGCCGCGCCCGCGTCCGCGCCCAGCCATGCCGTCAGCAGATGCGCCCGCCGGTCCGCCCACGCGTCCGCCGCGCCCATCTCACCGCGCTCGACCATCTGCGCCGCCCACGAGTCGTCCCGCGTGAGCGGCCACGAGCCGGCGGCCGACAGCCAGTACGCCCGGCTGTCCCCGATCCACCCGATGGTGACGTCCGGCCCGTCGACGACGGCCGAGACGAACGTGCACGCGGGCGCGGACTCGGGGTTCTTGGCGAGCCCCGTCACGACCTCGCCCGCCCGCGCCGCCGCGCCGCGGGTGGCGTCCCGCGGGTCCATGCCCAGCGAGACGCGTCCCGCCAGGACGGCGGCCGCGGCATCGGCGGCCACCCGCGACGCCTCCTCCGACCCCGGCGCGCTCGCGACGCCGTCGCACACCACCGCGCACGCACCGGCGGGCAGCGCCGCGAGCGCGAACGCGTCCTCGTTCCGGCCGCGCCGCAGCCCGAGGTCGCTCACCGCCGCCGCGAACCCGCCCAGCTCCGCCTCGACGTGCTCCCGCCCGCTCGGCTGCCGGAACCCGCACTGCTCGCAGTACCCGTCCGTCCCGACGGCCCCGTCCCCGCAATCCGTGCACACGCCCTTCCCGGCCGCATGCCCGGCCTCAGGGTCCGCTGCGAGCGCGGCGCCTGCGCCGGGCGCGGAGTCCGGGGGCACCGTGGTCTCGGGGGGCGGGGACCAGTCGCCGGTCGTCGGGTCGGGGCGGCCGCATCTCTCGCAGAAGCGGTCGTCCTCGTGGACGGGCTCGCCGCAGGTTCGGCAGAGCCCGATGTGGGTGTGCTGGTCCGCGTTCATCGTCAGAACAGCGTCCTCGGGCGTATCGCGTTGGCCCGTTTGACCATCGCGTGCCGGTGCTCGGTGCCGTCCGCGAGCTTGGCGAGGACGCGGTAGGTCTCCTCCAGCTTCGCGCGCAGGGACGCCTCGTCCAGGTCGGTGCCGAGGATCTGCATGCGGGAGCCCGGCGGCGCCGGGGTGCGGTCGGCGCGGACCCAGGTCAGGGCGGCCTCCAGCACCTCGGCGGCGAACGCGGCGGTGCGCTCGGTGTCGAGGCGCAGGGACGACAGGCGCCGGCCGGCCTCGACGAGCGTGGCGGCGTTCAGCTCACCGGGGCGGCGGCCCCGGACGGCGGTGGCGATGGCGGCGAGCTGCGCGGCGAGGTAGTGGCTGGAGACGCGGGGGACCGAATCCAGCACGCGTTCGGCGGCCTGCCGGTCACCGGCGGCGATACGGGCGCGGGCCAGCCCGAACACGGCGCTCACGTGGGTGGGGTCGGTGCGCCAGACCGTCTCGTAGAAGCGGTCGGCGTTCGCCATGTCGCCCAGGATCTCGTGGCAGAAGGCGAGCGCCAGCTTCGGCGCCTGCTCACCCGGCGCGAGGTCGTACAGGTCGTTGAAGACGGCGGCGGCCTCCGCGCCGCGCCCGCCCGCGAGGGCGCGGACACCGCGGTACCAGTCGACGCGCCAGTCGTCGGGGGCCTCGGCGGCGATCTCCTCGATGAGCCGCCGGGCGCCGTCCAGGTCGTCCAGCTCGATCCGGACCCGGACCAGCGCGAGCCGGACCTCCCGGGACGCGACCGGCGCGGCGCTCAGCGCGGCCGCCAGGTCGCCCGGGTCGCGGGCGGTGAGCCCGGCCAGGAACGCGGCGGCCGCGTCCGAGCCGTACACCAGCGGGACGGGCAGCGCCGCCGCGGCGGCCGGCGGCTCCAGCGGCGCGAGGATGGGCGGGGCGGCGCCGTTCACCCGGTCGCCGCCCCGGTCGGCCAACCCGATGATCTCGGCGCCGGCGGTGTGCTGCTCGGCGCCGAACAGCGGCGACGGCGCGGGCCGCGGGCGCCCGTCCTCGGCCGACAGCACCTCGCGCAGGACGCCGGTGAGCTGCTCGGCCATCTCGGCGGCGCTCTGGAAGCGGCGGGCCGGGTCCGGGTGCGTGGCGCGGCGCAGCAGCCGGTGGTACGACTCGTGCCGCTGGAACAGCGGTACCTCTTCGCGGGGCGGCAGGCTCCGCAGATGCCGTCCGGTGTAGCCGCGGAACGGGAAGCTCAGCACCGCCAGCGTCCGGCCCACGGTGTACAGGTCGGACGTGACCGACGGGCCCTGCGAGCCGATCTCGGGGGCCTGGTAGCCGGGGGTACCGAAGATCGGGCTGTCGATGTCGAACGCGCGGCGCACCCCGCCGAGGTCGATCAGCTTGAGCTGCTCCTCGGACTGGATCGCGTTGTCCGGCTTGAAGTCGCAGTACAGCAGGCCGACGCCGTGCAGGTAGCCGAGGGCGCTCAGCACCTCGAGCCCGTACGCGATCACCTGGGGGAGCGGGAGCGCCGCCTGGTCGCCGTGGTCCTGGCGGGTGCTGAGCAGGATGTCCTTCAGCGACCGGCCGCCGACGTACTCCATCACGATGTAGCCGGAGTCGTCATGCCGGACGAAGTTGTAGATCTTGACGATGTTGGGGTGCTCGACCTCGGCGAGGAACGCGCGCTCGGCGGTCGCGGCGGCCAGCGAGTCGGCGTCCCCGGTGTCCAGCAGGCCCTTGAGGACGACCCACCGTTCGCTGACGTTGTGGTCGCGGGCCAGGTAGACCCAGCCGAGCCCGCCGTGCGCGAGGCAGCCGAGCACCTCGTACTGGCCGCCGAGCACCTCGCCGGCGCGCAGCTTCGGCGTGAACGAGAACGGGTGCCCGCAGTTGCGGCAGAACCCCTCGGTACGGCCCGGGCGCCCGCCCCGGCTCCGCCCGACCTTCTCGTCGCACCGGCTGCAGTAGCGCCGGTTCTCCGGCACCTCCGGCGTCTCCATGATCGCGGAGGCGGGGTCGCGGGCGGGGACGGGCGGCACCTCGACGAGCCCGGCGCCGAGCATCCCGCGCCTGCTGGCGCCGCTGGAGCCCGTCCCCCGGGTGCCGCCGCGCGACGCCGTCCGCCCGGACCCGACCGTGCCCCGTCCGCTGCCCGCCGTGCCGGCGGACGCCGAGCCGGGGCCGCTCGGGTGCGACGGGGCGGACGGACCGGACGAGGCGGACGGACCGGACGAGCCTGACGAACCCGGCTGCCTGGTGGTCGGGGGCGCGGCCGGCGTCCGCGTCGTCACCGCGGCACCCGGCCGAGGCGGCACGGCGGGGGCCGGCGGGGTCGGCGGGGCCGGGTAGGGACCGGACGGCGCGGACGGCCGCGCGGGCGGCGCCGACCGGGCGGGCTGCGGAGCCGGGGCGCCGGGCCGCGGCGCCTGCGGAGGCCGCACGGGCTGCGACGTCTGCACAGGCTGCGCCGCGGGCTGTGCCGGTTGCGCGGGCTGCGCCGGTTGGGCGGCCGGGGCGGGCGCGGGGGCCGCGACCGGGGCCATCCCGCAGACGTCGCAGAAGCCGTCGGCCTCCACCTCGCCGGTGCAGCCGGGCTGGGTGCATCGGTTCATCGCCGGGTCCCCGTCTCGCTCTCGCACGCCCTGATCGCTCGCTGGTACTCCCCGAGCACCATGGTCGCCCTCCGCAGGTCGCAGGGCGCCGTCCACAGCACATCACGGGCCTCCCCGTACAGCGCGGTGAGCCGCTCGTCCTCGACCAGGCCCAGCCGTGCGGCCTTGGCCAGGTACGCCTCCAGGCGTCCGCGCAGCTCGCTCCGCCGGTCGAGCAGGCCGGCACTGAGACGCAGATCACCGCGCGCCCGTTCCAGCGCCTCGACGGCGGCGCGTTCGAGCTCGGCGAACCGTCCGGCCATCTCCACCCACCGGCCCGCCTCGCGGAGCCGCTCCAGGGCCGTGAGCCGGTCGCGGAGCGCGATGCCCAGCCCCCGCGACGGTTCGGGAAGATTCGGCGAAAGGATCTTGATGAGGGCCGTCGCGTGCGCCTCGCAGGCACGCTGCTCCGTCCGCTCGATCTCCTCGATGGACGCGGTGACCCGCGCGACGTGGTCCGCGTAGTCGTCGCGCATCCGGGCGACACCGGCCAGCTCGTCGTCCAGCGAGGTCAGGGCGCCGCGGACGCGGTCGAGGCGGCCGGTGTCGGCGCGGCCGTCCCGGACGAGCGACAGCGGGTCGGTGCGGATGACGCGGCCGAGCGCGGTCAGCTCACGCCCGACCCGGTCCAGCTCGGGATGCCGGGTGCCGTCGAGGGAGTGCGCCAGCCGGGCCGTCTCCCGCCAGCCCTCCTCCACCTCTTCGAGCGGCAGCAGCAGCGCCGTCCAGGCCGCGTCGGCGGCGGCGACCTCGCCCGCGACGGACTCGTACGCGCCGCACATCATCGCGACCGCGTCGTTCAGCGTCACCCGCCGCTCCTGCGGGCCGAGCAGCGTGCGGTCGCGCAGCGGGGTCTCCCCGCCGGGCAGTTCGACCGACGTTCCCGACAGCAGCCCGGACAGCTCGACCAGCGTCGCCATGTCGGGACGCGACGACCGTCCGCGCAGCTCCGACGCGGTGTCCAGGACGCGCTGGTAGGCGTCGAACAGCGCCCACAGCCCCGCCATGACGGCCTTCGCCTCCTCCCAGCGGCGCCACGTCTCGCCGGTGAGGCGGGCGCCCTCCAGAAGCCGGCTGCCGTCGTGGCCGTCGAGTTCGAGAAGCGACGCCGAGATGCGGTCGCGCTCCCGCCGGAGGGTCCGCAGGGCATGGTCGACGCCTTCACGACTCATGGGCGCGGCGGCCCCGGCCCCGCTCTGGTCCAACGTCTGCCCCGCGATCGCTCTCCTATGGTCCCCCCGAGCATGCCCGGCGCACCGGTCTGGGAGCGCGGACCGGTCCACTATCGGACGTACGCTCTCATACAAGTGTGATCCGTGACACTAGCCGAAACAAGCGTCTTTCTCCCGCGGACGGGCCACACCGGGCGCGTCCGGCCGGGACCGTCCGGCCGCCGACCCGTACCCTGTGGACCGGGAACCTCGTTGTCATAGGTGACGTTACGAGAGGTAGCACGTCTACGAGAGGAGTGGTGAGTCCGCAGTGCCGGACCCCAGTCATAGACCCGGTGCCCCATGCTGACCGCGGTGCTGGGGGTGCTGGCGGTGATCCTTCTCACCGCCGCCACCGGATACTTCGTCGCCCAGGAGTTCGCCTACGTCGCCGCTGACCGCGCGACTCTGGAACAGGCCGCCGAACGTGGCGACATTCCCGCGAAACGGGCACTGAAGGTCATCGGCAGGGTTTCGTTCATGCTGTCGGGCGCGCAGCTCGGCATCACGATGACGACCCTGGTCGTCGGCTTCATCGCCAAACCCGCCCTCGCAGAGCTGATCCAGCCGCTGCTGGAGGTCGCGGGAGTCCCCATGGGCGCGACGGGCGCGATCGCGCTCGCCACCGGATTCGTCCTGGCGACGCTCATCCAGATGCTGCTGGGCGAGCTGTTCCCCAAGAACCTCGCGCTCGCGCGCGCCGAGTCGCTGGCGCGCGCGCTGGCCGCGTCCACCCTGATCTACCTGACGATCGCGGGGCCGCTGATCCGGCTGTTCGACAGTTCCGCCGAGCGCCTGCTGCGCGCCGTCGGCGTCGAGCCCGTCGAGGAGCTGCACAGCGGCGCGACGCTTGAGGAGCTCGGCGACATCATCGGCAAGTCGCACAGTTCCGGGCACCTGCCCGCCGACCTGTCCGGCCTGCTGGACCGGGCGCTGTCGTTCGGCGACCTCACGGCCGACGAGGTCATGGTGCCCAGGCCGCAGGTCCGGACGCTGCCGGCCACCGCGCCCGTCGCCGACCTCGTCGCGCTGATCCGCGAGACCGGGCACAGCGCCTACCCCGTCTACGGCCAGGAGGTCGACGACGTGATCGGCGTCGCGGGCGTCCGCGAGGTCGCCGACGACACCCTCGACCCCGCCACCCCCGTCGGCCGCGTCGCGCGGCCGGCGCTGCTCGTCCCCGGCAGCCAGCCGCTGTACGGGGTGATCGAGCACATGCGCGACTCCGGCGAGGAGTTCGCCTGCGTCGTCGACGAGTACGGCGGCCTCGCCGGCATCCTCACCTTCGAGGACGTCGCCGAGGAGCTCGTCGGGGAGATCGCGGACGAGACCGACGCGCAGGAGGAGATTCCGACCTCCGGGCCCGACGGGTCCTGGCTCGTCGACGCGGGCATGCGCATCGACGAGGTCGGCCGGCTGACCAAGCTCGACCTGCCCGAGGGCGACGCCTACGACACCCTCGGGGGGCTGGTCATGGCGGAGCTGCGCCGGCTGCCGTCCCCCGGGGACCGCCTCACCGTCGACGTGGAGGCCGGCTCGGTCGAGCTGGAGGTCGTGAGCGTGGCCCGCCGCGTCGCCGAGAAGATCCTGATCAAGGCGCCGTCGGCCGTCCCGGCGGAACGCCCGCGGGGCTCCGCCGAGCCGTCCGAGCCGTCCGAGGCGTCCGAGGTGCCGGCTCCGGCTGCCGCCGCCGAGGACGACACGGTCCCGTCCGGTTCGGAGGCGTCGTGGACCCGCTGACCACGCTGCTGATCACCGTTCTGCTGCTGGTCGGGAACGGGTTCTTCGTCGCTGCCGAGTTCGCGCTGGTCGCGGCGAACCGCCCCCAGCTCGAACGCGCCGCCGCCACGGGCAGCCGGCCCGCCGTCGCCGCGCTCGCCGGCGTCCGGGAACTGTCGCTGATGCTCGCCGGCGCCCAGTTCGGCATCACGATGTGCTCGCTGGGCCTCGCGATCGTCACCGAGCCCGCGTTCGAGCACCTCCTGGAACCGCCGCTGCACGCGCTCGGCGTCCCCGACGCCGGGACGAAGGCCATCGCGCTCGGCACCGCCCTCGCCGTCGTCACGTTCCTGCACATGGTCATCGGGGAGATGGCGCCGAAGTCGTGGGCGATCACGCACCCGGAACGCTCGGCGCTGATCCTCGCGCTGCCGTTCCGCGCGTTCGCGAAGGTGTCCAGGCCGATCCTGTCGGCGCTGAACTCGACGACGAACGCGCTGCTGCGGCTCTTCCGCGTCACGCCGAAGGACGAGCTGGACAGCCACACCGACCCGGCCCGGCTCAGCCACCTGGTCGGCGAGTCCCGCCGCCTCGGCCTCATCGGACGCCGTGACCACGAGCTGCTCCGCCGGGCGATCTCGGCGCGGGAGGCCACCGTCGGGCATCTGGTGGTGCCGGCGACGTCCGTGACCGCGATCGGCGCGGACGCGACCGCGGCGCAGATCCGCCGGACCGCCACCGCCAGTGGCCACAACCGGCTGCTCGTCCGCGACCGCGACGGCGCGATGACCGGGATCGTGCACGTCCGGGCGGCCATCACCGAACCGGACGGCGAACGCCGCGCGGACGAGATGGCCCACCCGGCGACCGTCCTCACGGCGGAGACGACGGTCCTGGACGCGGTCAGCCGCATGCGCCGCGCCCGGGCCCCGCTCGCCGTCATCAACGACGAGCGGGGCGAGTTCGCGGGCATCGTCACGCTGGACGACCTCCTGGCGGAGCTTCTGGCCACGAACCCGCACTGACGCACGCCGCGCACCTGCGACGACGGCGCAGGTGTCGAGGTGCTGCAACGGGATATCCGGGTCATCCTGGCCATATGAGCGGACACGGTCACGGTCATGGGCACGGGCAAACACAGGGGCACGGGCACGGACACGGTCGTGTGCGATCGCTCAAGCGCCGGTTGCTCCACCTCCTGCGGCCCCACTCGCACGAGGCGGCCGACAAGGTGGACTCCGCGATGGAGGCCAGTGCCCAGGGCATGCGCGCCCTGTGGATCTCTCTCGCCGGCCTCGGCGCGACCACCGTTCTCCAGGCCGTCGTGTACGCGTTCACCGGCTCGGTGGCGCTGCTGGGCGACACGCTCCACAACGCCGCCGACGCCCTGACCGCCGTCCCGCTGGGAATCGCGTTCCTCCTCGGCAGGCGCCCGCCGACCCGCCGCTACACCTACGGATACGGACGCGCCGAGGACCTCGCGGGCGTCGTCATCGTCCTGGCCATCGCCGCATCGGCGCTGGCCGCCGGGTACGCGGCCGTGCAGCGGCTCGCCCATCCACAGCCTGTGGAACACCTGGCCGCCGTCGCGGGCGCCGCCCTCATCGGCTTCGCCGGCAACGAACTCGTGGCCCGCTACCGCGTCCGCGTGGGCCGCCGCATCGGCTCGGCCGCCCTCGTCGCCGACGGCCTCCACGCCCGCACGGACGGCTTCGCGTCCCTCGCCGTCCTGCTGGGCGCCGGAGGGCTCGCCCTGGGCGCACCCTGGGCCGACCCCGTCGTCGGCCTTCTCATCACCGTCGCGATCCTGGCCGTCCTGTGGCAGACGGCCCGCGAGGTCTGGCGCCGCCTCATGGACGCCGTGGACCCCGTCCTCGTCGACCGCGCCGAGGCCGCCCTGTCCTCCACGCCGGGCGTCCTCGCCGTGGGCGACGTCCGCCTCCGCTGGATCGGCCACCATCTCCGCGCCGAATGCGACGTCGTCGTCGACCCCGCCTCGACCGTCGTCCGCGCCCACCAGGTCGCCGTCGAGGCCGAGCACAGCCTCCTGCACGCGCTCCCCCGCCTGTCCGGCGCCGTCGTCCACCCCGACCCGGAGGCCCGCCACGGTGAAGATCATCACGCCGCGCTGGCCGGACACCGATGATCATCGACCTGTGAGACGTTAGTCCGGCGCAGAACGGGAAATTACGGCCCCGGGCGGTCGATCTGGGACGGGATGTCGTCGGTGAATCAGCCATCAGAAACCAACGGGCCTGACGAAGAGAGCCCGGAAACCCTCGGAGACGAGAACACCACGCCTGCCTACGTCCCGCCCTCCGACGTCCCCACCGTCGTCGCCCCCCGCCCGAAGAGCACCTTCGGCAACGCGGCGGACGACCTTGAGCCCACACCCGCCTCCCCGGCGGACGACGCTCCCGAGGACGTCCCGGTGCCCGCTCCGCCCGAAGAGCCGGCCGACGAAGAGCGGACCGGGGAAGATCCGGCCGGGCTGGACCCCCGGGCGGCGTTCGAGACCATGCCGCTCGACGAGGTCGAGGAAGGGCGTGAGCCGACACCGCCGCTCGGGACGGAGGCCGCCGAGGACGGGTGGGGCGGGCGTGAGCTGGTCGAAAGCGTGTACGGGCCGCTGACCGGGTTCTACGAGCGACTCGACGCGCGGCTGCGGGAGGTACCCGAGGACGTCCCGCCGGTCGGCTGGGCGCCGCACATCGCGGCCCTCCGGGCGTTGCGGGAGGGACGGGTCACGGGGGACTGGGAGGTGCTCGCGCGGTTCCTCGTCGCGCCCGGTTCGCTGGAGGCGGGGACGGAGGAGGTCCGGCTCGTCCAGGCGGAACGCGGAGACGAGGTCGTCCGGGAGATCGTGAAGGAACTGGCGGCGGCGGACGGCCGGGCGCTGCTGGTCGCTCCCACGCCGGAACGGGCCGCCGACCTGCTGCGGGGCCTGGAGAACGATCCCGAGGTCTTCTCTCTGCTGATCGAGACCCGCCCGGCGACGGCGGAGGCCCGTTCGGTGGCGACGCGGGCCATGCCGCCGGTGGACGAGGAGGCCGTCGAGGCACCGCCGATGCGGGAGCCCGGTTCCGGTGGGACGGTCGAGTTCAGGCCCGTGACGGGGCGGCCCGAACCGGAGCCGGAGGAGAACTCGTCGGCGGTCACCAGGGCCGAGCCGCTGCCCGTGCGGCCCGGGGCGGAGCCCGCGGTCCCGGAGGCGGAGCCCGCGGTCCCGGAGGCGGAGCCCGCCGTCCCGGAGGAGGGGCCGTCCGCGCCGGAGACTCGGGTGCGGTCGGCGGCGCTGCGTCCGGTCGGGGAGGCGTGGCGGCATTCGTGGGACACCGAGACACGTCTGCTGCGTCGCGGGCTGATGTGGCTGGAGCAGTGGCCCAGGGACGCGGCGACGCTGAAGTCCGTCCAGGCGGAGCATCTGCGGAGGGGCGAGGAGCTGGAGGCCGAGCAGGCGGCCTTGGCGCACACGATCGAGGAGTCCCGGAACGCGGCGGAGGGCGCCGGGCGGGCCGCCGAGGAGGCCGAGGCGGAGGCGGAGCGGCTCGCCACAGTCCAGGAGGAGGCGGAGGAGGAGCTGACGGGCCCGCGCGCGGAGGCGGAGCGGCTCCAGACGATCGCGGACGAGGCGGCGGCGGAGGCGAACGCCCTGACCCGGACGGCCGACGCCACCTACGCGCGCTGCGTCCAGATGGACGAGCGCGCCAAGACCGCACAGGCGGAGTTGCAGGCGGCGCGGCAGGCGGAGGCGTCCCTGACCGACGAGCTGGCGCAGGCGCGGGGGGCTCTGCCCGGCGCGGCGGAGGAGGCCCACCGGCTGACGGCGGCGGACGCGGACGCGGCGGCCGAGGGCCACGCCGCCTACTACCGGCTCGTCTCGGCGGAGTCGGCGCTGTCCGCGGTACGCCGGAAGATGTCGTTCGGGCAGCGGCTGCATGTGGCGGCGCCGCCGTCAAACTGGAAGGGCCTGCGCGCGGAGGTCAAGGCCAAGACGCGGGAGGCGGACGAGGCCGCGCGGCGGGCGCGTGAGGCCAAGGACGCGGCGGAGAACGCGGAGCGGATCCGGCGGGGCCTGGCGTCGTTCGTGTCGGAGGGCGGAGCGCGGCTCAAGGCGGCGCAGGAGGCGCAGGAACGCCTGGGGACGGAGCTGACCTGGCTGGCGTCGGAGCGGGAGACCGCGGGCGCCGAGCATGAGGAGCAGGCGCGGCTGGCGTCGGAGTCGGTGGAGCGGGCCACGCAGGCGGCCGTCCGGGCGCGCACCGCGCGGCAGGCCGCGCAGGAGATCGAGGACCGGGTGAACGCCGCCCGGACGTCCCGCGAACGGGCCCTCGCGGCGGCGGGACGGGCCCGGTCGGACGCGGAGACCGCCACGGCCCGGGCCGCGGAGGCGGAGGCGGCGCTCGAACGCCGCACCGCCGAGGCGGCCGAGGAGATGTCCCGCCGTGAGGCCGATCTGGAGACCGCGCAGCGCACCGAGGCCCGTTCGCGGGAGAACGTCGTGGAGGTCTGCGGCTCGGATCCCGCCGCCGACCCCGAGGTCGTCCCCGCGCATCAGCGGCGCGCGATGGCCCGCATCGAGCAGCTCACCGGCTACCTGGAGGGCGGGCTGGCCGCGGGGAGCGAGGTGCTGCTCCGTACCGCCGACCTCGTCATCGGGACCCCGGCGGGTGTCGCGCTGACCGCCCGCGACGAGGAGTTCGACGCGTTGATCGTCGCGGACGCGGGGGAGGTCACCGACGGCGAGTTCCTCATCGGCGCCGTCCGGGCCCGGCGCTGGGTGCTTCTGGGCGCGGCGGGCTCCCGTCCGCCGTCGTACCGGGAGTACGCCGGGGCCCCGTCCGGCAGGCTGGAGGACGGCCCGTTCGGACGCGCCGCGACCGCGGCCCCCCACCTGCTCGGCGGCTGAGCGGCCGGTCGGCTCCGCGCGGGGGGCGCCGCCGCGGCCCGGAGCCCGTCAGTCGTTCCGGGTGAAGAACGGCGAGGCGCCGGGGTTCTTCGCGCGGGGTGCGACGTGGGCGCCCTGGACGGCGGCGGCCGGCTCGCGCCGCGGAACCGGTCCGGTGTTGCCGGACGGCCCGGACGGGGCCCGGACGGGGCGGGGGCCCTGCCGAACCTGGGCGAGTTCGCGCTCCAGGCGGCGCTTCTCCGCGACCAGGGAGGTGAGCGACTCCTCGTGTTCCTCGCGCAGGTCGCGCAGGTCGCGTCGGGTGCGCAGGCGGCGGCCGGCGCCTGCGAAGGTGAGCAGCATCCCGCTGAAGAAGACGATGGCCACGGCCGCGCCGGCGAGGAAGACCTGCCATTGCTCGTTCACGCCGGGAACGGACTGGCCGAAAACGACGAGGTTCGCGGCGTCGGTGTTGTCGAGGACGACGCCGACTCCTGCGGCGACGGCGGCCGCGACGAGCAGGAAACCGAGGAACACCATGGGCAGATCTCCTCTGCAGTGACTCCGGAGGGGGTACGGAGGTTCTCCACCATGCCAGACTGCAACCGGGTCGTGTCGCATTCGTCGGATAAATACAGGTCAGAGGGCATTCGTCCGAACCGATGCGGAAGGTTCCCTCCCGACCTCACCGGGTAGTGCCCGTTGCCGGGAGGGCGCACCGACGAACCCGGGAGGAACCCATGCCCGTCGAGGCCATCGTCTTCGATCTGGACGGCGTCCTGATCGACTCGGAGCCGGTGTGGGAGGAGGTGCGGCGCGCGTACGTCGCCGAACACGGCGGACGCTGGCTGCCCGACACCCAGGACCGCCTCATGGGCATGAGCACCGAAGAGTGGGCCCGCTACCTCGCCACCGACCTCATCGACGGCGTCACGGCGGAGGAGGTCGCCTACGAGGTGATCGACCGGATGCTTCAGCGGTACGAGGCCGGGCTGCCGCTGCTGCCGGGGGCGGAGGACGCCGTCCACCGGATGTCCGGGTACCGTCCGCTCGGCCTCGCCAGCTCGTCCCCGCGCGCCCTCATCGACCTGGTGCTCGGCAAGCTCGGGGTGTACGGGCGGTTCCTCGCCACCATCTCGACCGAGGAGGTCGACCGCGGCAAGCCCGCCCCGGACGGGTACCTGACCGTGGCCGCACGGATGGAGGTGCCCGCGAGCGCCTGCGTCGCCATCGAGGACTCCAGCAACGGGCTCCGGTCGGCGCACGCCGCGGGGATGACGGTGATCGCCATCCCGCGTCCGGCGCACCCGCCCGCGTCCGACGCGCTGGAACTCGCCGCGCACGTCGCCGGTGACCTGGACGAGGTGACCCCGGAGCTGGTGGAGGTCATCCACAGCTGAGCGTTCCCGGGGGCGGGCGTCGGCGGGCGCTCATAGTATGGGCCGATGGCTTCCCCCGAGACTCCGGAGACCCTCGACACCCTGCGGCGCGTGTTCGGGTACGACGCGTTCCGGGACGGCCAGCGCGAGATCATCGAGCATGTGGTCTCCGGCGGGGACGCCCTGGTCCTGATGCCGACCGGCGGCGGGAAGTCGCTGTGCTACCAGATCCCCGCGCTCGTCCGCAAAGGCACCGGCATCGTCATCTCGCCGCTCATCGCCCTCATGCAGGACCAGGTGGACGCGCTGCGGGCCCTCGGCGTCCAGGCGGGCTTCCTCAACTCCACCCAGGACCTCGACGAGCGCCGCGTCACCGAGGCGCAGTTCGTCGCCGGCGAACTCGACCTGCTGTACCTGGCGCCCGAGCGGCTGAATCTCGCCTCGACCGTCGAGCTGCTCGACCGCGGGACGGTCTCGCTGTTCGCGATCGACGAGGCGCACTGCGTGTCCCAGTGGGGGCACGACTTCCGCCCCGACTACCTGATGCTGTCCGGCCTGCACGAACGCTGGCCCGACATCCCCCGCATCGCCCTCACCGCGACCGCCACCGAGGCGACCCGGGGCGAGATCGCGTCCCGCCTCCGGCTTGAGGTCGGCCCGGGGGCGAAGACACGCCATTACGTCGCGAGCTTCGACCGACCCAACATCCAGTACCGGATCGAGCCGAAGACCGACGCCAAGCGCCAGCTCCTGCGCCTCCTCCAGACCGAGCACAAGGGCGACGCGGGCATCGTGTACTGCCTGTCCCGCAACTCGGTGGAGAAGCACGCCGCGTTCCTCACCGAGAACGGCATCGAGGCCCTCCCGTACCACGCCGGCCTTGACGCGCGGATCCGCGCCGCCAACCAGTCGCGTTTCCTCCGCGAGGACGGCCTCGTCATCGTCGCGACGATCGCGTTCGGCATGGGCATCGACAAGCCCGACGTCCGCTTCGTCGCCCACCTCGACCTGCCCAAGTCCGTCGAGGGCTACTACCAGGAGACCGGGCGCGCCGGACGCGACGGCCTCCCGTCCACCGCCTGGCTCGCCTACGGCCTTCAGGACGTCGTCAACCTCCGCAAGATGATCGACGGCGGCGAGGGCGACGCCGCGTTCCGCCGCCGCCAGGCCATGCACCTCGACTCCATGCTCGCCCTCTGCGAGACCGTCGAATGCCGCCGCGTCCAGCTGCTGAACTACTTCGGCCAGTCCGGCGAGCCGTGCGGCAACTGCGACACGTGCCTGACACCGCCCGAGACGTGGGACGCGACCGTCCCCGCGCAGAAGGTCCTGTCGGTGATCGTGCGGCTCGACCGGGAACGGCGGCAGAAGTTCGGCGCCGGGCACATCATCGACATCCTGCTCGGCAAGAAGAGCGCCAAGGTCATCCAGTTCGACCACGACTCCCTGAAGCCCTTCGGGGTCGGCGCCGACCTGCGCGAGGCCGAATGGCGCGGCGTCGTCCGGCAGCTCCTCGCCCAGGGCCTGATCGCCGTCGAGAGCAACCACGGCACACTGCTCCAGACCGACGCGAGCGCCGACGTCCTGCGCGGGGAGCGCAAGGTGATGATGCGCCGCGAACCCGAACGTCCCGCAACGAAGGCCGCGAAGACCGCCAAGGACCGCAAGGCTCCCGTCGAGCTGCCCGCCGAGTCCATGCCGATCTTCGAACGTCTCCGCGCCTGGCGCGCCGCCGCCGCCAAGGAACAGGGTGTCCCCGCCTACGTCATCTTCCACGACGCGACACTGCGGGAGATCGCGACCGCCCTCCCGTCGTCCCTCACCGAACTGGGCCGCGTGAACGGCGTCGGCGAGAACAAGCTCGCCAAGTACGGCGACCAGGTCCTGGAAACCCTCGCCGCCTCCGCCTCAGACGAGGAATGACCGCACGAGCCTCGCCCCCGATTCCCTCGCACGACCCCCCCGTAGTCCGCAGCGGCCGGCACCCCGCGACGACCGCCGAGCCGACCCCGCCCCCGGCATCGGCCCCGCATGTCACGAAGGGCTGATGACCGTGCGGTCCCCGTCCCTCTCGTAGGCCACGACGTGGACGACCGGGAGGCCGGCCCTCTCCGCGCGCGCCCCGCTGGTGCGCGGGCCCGGCACCACCAGCAGGGGCGTCCCGTCCCGCCGGTCCGCCCCCTTCTCGTGGGAGCCCAGCTCGCCGGCCGTCCTCAGCCGCGTGACGCCCGGGCCTCCCGCCGCCACCAGATGCCAGCGCCGGGGCGACCGCCACCACACGGCGGCGGCCACCGTCGCGGCGGCGGAGGTGGTGTCGCTGTTCGTCCCGCCCCGCTCGGACAGAGCCCGCCCGCCGCCGGAGATCAGGATCGAGCTGCCCGGGGCGGCCCACGGCGACGACGCGTCCACCGTCAGCAGCGTCGCCCGGCCGCCGCCGTCGGGCAGGTCGCCGCTCCACAGATGCCCCAGCCGCAGGTCGCCCGACTCGCTCAGCGACGTCGCCGCCTCGCAGGCGACGGCGTGCAGCGCCGCCCAGCGGAACCGCTCCGCCTCCTCCGGCGGGTCACGGAACCACACCCGCGGCGCCGCGGCGTGCGGGTCGTGCGAGGCGAGCTGCGTGACCGTCCGCGGCGACCCGCCTGCGGCCGGCCGGAACGTCATCTGGAACGCCACATAGTTCTGGCAGGGTCGCGTGAACCAGTCCCACGGCAGCGGATCGCTCAGCCCGTCCCGGACCGCCACCGGCGTCCAGTCCGGGGAGCGCCCGGACGGCACCGCCGCCCGCACGTCCCGCAGCCACGGCGGGACGAGGTAACGCCACGTCATGCCCAGCATGATGAGCTGCCCATCGCCCGTCCCGAGCCTGCGGACCGACTCCACGCCGCGCGACAGGCGCCGCTCGAAGTACTGCGCCACGCTGGGGGTGTCCCGCGGGCCGGGGGAGTCGCGCAGAACGACGAGGGACGCGCCGTCCACCGTCCCGGCGTACAGGACGACGATGCGGCCGAGCGGCGGGTGCCGGTGGTGGGCCCGCCACGCGCCGGCGGCCCGGCGCAGCAGCCGGGCGTCGTGCCGCAGCCCGCCCTGGGCGGGCCATTCATCGATGGTCGGCGTGCGGGTCGTCCGCCACGCCCGCGGGTCGATCGCGGCGGGCTCGCCGGGCTCCTCGTCCGGCCCGGTGAGAATGAACCCCGCGCACAGCAGCGCGGCCGCGAGCCCGGCCGCCACGGCGGCGCGCCAGACGGGCCGGGCGGCGCGGGGCGTGCGGAGCCGTACGAGGTCGGGCTCGAACGCCTCGATCTCGGCGCGCTGCGCGGCCTCGTCCAGCCCCGTCCGGGCGTCCACGGCGGCGGTGGCCCGGTCCACGTCCCGGAAGTCCGCCTGGCCGTGGACGCCCAGCTCGGCGGCGACCTCGGGTGCGGTGAGACCGTCACGGCGCAGCAGGAACGCGAGACGCTCGCGCGGCGCCAGCTCCAGCAGCGCCGCCCGGACCGGCCCCCGCGGCGCCGGCGCGGGCTCCAGGAGAACGCGGTGCAACCGGTGCCGCCCGGTGGGCGGGTCGGTGAGCAGGATCGCGACGAGCCGCGCCCGCATGGCCGGGTAACCGCCCTTCCGCACCCGGGCCGCGCGGGCGGCGATCCGGCGCGCGCTCATGAGCGGGGCGTCGCCGTCGTCCAGCACCAGGTACGCGAGCCGCACAAGGGCGGCGTAGTGCTCGCGGTCCACCGTTCGCACCGGGCACCTCCCACACGCATTGTGCGCAGCGCTCGGTAACGGCCGGGTGGAGGCGCCGCTCAGGGCGTTCTGAGCCTGGCCTCCCGGGCGGCGCGCTGCCCCGATTCGACGGCGCCGTCGATGTATCCGGCCCACCTGGTCGCCGTCTCGGTGCCGGCCCAGCGCAGCGGCCCCACGGGTTCGCGCAGCGCCGGGCCGAAACGGGTCAGCGTCCCGGGCGTGGCGAACGCGCCGTAGCAGCCGCGCGAGTACTCCTCCTCGCCCCAGTCCCGCTCGATGTACGCGACCGGTTTCCTCGCCCGCGGCCCGAAGTATCCGGCGAGGTCGGCGAGGACCTGGGCGCGGCGCTCCGCTTCGGTCAGGCGGGCGGCGATGTCGGCGTGCCGCCCCTCCAGGAACCCGACCAGCACGCCCGGCGCACCGCTCTCCGGCGTGTTGTCGAACGTGATGCCGAACGGCCGCCGCGCGCTGGTGACCTGGCCGCTGAACCCGTCCCCGCGCCAGAACGGCTCGTCGTACACGACGTTGACCTTGATGACGCGTCCCATCGGCATCCGCTGGACGAGCTGGTCCCGGTCACCGGGCAGGCCGGGGGTGTAGCGGATGCGTCCGGCCAGCGGCGGCGGGACGGCGATGATCGCGCGGCGGGCCCGGATCTCCCCGCCCGGCGTGCGGAGCCGCACGGAGTCGTCCGCCCAGTCGATCTCGGTGACCGGGGAGTTCAGGGAGATGCGGTCGCCCAGCCCGTCCGCCAGCGCGAGCGCGATCCGCTGGGACCCGCCGGAGACCCGGTCCTGCTGGGCACCGCCGGTCGTGTCGATCAGCGGGTCCAGGCCGCCGGCGGCGGACATGTAGAAACCCGCCCACAGCGCCGACATGTCCTCGGCCTCGGCGGAGAAGACCGCCTGCGTGATCAGGCGCATGAACGCGCGTCCCCCGCCGGTGTGCAGGTTCCGGCGGATCCACGTCTCGAACGTCTGGGCGTCGAGCCTCGCCGCGTGCCGGGCGGTCCACGGCGCGTCCGCCGGGATGCCGCGCATCATGCGCTCGACCCGCACCTGCCCCTGCGCGATGTCGGCGAGCGTGACGGGTGAGAGGCGGGGGATGCGGCCGGTGTACTCGCCGCGGGTCCTGCCGATCTCGGCGATGTGCCTGCCCTGGTCGTAGGTCGGGTAGGTGGACAGCCCGAGTTCGCCGATCAGGGCGAGCACCCTGTCCTGGCCGGGCCCGACCCACTGGCCGCCGACCTCGATCGGCTCTCCGCCGGGCAGTTCTCCGTTCAGCAGCCGTCCGCCGACCCGGTCCCGGGCCTCCAGGACGACCACCTCGTGCCCGTCCCGGACGAGGTCGCGGGCGGCGACCAGCCCCGCCGTCCCGGCCCCGACGATCGCGACATCGACCATGTCACCGCTCCCTCATGCAGACCGCATCCGACATACATCATGTATGTGTTACGTCCTCACCACGGCCGCGTTCTACGGCGCGCTGACCGAACTGGCCCTCTCCATCGCCGACGCCGCGGACCCGCCGCAGGCCCGAGACGAGGCCGTCCGCCTGGTCGGCGCCATGCTCGACGGCCTGAGCTGAAGACGATTCCCAGGGTTCTCCCAGGATCCGCGCGGACTAATGCCAGCGGCACCGGGTTACATGATCTCCATGCGAACCAGACACACGACCGCCGCCGCCGGCGTGGGCGTCGCGGGCCTCCTCGGCCTGGGCCTCTACCTCGCCGTCCCCGCCTTCGCCGACGACCCCTCCCCGTCCGCGTCCCCCACGGCCGAGCCGAAACATCCCCGCTGGGACCGTCCCGGCGAAGACCGCCCGTTCCGGCGCGGCCACGGCCTGCCCGGTCACCGCTTGGGCGGGCACGGCGTCCACGGCGAGGCCACCGTCCAACGCGACGACGGGTTCCGCCTCGCCACCTGGCAGCGCGGCGAGATCACCGCCCTGTCGTCGACGACGCTGACCGTCAAGAGCGCCGACGGCGTCTCCTGGACCTGGACGACCAACGCCGACACCCGCGTCCGCAAGGACCGGGAGAAGGCCGCCGTCAAGGACCTCGCCGACGGCGACAAGATCCTGGTCGCGGGCGAGCGCTCCGGCGGCACCCGCACCGCGAAGCTCATCCGCGTCCCGAAGGCCGGCTGACCCCCGGCGGCTCGCACGCGCGGTATTTTCAGAGCAGGGGACGACGATGCGCGGGAGCCGATGAGCGAGGGCAGGCGGGTCCTCGTCGTGGACGACGAGGCCAACATCCGTGACCTGATCGAGGTCGCGCTGCGCTTCCACGGCTTCACGACCGTCACCGCGGAGACCGGCGACGAGGCGCTGCGGGCCGCCGCCCGCGAGCGGCCCGACCTCGTCCTGCTCGACGTCATGCTGCCCGACGTCGACGGCTTCGAAGTCTGCCGGCGGCTCCGCGCCGACGGCGACCAGGTCCCGGTGATCTTCCTGACCGCGCGGGACACCCCGTCCGACACCGTCACGGGCCTCACCCTCGGCGGCGACGACTACGTCAGCAAACCGTTCTCCATCGAGGCCCTGATCGCACGGGTGCGGGCCGTCCTGCGCCGGGCGGCCCCGCCCCCGTCCGACGCCGTGCTGCGCGTCGCCGACCTGGAACTGGACGAGGCGCACTGGACGGTCCGGCGCGGCGGCGTCACCGTGGACCTGTCCCCGACCGAGTTCCGCCTCCTGGCCTACCTCATGCGCAACGCGGGCAGGGTCCTGTCGCGCGGCCAGCTCCTGGAGGGCGTGTGGGGCTGGGACCACGGCAGCCCGCAGGTCGTCGAGACCTACATCAGCTACCTGCGCCGCAAACTGGACCCGCTCGGCACGCCCCTCATCCACACCCAGCGCGGGGTCGGCTACGCGCTGCGGCCATGACGCTCAACGCCCGGCTGCTCACCGGCCTCCTCGCCATCACCCTCGCGGGCCTGGCGGTCATGGGCCTGGTGAGCGCCCTCGTCCTGAACGGCTACCTGATGCACCGGGTGGACGAGCAACTCCAAGCCGTCCCGGACCGCGCCGTGGCACGCCTCCTCCGACCCGGACTGCCCGAACGAGGCGTCGCCCCGGCCCAGTTCGTGGTTTTGGTCGTCGGCCCCGCGAACCAGGTACGCGTCCTCAGCGGCGACGCACCGAACCCCGAACAGGCCGTCACCGAAGTGGAACGCCTCCCCCGAGCCGAGCTGGACGCCCACGCCCGCACCCGCGAACCGTTCTCCCTCCCGGGCCTGCGCGCCGTGGCCCGCCCCAGACGCAGCAGCGTCATCATCGTGGCGTCCCCCCTCGGCGAGATCCACTCGGCCGTACGCAACCTGGTGCTCTCCGAGATCGCCACCGGCCTCATCCTCGTCGCGATACTCGCCCTGCTCGGCCGCAGGCTGATCGGCCGCGGCCTGCGCCCGCTCGGCCGGATGGCCGCCACCGCCGACGCCATCACCGCCGGCGGCGACCTGCGCGCCCGCATGCCCGACCCCGGCCACCGCACCGAAACCGCCCGCCTCGCCGCCGCCATCAACGTGATGCTGGAACGGATCGAGCAGGCGTTCTGGGCCCGCAGCCGCTCCGAGGCCCGCGTCCGCGCATTCGCCGCCGACGCCTCCCACGAACTCCGCACGCCCCTCACCGCCATCCAGGGTTACGCGGAGCTGTACCGGCACGGCGCACTCGGCCCCCGCGAGCTCCCCGACGCCATGCGCCGCATCGAGGACGAGGCGCGCCGCATGAACCGCCTGGTCACCGACCTCCTGGAACTGGCCCGCCTGGACCGCGAGGCGTCCCTGGAACCCGTCCCCACCGACCTGGTCGTCCTGGCCCGCGACGCCGTCGCCGACGCGACCGCCACGGCCCCCGACCACCCCATCGAACTGGACGCCCCGGAAACCCTCATCGCGACCGTCGACGAGGCACGCATCCGCCAGGTCCTCACCAACCTCCTGGCCAACGTCCGCGCCCACACACCCCCCGGAACCCCGGCGACCATCCGCCTCGCACCGGGAGTCATCGAAGTCCGCGACGAAGGCCCCGGCATGTCCGCCTCCGACGCCGCCCGCGCCTTCGAACGCTTCCACCGCGCCGGCCAGGGCACCACCGGAACCGGCCTGGGCCTCCCCATAGTCGCCGCCATAGCCGCCGCCCACGGCGGCCGCACAGAACTGTTCTCCACCCCCTCCAACGGAACAACAGTCCGCCTCACCCTCCCAACAGCACCCGAACCGGAAACCCACACCTAGGCCGCCAAGACCCCCTGCCTTGGCGCGTCCGGCGCAGGCACTCGTCCCCGCCCTGATCAAGCCTCGCGGTCGCACGGCCACACGCAGGAGCCCCTCAAACCAAAGACCGGAAGCGGGGCGCGCCCCGAGTCCCCCAGAGCCGGAGTGCCTCGCCAGAGGCGTCCTCCGCCTGTCGGGACGCTCCGCCATGTGCCAGCATCCCGGGATGGCTGAGGTGACGTTGGATGTGGACGCTGATCCGGTCCCCCTGTTGATCGTGCAGACCGAAACATGGGAGGTGCATATCTGGGCGCCTCTCGCGGACTTGTCTCGGCTGAGCGGGATCCGTGAGGCACGTTGGGACGAGCGCCGCTCCCTGAAGGTCGGCGTCTGTGCGGGCTCGCCGGTCTTCTGGTCGCTGTCCGAAGACGGGCAGGCAACGATGCTGATCGGCCGGGACGACGAGACGTGGGATGCCGCGCTGATGATTCCGCTCACCGTCGTGGACGAGATCGTCGCCCTTGCGCACTGAGATCGAACCGCCTGCGGCGCGCCCCGTGACGGTCGGCGAGAGCGACGCCAGCGGACGCGTCGCGATGCGCGGGGAAGGCGTCCGGCCAGGCAGAGCGTGAAGGCACCATGGCGGGCAACGTAGGCGCTCGTTCGCCAACTCCCCACGTGGTCGCCGGAAAGGGACGAACGCTCACGATCGACCAGGCGAAACGCGGCTCGACACGGTGACCGGCCACCACCGTGAAGCGCATCAAGAACCACGACAAGACGATCAAGCGCAGGACGTGCCTGGTGATCAGGGACTCAGAACGCCCAAGCCACGCCGGACGCTGGTCCTCACTCCGCAGTTCGCGGCCAAGCCCCGGACACTCCACCTCCGACAGCCTGAGGCCAAGATCGGCGCTCTCTCCGAAGCCTGACGAACCCGTTGCCCCCACGGCACATGACAGAGGCCCCTTCCATGATCGGAAGAGGCCTCTGACGTGTGCGCACCCGAAGGGATTCGAACCCCTAACCTTCTGATCCGTAGTCAGATGCTCTATCCGTTGAGCTACGGGTGCCTGCCGGGGACAACTGTACCGGCTCCCTGGACTCGTCCGCGAATCGGTTCGGGCAGGACTTGCGAGCAGGAGTGTGACCTGAGTCACGGAACTTTTTGTGGTGAAGGTACGCCAAAAGGGTGATCGAGTCGGGAGCGACCTGCGAGGTTTGACTCCGTTCGAAGCCCAACCCCCTGAAGGAGAATCCTCATGCGCATGTCTGCCACCAAGCTGGTCGGCATCCTCGCCGTCGGTGGCCTGATGCTCGGCTCCACCGGTTGCGGGGCGGTCGACGCCCTCGCCGGAGGCAAGAAGAAGACCGCCTGCGAGAACATCGAGAAGGAGCTGCGGAGCTTCTCCACCAGCGGCCTGTCGTCGTCCGGCGGCGCCGACGCCACCGCCCGGAAGTTCTCCGACACCGCGTCCGCGATCCGCGCGGAGGGCCAGAGCGCCGGCGGCGACGTCGAGAGCGCCGCTGTCGCGTTCGCGGGCGACCTGGACGAGACGGCGGAGCTGCTGCGGGACATGAGCTCAGGCAACACGACCCCTCGCCAGCCCAACACCGCCGCCATGCGACGGCACGGCAACGACCTGGCCGAGGCCTGCGGTTTCAGCGCCTTCCGTCTGGGCTGACCATCGCGCTCCTGCGGCCCCGGGAGCGCATCGTCCGGCTGATTGTCTTAGCGTAGCCATGCCGTCTCGGACTATGCTGCTGGGACCAACGGGCCAGACTTTGCCGGTAGGCGCGCCGAACCGGTAGCCTGTCTGCGCCTGACGGCTACTGGAGGATTCGCCTAGTCCGGTCTATGGCGCCGCACTGCTAATGCGGTTTGGGTGCAAGCCCATCCGGGGTTCAAATCCCCGATCCTCCGCCTCTGACCAGCGCCTCCGCTGAGGACCACCATCCTCGGCGGGGGCGTTTTTGGTGTCTGGTGTGGCCATGGTGTGGCCATCACGTCGCAGCGGCACCACGGCGGCCACCGCTTCGGCTGCGGCCTTGGCCACCTCGGGCAGGACCGAGGTGTAGGTGTCTGCCGTGAACGATGACCGAGCGTGACCGAGGGTCGCGCTGATCACCTTCATGTCGACCTTGCCGAGCAGGCCGAGCGTCGCCGCGCCGTGCCGGAGGTCGTGGAACCGGATCGGCGGTAGAGGGCCGCTGTCGATGGCGACCATGGCCGCGTCCTGGCTGATCCGGTGTCGCCGAGCGATGCGCTCGATGGGCCAGTCCTCCTCGAAGTACCTCTTACGGACGGCGTTGTAGCGTTCGATCAGGGCGTCGAAGCGCTGGGAGATCCACTCTGGCCGCAGCGGCGAACCGTCCTCGCGGGTGAACACTCGTCCCGACGCCACCCAGATATCGGCGTCGGCTGCCAGCTCCTCCTTGTTCTGGCGAGTACGCCAAGAGCGCAGCGCCGCGAGGGTGGTCTTATCGAGGCTCACGGAACGCTCGCCCGCTTCGGATTTGGTGTCGTCGTACTCATCGTCTGGACGCGTCTCCCGGACGGTGAGTGTCTCGCTGGCGTCGAGGTCGGTGTCCGTCCAGGGTAGGCCTGCAACTTCTCCGCGGCGCAGTCCGCGGAAGGCGACCAGGTGGAAGAGGGCGTAGAGCCGCTCCTCGGCTGCGAAGTCGAGGAACGCGCCCGTTTGAGCGGGAGTCCAGACCATCACGGGGCCAGGTACCTTGCCCGTCTGAAGCCAATGCTGGACCCGCGCGGACGTCCAGACGATGGGCTTGGCCCGGCGCCCCTTTACGCGGGGCAGCTCCACATGTTCCACAGGGTTGTAGGTCAGCCGCTTGGTCTTGACTGCGGTACCCATGGCAGAGGAGAGAACGGCGTGGATCTTCTTGATCCGGGCCGGAGAGATCGGCTTGGTCTGCTTCTTTCGGCGCGGCTCACCGTCTGGATGCTGCTTCTTTGCGGAGTCGGCTCTCACCTCCGTAAGCCTTCGCAGCACTTCGCTGGGCTTCTTACCGTCGGGGAGCGGACGGTTGATTTGGGCGATCGCCTCGTACATGTTGTTGACGTCCCGGTCACGAAGGTCCACCAGGCGTAGATGCCCGAGCGCCGGCTTCAGGTAGAGATGAACTATCTCCTCGTAGTCGGCGTAGGTTGAGCGGGCGAGGCTTCTTTTGCCTGGCAGCCAGTGTTTCTCGAGGTAGGTTCCGACCGTCAGGGAGCGATCGGTCACATGACCTACGTGACCAACCTTCGCGAGTTCCTCCGCCAGCGCATTGTCCGCGTCTCGTTCACTGGCGAACGGACCTACTAAGGGTCTGCGCCTCTTACCGTCCACGCCACGTGGTGCGTCGTAGCGAAACCACCAGGCACCGTGATTTCGCTTCTTGAGCTGTGGGCACTTGCCCTCTGGGTACTTCTTGCCGGTCTCTGGGTTGCGGCATCCACACCGCTTGAAGGTACGTCCCTTCACCCGTCATCCTCCTTCGGTCGGGATCGTCCGGATCCACGGTCGTTCTTGATCGCCCTCGAGATCGCCTGGACGCTGACGTCAAGCTCGGCGGCGATACCCGTCAGCGTCATGCCTGAGTTGCGAGCTTCCAGCAGCGCGGCCCTACGCACGGCAGCCAGTTCTCCGATCAACGCTCGGCCGGATGCGGCAAGGACTTCGCACTCCTTGGCGCGCCCAATCGCGTCGAGTCGGTCGAGTCGGGCTAGGCGCGTGGCGAGCCACTCGACCGTACGCACGGCGTGGTCGTGAGGGGCTTCTTGGCTCAGGGGTTTGTCTGCTGACGGATCCATGACGGAGACCGATCAGAGCATCACTCTCCGTAAATGTCAACCCTGGGGTTGACAGATACCTCGGGCCGGGACGCAGAGGCTGCCCCGGCCCGTAGCGAAATCGGCAGGAGGAGAGTCCAGATTACTGGCGGGCTACGCCGAGCAGCTTGAGCAGCTCGGCAGTAGGTACTCGGTATGCCGCGCCGATCCGGATGACTCGGCACGGAAAATCGCCACGCTTGGCGAGTTCGTAGGCATACGTGCGGGAGAGCCCAAGGGCTCGAGCTGCAGTCACGATGCTGACGACGGTCGGAAGTTCATCCAGGTCCGAGGACTTGAGGGTTTCCATGATCCTGCCTCCAGGTTGGGTGTTCTGGCCTGTCGCGGCGTCCACGTCGGGCGCGCGAACGCATCGATGCAGAGATACGTCAGGCCGCCTGTGAGATTCGGGCAAATGCTTGCCACGGTGTGCCGTCCGGGACTGACGGAAGTGTCAGGTGAAGCACCATCCGCTATCGCAGGTGCCGTCGCCGTTCTCGAAGGGGAGGGTGTCGGCGGTGGGGGTGACGTCGGCGAGGGAGGCGTTGTAGCGGGTGAGGTAGACGGGGTCTTTGCCCAGGTGGGCGCGGCGTTTGTTGATGGTGGCTTCGAGGTGGCAGGCCTTGGTGAACAGGGCTGGTTGGTCGCGGCGCATGTCTTGCCAGGTGGTGAGGCGGTGGAAGGGGCAGAACCAGCAGGCGGATTTGGGTGGGACGGGCAGGCCGGCGGAGCGGATGATGCGGGGGCAGTCGGTGCGGCGGATGCCCAGGTCCAGGAGTGGGTAGACGATGCGTTCGTAGGGTTCGTGGCGGCGGGTGTTGGCGCGGTGGATTTCGTCGAGGCTGATGCCGATGGCGATGGTGGCGGGGTTGGCAGGGCTGGCGCCGTGGGCTTTGAGCCAGCGGCCGATGACGCGGATTTTGAAGTCGGCGGTGCAGGAGCGGGTGCCGGGGGCTCCGTTGCTCATGCGGACGGGGATGGGGATGGAGCGGGACCCTTCGCGGATGAGGCGGCCGTAGAGGGTTTCGGTGGTGCCGTCGCGGCGGATGCGGTGGAGTTCACGGAGGTCGATGCCGTGGGCGGCGGCGTAGGGGGCGGCGTGTTCGCGGATGTAGCGCAGGGTGGCGGGGTGTTCGGAGTCGTCGCCGACGTTGGCGAATAGGAAGCGTTGGAAGTTGATGCGGCCTTGGGCGGCGAGGACGAGGGCGGCGGTGGATTGCCATCCGCCGCCGTAGCTGAAGGCGCGGATCGGCCCGCAGGACGGCTTCTTCTTCGTCCCCTTCGTCGGAGACCTGCGTGGTGGGTGCTGGTTCCTGGTTGGAGGGGCGTGGCTGGAACCGTGGCGGCGGTTGGGGTTGTGGTGTGGGTGCAAGCGTGGGCCTCCGGTCAGGGTTCGGTGGTGGATGGTGTGGGGCGGGTGGCGCCGGTGTATTGGCGTTCGCGGTAGGGGTTGCCAGCGAATTGGGCGATGCGGACGACGTCGCCGGTGTAGGGGGCGTGGATCATGCGGCCGCGGCCGTAGTAGATGCCGACGTGGTGGATGGTCGCGGAGTTGGCGGGGTTGGTGGCGAAGAAGAGCAGGTCGCCGGGCTGGAGTTGGGCTCGGGGGATGTGGGTGCCTGCGTTGTACTGCGCGGCGGCGACGCGGGGTAGGTGGACACCGGCCTTGGCCCAGGCGTGTTGGGTGAGGCCGGAGCAGTCGAAGCCTTTGGTGCCGGCGCCGTGGGCGATTCCGTAGGTGGGGCCTGAGGGTCCGCCGCCGCCCCAGGAGTAGGGGGTGCCGAGCCAGCGCAGGGCGGCCTTGACGGCGATGGCGCCTCGTCGGCTGGTGGTGGGGGTGGCGTAGCGGGTGGCTTGGTCGAGGACTTTGCGGACGTACCAGTCGGCGTGGTTGTAGCGCCAGATCGCCTGCTTGAGGCGCTTACTGCCTTTGCCGGCGCCGTTGGCGCACAGGTAGTTGGCGGCGCCGTAGATGGCGTCGGCGGGGTTGTAGCGGTCTTTGCGGCCGTCGTGGTCGCCGTCGGCGCCGTAGGCGGCCCAGGTGGCGGCGAGGAATTGCATGGGTCCGCCGGCTCCGGCGTGGTTTTCGCCGGTGTGGACGCCGGGCATGGTGGAGCGGCCGTGGTCGGATTCGATCTTGCCGATCGCGGCCAGGACGTTCCAGGGCAGGCCGGGGCACGATTGGGCGGCATCCATGTACCAGCGCAGATACGCGGCCGGGATGTCGCGTTTGGCTTCGGCGGTGGGTGCTCCGGCCAGCCCTGAGCCGATGCCTGCGGCCGAGTTCTGCCCGGCGAGAAGGATGACGAGCGCCAGCGGCAGCAGGAGGAGGGCGGCGGCGCAGGCGGTGGCCGCGGCCTTCACCGGGTGGGCCGCCAGCGCGGGGTGGGGCGGTTAGTCGGTGGTGTTGTGGGCGCCGGTGCGGGCTTGGCGTTGGGCGCGGTAGCCGGCGCCTTTTCTGGGTGTCTGCGCGGGTTGTGGCTGGTGGGTTGGGTCATCGGCGGCTTCCCCGGGTTGGTGGTGGGGCTGCCGCAGCACCTGGCGGACTGCTTCCCAGGAGTACCGGAAGTCTTTGCCGGTTTTGAGGGCGGGGATCTGCCCGGCGTTGGCCATCCGGCGGACGGTCTGGGGCGACAGGCCGAGTTTGGTCGCGAGTTCGGCGGTGGTGAGGACGTCGGGGTCGCGGCCGGGTGTCTCGGTCATCGCGGGGGCTCCTGGGTGGGCGGTCACGGTTCGTCCTTCCAAGTGTGGTGGATGGGTGCCGCGGAAGCACGTTCTGACGTGTGGTGGCGTTTTCAGAAACTGTTTGGCGATGCTTGCGCTCCACGATTCTGCCACGTACGGTGATCATCCAGCAACTCAGAGCATCGATTCGGGGGTATGCGGGTGAGTCTTCGACAAACCGGACCAGTACCGGCCCAGGAGACACGAAAGGTCCTGGACGTGGTCGTGGCCGGCGCGCACGGCGGTGCCGGGACGTCCACGCTGGCCGCGCTGCTGCCCGCGGCGTGGGACATGGGCCCGATCAGGCCGCTGCTGGAACTGGGCCGCTCGCCGCTGCGGGCCAAGGGTCGCCCGGTGGTCCTGGCCGTGCGGAACACGGCGGTCGCAGCCAAGCACGCGACGGCCGCGATCGGTGCGCTGTCGGACTGGGACGAGCGGGTGTCGGCGCTGGCGATCGTCAGCGACGGCGGCACCGAATCGCGGGATGCGACGGCCAGGTTCGCGCTGCTGGAAGGACGGGTCGGCGGTGTGGTGCGCGTCCCGCATGTGCGGGCGCTGCGGCTGGTGGACGACCCGTGCCTGGTCGACCTGCCCGGCAAGGCGCGCCAAGCCCTCGACGAACTCCGCCGCCTGGCCGGCACATCGACCGGCAGGGGGTGGTGACCCTGCTGACCTGGTTCACCGGCCTCGCACTGCTGCTCCCGCACGCCGACGTCGACGTGCCCGACCCGCCTCCGGAGCCGCCGCCGGGGCTGGATCAGAAAATGAACACGCTGCTGGCGTGGGGCAAGTGGGGCGTGCTCATCTGCGGCGTCGCGGGCCTGTTCATCTGCGCTGGCCAGATGGCCATCGGACGTAAGAACCGGTCGACGTTCGCGGCCGACGGCGCGACCGGCATCCCGTGGGTGCTCGGCGGGCTGAGCCTGGCGGCGACGGCGGCTCCGATCGTCGGGGTGTTCTTCTCATGAACCGCCGCGAAGAGGACGTTGCGTGGTGGCGGCGGGGCCGGATCATCGCGGCGACGGTGATCGCCGGTGGGACGTTGGTCGGCCTGGCCGTGCCCGTGGCGTTCAGAACCGAGCCACCGCAAAGCACACCGACCGCCGTCCGAACAATCGTGCAGCCAGGGCAGCTGGTGAGCGCACCCCAGGTGTCCTTGGCCGACGTGTCGTGGCGGGATTTCCACGGCGTCGTTCTCCCCTACTCGCCGCAGGACGGGCCGCGGGAAATCGACGGGGATCTGGCGCGTGGTTTCGCCCGGACGCCGCGCGGGGCGTTGCTGGCCGCAGTCCACATCACGGTGCGGGCGAGCATGCAGTGGGGCCCGGAAGTGTTCGAGGCGACGATCGACCACCAGGTCATCGGCCCGGACGCCGAAGCTCTGCTGGCGGCGACGAGGGAAACCTATGAACGCCACCGCGGCAATCGTCCAGATGGCGCCGCGCTGGGCCGGGGCTATGTGGTCCTGGAGGGTTTCCGCTGGCAGGGGTACTCCTCGGTGGCCGCGAGCGTGGATCTGGTGTCGGCCGGTCCGGGCGACAGCGATGTGACCGTGCGTGCCGCGACCCGGATCCAGCTCCACTGGCACAACAACGACTGGCGGGTGCTCGCCCCACCGGGCGGGACGTGGGCAGGGACGGCGGCACCAGTCGAGTCGCCGGGTGGTTATGTCCGCTTCCCCCACGGGGGTGGCTGATGTTCCCGCTCGACCCGTGTTTGCCGGTCACAAATCCGGCATGCGTCCAACCGGTCGACAACGACGACAGCGGCAACCCGCTCGTCCCCTCGATCCCCGACATCCCCGGCATGATCGGCGGGAAGGTGCTGGACGAGGCGGCCGAGTCGTTCCAGGCGGCGGTCGGTTGGCTGATCTCCAAGACCGCGTCCTGGTGGGTCGAGACGCCCTCACCGGATCTGGAGAACGAGGCCGCGATCGGGCATCTGCAGCTGCTGGTCCAGCCGTTGACGGTCGCGGTCGCGGTGATGGCGCTCCTGGTCGTCGCCGCGAGGATGGCGCTGACCCACAAGGCGACCCCGCTGCTCGACGCCGGCCGGGGTCTGGTCGTGCTGGCGACGGTCACCGCGATCGGCGCGCTCTTGCCGAACCTGCTGCTGCAGTGGGGCGACGAGTGGTGCGGCTGGGTGCTGACCGCGTCCTCGCAGGGGGGCTTCGCCGAGCGGATGACCAAGATCGTGACGTTCCCGTCGGGGACACCGGCGGCGCTGGTGCTGATTCTGTGCCTGTTCGCGCTGCTCATCGGCATCATCCAGGCGCTCCTGCTGCTGTTTCGCGGAGGGGCACTGGTCATCTTGGCCGGTCTGCTTCCGCTGGCGGCGGCGGGCATGGTCACCTCGTCGACCAAGGCGTGGTTTCCCCGGGTCGCGGGCTGGATGCTCGCGCTCATCTTCTACAAGCCCGCGGCCGCGGCGGTGTATGCGACCGCGTTCACCCTCGTCGGCGAAGGCCAGGACCTGCACGCCCTGCTCATGGGGTTGGCGATGATGCTGATCAGCCTGATCGCCTTCCCCGTCCTGCTGAAGTTCTTCACCTGGACGACCGGGGGAACCGAGTCCAGCAGCGGCGGCGGAGTCCTCGGCGCGCTGATGGGCAGCGCGACCGCGATCGGTGCGCTGCGCGCCTACGGCGCGATGGGCGGCACCGGGGGCGGACGTCCCGGTTCGGCGGGCGAGCACGCCGACTACATCCACCAGCAACTCGGCGATCAAGGCGGCCCCGCGCCCGGCGACGACCAACCAGGCCCGGCATCCACGCCGTCCGGGCAGGTACCCGACGGGCAGTCACCGGCCGACGCGCCTGGTGACCAGGTATCCGACCCGAGCGCCCCGTCGGGAAGTGGCCAGCCGGGCCGGCCGGCCACCGACCCGTCCGGTATGGAACAGCGTCCGCAAGGCGGCGGGCACGGGTGGGCGACGCCCGACGGCGGCCACGGTGAGCCGGTCGGCCCCACCACCATCCGGACGGCGGAGGAGCAACGACAGCGCGGCGAAGACGTGATCCGCTGGGCCGCCACCGGCAGTGCCGGCGGTCCGAGCGGCGCGGTCGGTGAAGGGGGTCACGGCAGTGGGAAGTGACATCCGCACCTACGGCGGCTGGCGGCGCCGGCACGGCATCGGCCTACTCGGCATGGACACCACCTCCACCTTCATCGCCCTCAGCGCCGCGATCCTGCTGGTTCTCGTTGCGGCCACCGCCCCGCACCTGCTGATCTACCTGCTTGCACCGACCCTGCTCGGCGGCGGGCTAGGACTCATCCGAATCGGGGGTGTACCGCTGGCGCGGCTGGTGCTGGCGCGAGCCCGCTGGCGGTGGGCCACCTGGCGCGGCCACAACCGGTACAGGGCCGGAATCGTCATCGACCATCCACGCGCGTTCCAGCTCCCGGGTGTGCTGGCCCCGTTGACGCTGCTCAGCGCCGAAGACGGGTACGGCGGCCGGTACGGGATCGTGTGGGACCGCCGCACCGGGCTGCTGACCGCCACCCTGCGGGTCGTCCCGACCTCGACGTGGCTGGCCGACCGCAGCGACGCCGACACCTGGGTCGCCTGCTGGGGAGGCTGGCTCGCCTCCGTCGGGCACATGCCCGCCATCCGATGGGTGACGGTCACCGTCGACACCGCACCCGAACCCGGGTCCACGCTCGCCGACACCGTCGACCGCGCCATCGACGCGACCGCACCCGCCCCCGCGCGCACCATCATGAGCGAACTCGTCCGCACCGCCCCGGCCGCCGCGGCCGACGTCGACACCCGCGTCTCGATCACCTTCGATCCCAAAACGTCTTCGGCCCGCCCGAAAGACCTGTTCGAAGCGGTCGCCGAACTGGGCCGGACACTGGACGGACTGGCGTCCCGGCTCGGTGGCTGCGGTGTCAGCGTGCTCGGGCGGGCCAGCGCCGCCGAGATCGCCGGCACGGTACGGACCGCGTTCGACCCGCACGCGCGCGGCGAAGTCAACCGGCTGCTCTCCCGTCCGAGTTCGGAAGAGCTCCTGGCCTGGGGCGACGCGGGACCGGTCGCCGCGACCGAACACACCGGCCATTACGAGCACGACGGCGCGCAGTCGGTGAGCTGGGCGTGGCACGAACCACCTCGCCAGAATGTCCGCTCCGACGTCCTGGCCCGGCTCGTCGCGCCGGGGCCGTTCCCCAAGCGCATCACGCTGCAGTACCGGGCGCTTCCGGCCGCGGCGGCCAGCCGGGTACTGCAGCAGGAGGTGAACGCGGCGGCGTTCCGCACCCAATTCCGCCGCCGCACCGGACGCGACGAAACCGCCCGCGACAGCTGGGATTCGGCCCGCGCCCGCCAGGCCGCCGCCGAGGAAGCCATGGGCGCCGGGGTCTGCCTGGTCTCCCTGTACGCGTCCGTCACCGTCACCGACCCGGGCCAGCTCCGCCGCGCCGTCGCGCACGTCGAGACGGCCGCGGACTCGGCCAAGATCCGGCTGCGCCGCCTGTGGGGCAGCCAAGCCGCCGGGTTCGCCACCACCCTGCCCTGCGGCGTCTGCCCACCCGAACTGTCCCGCCGCCTCATCCACTGAACCGCCGGAGGAATCAGCGCTTGCCGAACGCCGAAACACAAGCCATGTCCGAACCGCTCGCGCCGCCGTGGGGCTGGCGCGGCCCCGGAGCCGGACGCGCCGCGCACATCGAACCCGCACCCGAGTACCAGGCCACCACCAGCCAGGTCTGCGGCCTGTACCCCTTCACCGCCGGCTCCGGCACACCCACCGCCGGCACCCCGGTCGGACGCCACCAGCTCTGGGGAGAGGTCGTCTGCCTCGACCCGCTCGCCTGGCTGCGCGAAGGGCTGGTCACCAACCCCGGCATGTTCGTCCTCGGACAACCCGGCACCGGCAAATCCACCCTCGTCAAACGCCTGGTCACCGGCGCCGTCGCCACCGGCACCACACCGATCATCCTCGGCGACACCAAACCCGACTACACGATGCTCGTGGAGTACCTGGGCGGCCAGGTCATCCGCGTCGGACGCGGCTTCGATCGCATCAACCCCCTTGACGCCGGCCCCCTGGATGAAGCACGGCGACACATCACCGGGGCCGACGCCGAGACGCTGCGGTGGGAAGTGCGGTCACGGCGCCTCTCGCTGCTGCTGGCACTGGCGACCTTGGTCCGCGAAGCCCGCATCACCAACGCCGAGGAAGTCGTCCTCTGCCGCGCCATCGACCTGCTCGACGACCGCCTCGCCACCGAACCCACCGTCGTCGACGTCCTGCGCGTACTGGAGCAGGGGCCGGAGGAGTTGCGCTCAGCCACCCGCACCGACTCCGGCGACGCCTACCGCGCGCAGACCCGCGACTTGGTCTTCACCCTCGACCTGCTCATCTCCGGGTCCCTGGCCGGTGTCTTCGACTCGGCCACCACCCGCCCCCTCAACCTGGACGCGCCCGCCATCAGCGTCGACATCTCCCGCGTCCGCGCCGCCGGCGACAAGCTCCTGACCGCCGCGATGCTGTGCACCTGGGCTTACGCCTTCGGCATGGTCGACGCCGCCACCACCCTCACCGACCTGGGCGCCGGGCCACGCCGCTCCTACCTCGGCGTCATGGACGAACTCTGGCGCGCCCTGCGCGGCGCCCCCGGCCTGGTCGAACACGCCGACGCCCTCACCCGCCTTAACCGCGCCAAAGGCATGGCGTCCATCATGATCACCCACTCGCTCGCCGACCTCGACGCCCTGGCCACCGAGGAAGACCGCGCCAAAGCCAAAGGCTTCGCCGACCGCTCGGCCATCACCGTCCTGGCCGGACTCCCACCCCGCGAACTGGCCCGCGTCCACGAGATCACCCCGCTCACCGGACCCGAGCAGCAACTCGTCACCTCATGGTCAGCGCCCGATTCCTGGCAGCCGGGCGCCCGCCACCCCGGACGCGGCAAGTACCTCATCAAGACCGGCGAACGCCTCGGCATCCCGGTGGAACTCTCCCTCGTCGGCGCCGAGGTCGACTTGTACGACACCGATCAGGCGATCAGGGCAACTGCATGACGCGGGCACTGGGACCGAAAGCTTCGCTCTGGCATTCCAACGCGGGTGCCGGGTGGCTGGTGCTTGCCGCGTGCTGGACGCCCATCGTCGGGTTGTGGCTGGTGTGGGCCGCCGCGAAGCTCTGCGCCATTGCCACAGGCGGGACGGTCATGCCGTTCGGGTCCGAATTCGCCGTCGCCCTCGTCCAGGGAGAAACCGATGTGGCCTGGCCGGGAACGCCGACACCGCTGGTCCTGCTGATCCTCGTGTTGTTGATCACCGCGCTGGTGTATGGGGTCTGCGCGGCCTGGTTGCGGGTCGCGGAACGTTTTCCACAGCCTGGGGATCCCGTCGCCGCACTCGCCGACAACCCCGGCCTGACCGCGCTCCAACACGACGCGACCGCGGAGAAGGCGATCGCGCTGCGGCGCTCGCTCGCCAAAGGCGCCGCCCAGGATCTGAAGCGCGACGACATCGGACTCGTCCTGGGAGACGCCCTGCTGCCAGGTGACCGTAGCGGCCCGACGCTGTTCGCCTCGTTCGAGGACACAGTCGTTGCGTTCATGGCGCCACGTTCGGGCAAGACGACCACCCAGTCGATCCCGCACGTACTATCGGCGCCGGGGCCGGTCATCGCCACCAGCAACAAGGCGGACCTGTGGTCGGCGATCGCCGCGGTCCGCGCCGAACGGACCGGCGGGACGATCTGGTTGTTCGACCCCCAGCACATCACCTACCAGCCGCAATCCTGGTGGTGGAATCCGCTCGCCGGGCTGTCCACCGTCGAGGACGCGCACCGCTTGGCCGGACACTTCGTCCTCACCGTCGACGACGGCCAGAAGAAGGACCTGTGGGGGCCTGCCGCCCAGGACTTGCTGTGCGCGTTGTTCCTGGCCGCCGCGACCTCCGGTCGCTCGCTGCATCATGTGGCCCGGTGGCTGGACGAGCCCGCCGTCCCAACCCCGATCGAACTGCTCCAACAGGCCGGTTTCCACCTCATGGCCTCCTCCCTCAAGGGCACGCAGAACGGCGCCGTCGAAACCCGCGACGGGATCTACCAGACGGCCCGCACCGCCGCCAAGGCCCTCCGCGACCAGGAGATCCTCGCCTGGGTCACCCCCGGCCGCGACCTACCCGTCTTCGACCCGGACACGTTCGCCGCCTCGGTCGACACCCTCTACCTGCTGTCGAAGTCGCTGTCGGCCGCCGCCCCGCTGATCGCCGCGCTCACCGACACCACCATGCGCGCCGCCGAACGCCGCGCCGAACAAGCCGGCGGACGCCTCGACCCGCCCCTGATCGTCGCGCTGGACGAGGCCGCCAACATCTGCCGCATCGCCGACCTGCCGCAGCTGTACTCCCACCTCGGCTCACGCGGCATCATCCCCGTCACCATCCTGCAAAGCTACGAACAGGGCGTCACCGTCTGGGGCGAGCCCGGCATGGCCGCGCTCTGGGGCGCGGCGACCCGCAAACTCATCGGCGCCGGCATCGACTCACCCCGCCTGGTCCGCGACCTGGCCACCCTCATCGGCCAGCACGACGTCCCCGTCCGTTCCATCACCTACAACGACGGACGCGCCAGCGAACAGATCTCCCTGCGCCGCCAGGAAATCCTCGAAGCCGCCGACATCCGCGCCCTGCCCACCGGCACCGCCCTGCTGCTCGCCACCGGCACCAAACCAGCGCTCATCCGGCTGCGCCCCTGGTACTCGGGGCCGCACGCCGGCCCCATCAAACAGGCCATCAAGACCGCCGACAGCGCCATCGCCGACGCCGCTCGCCGTCACTACAACCGCCCGAACGACCCGTCCACGCCGTAACCCGCGTCCACGAGAAAGGGGCCTTCACATGCACGAATCCAGAGCTTTGGAGGCTCAATGCGCAACCTCGACACGTCCACGACCCACAGCAGCTGTCCCGAGTCGCTGTACCCGGATGTCACCACCTGGGTGACCGGGCACTTCGTCCCCATGTACCGGCGCACGCTCGGCGGCGAGTTCCGCTGGTGCGCCCAATGGTGGCGCCACGGCGAGGCGATCTCCCGCCTCACCGCCCTGTGGTTCTCCTGGGAGGCGATGCGGCTGCAGGGCGCCACCGGCATGGCGCTGTGGTACCGCGACCACCTCGACCACCAGCTCCCCGTCCTGCTCGGACCGCGCGGCCCCTTCTACCAATGCAGCGAAGACGAACACCTGTCCCCGCACGAAGCCCGCACCGACCCCGCCCCTGCCGGGTGGCTCGGCTTCGACCCCGACGATCCGGCCCTGGTCGACGCATGACGCCGCTCCACAAGGGTCGAGCCGCCGACGGGAGCCGCGCATGACCGACCGCATGGAAGCCGCCGCGCTGGCATTGGACGCCTATGAACAGCACCTGTTCGGCGACCTGGCCAACGGCCACCGCCACGACCGCGCCGAGGCTGAAGGGCTGCTGCATTCCCTCGTCATCGACCTCATCAACTACGGCGAAGGCCACCACCTGGACGTAGTCGACCTGCTGGACGCCCTCGTCCAAGCACGCATCGACCGCGGCGGCGCCCTCATCAACCCCCGCTTCGGTTTCCGCCTCAACACCGAGGTCCAATTCCGTGACGCCGCCGCCGACGACCACCGGGGCTTCATCACCGAACTGAAGTCCTCCGGTCCTAGCCAGGACGCCGAATGCGTGCTGCGCATCCCCGGGATCGTCGACCTTCAGCACACCGTCACGTCCGCGCTGGAGCCGGCGACCCGGATGGTGCCCTTGCTGACCCGCACCTGCGGTGCCGTCTTCTCTGCACTAGAGGCCGAAGAAACCCTCATCGACATCCTCGGCAACCTGCCGGACGAGCGTGCCCGATCCGACTCTGACCCGCACCTGGTGGCGGACCTGATCGAGCTGTCCACCGCGCTGGCCACCTGGTCCGGCACAACGTTCGGGCGGGTACTGCTCCATCTCCGCCACCAGGCCAGGAAAAGCCGTCCGATGCCCGACGACCGGTCTACGGCAGCCCGGCGTGCCGCAACCGCGTTCCCGAACGACATCGCCGCCGGCCTGGCCGGCGAGCAGCGCGACGTGTCGCCCTCCGGCCATTCGACATCCGGCCGTTCAGATCCTTCGAGCCCAAGCCCTCGTCCCCGCCGGATGTGATCCCACCAATCACCCGCCGAGCCCTTCGGAGGTACTGCATGCCCGACCATGATGAGGCCGTCGCCGCCGCACTCGACGCCTACCAGCACCAACTCCTGCCCGACGACGTCCCCAGCCACCGGGCCGACCCGATCCTGGCCCAGCCGCTGATCGGGTCGCTCATCGAACAACTGGCCCGCTACGCCGACCGTCACGACCTCGACGTCCACGACACCTTCACCGAGCTGCACCAGCAACGACTCGACCGCGGCGGCCACGACCACGAACCGAGCTACAGCTTCCGGCTCGGCGCCGAGGTCCAGTTCCGCCAAGACCGCACCGCCACTGGAGCAAAGCCGCGGTATCCGCTGTGGCGCGGCTTCATCACCGCGCTCGCCACCTCACCCGATCGCGAAGCCTCCTGCACGGTGCGGGTCCCGGGCATCAACCAAAACCTGCACGTCACCGCATCGGAACTGGAGCCAGCTGATTCACTGCTGCCACTCCCCACCCGCACCGCCGGGGTGGTCTCCGACGCCCGGGACGCCGAATCGACGATCATCAACATCGCCGTCCGGCTCAAGCGCGCCGCCGACAACGGCCTGGTCGCCGACGAGGAGGCGCTCACCGACCTCGCTCAGCTGACCATGAGGCTGGGGACCTGGTCCGGTGGCCGTCCCGACGCGATCATGCGTCATCTCCACGACGACATCCTCGCCGCTGCCCAGAAACCGGCGACACGACGCCGCCCCGGATCCGCTGCAGCGGCCCGGCAAGCCGCCACCGAGTTCCCGCAGCGCCCACACCCCGCCCCATCCGGAGACCAAGCACCCACCAGCCCCAAACCGGACGGCCCGCCGAGGTCACGCAGGCACCGCCCCTGAAACTCATCGGCTCCCACACGTCACGCACCCGAAAGAACCGTATGGAGGTTGTATGGCCGAAGCCGGCGCCGAAGAGTTCGCCGAGTTCGGAGCCGCAGCACTGGACTCCTTCCAAGCCCTCTTCGAGCAGACCGAGCACCTCGACCACCGGACCAACGACGACCACGCCCGCGAACTGCTCGGCGACCTGCTGATCGACCTGATGCACTACGCCGAACACCGCGACCTGGAATTCAACGACATCCTCGCCCAAGCCCAGGGCTACTACCTCAGCGAGCAGGACAATCCCAGCGTCTTCCCCATCGGTTCGACCGTCCAACTGGAAGGCCCGGCGGCCGATGAAGCGATCCTTCTCGGCCAGCCGACCCGGGGCACCATCACCGGGATCCTCGTCCCCGATTACGGTCCCACCGAGTACTACGTGGGCTTCCTCGGCGAGACGAACAACCGCAAGACCATCGCGGCGGACCTGGAGCCGGCCCCGCCCTTTCCCGCCACCACCATCGCCGAAGGCGTCATCGACGACCCGCTACGGGCGGAGGAGATCCTGGTCGAGACCATGGCCCGCATCGGCAGCACCGAAAGCCAAGGCATCCAAACCCACAAAGACGACCTCAACGATCAACAGGCCCTACTGAACGCCCTCATGGCCTGGAACGGCATGGAACGGCACAACGTCACCGACCTACTCCTCGCCAAGGTCGCGACACGTCTCGCACCCGACAGACAGCAACCGCCGACAACTCCGGACACGCCGCTCAGCCCCGGCCAACTCGCCGCACAAGCCTTCCCGACACCGCTCCCTCAAGGCCTCTACAACCCGCAGACCGCGTCGACACCTCGCCCAACCGACGCCACGCCTCAGCGGCCCCGCCGCAGCCGGTGAGCGCTCACCGCCTCTCAACTGCAGAAACTCACTCCGACACACGGCAACCACAGTTGATCACCGTCTAGCGATCAACCACACTCGGATTCAGCATCTTTAGTTGATGTACCACGCTCGCATCGCCTATCAGGGCTGAGCGTCGACGCCACGGAGGTCCCGCTGAAGCACTTCTTCGATCACGCCACCCGCCAGATCAAGGCCGCCGACACCGTCCCCGCACTCCTCACATCCGCATTCGTCGGCCTTGACCTCATCGAGCGCGCCACGACCGTCCTCGCCCAGACCGCGCCCCATGACGCCCACCAAACGGCACACGCCGAGGCCACCGACGCCTGGTGGGCCCTGTCCGAAGCACCCACCCTCGGCTGGCCCGAACGCTCCATGACCGACACCGACGTCCAGCTGGTCGCCGAGGCCATCGCCGCATTCGTCATGGTCGTCGCCGAAGCGATCCTCACAGCCGCGTCCAAGACCACCGCCCCGGCCGACCGAGTGGCCTGCCTGGCAGCCGCCCACCACGCCGGCCACGTCCACGCGGCTCTCAGGTAGGCGCCCGTGATACACGGCAACGCCCATCAGATCGCCCGCGCCACCCGGGCCCTTCAGGCCTACGAACAGTCCGCCTTCCCCGGCGAACCCTCCCTACTGCAACACGACCCGCTCTACACCGAAGCGCTCCTGACGGCGCTGGTCTGCGACTTGGAGCACTACGCCAACGAGCACGACATCAGCTTCGCCAGCGCAGTCAGCACCGGCCACTCGATCAACGCCGAAGAAGCCGCCGACCAGACCATCTACGAAGTCGGCGACCAGGTACGGCTGACCCGACAATCCGGACGCTGCGGCACCATCATCGGCTGGAACCATGCCCCCAACGCCCAGCCGGACTTTCTCGTCGAGGTTCCGGGCGTCCCCTTCGTCTACGCCGAATCGGCTCCCCACCTCGCCCCAGCCCCACCGTTCCCACCAACGAAAACAAGCCTGGGCACTGTGACCCACGCCAACCAGGCCGAACAGACCTACATCAGCATCACGGCCCGGCTCTTGTCCACAGCCGAGCCGACCCGCCAAACGCTCGAACAGGACGGCCATAGGCTCCTGGACGCACTGAGCTCGTGGAGCGGCATCTCGACAACCCAACTCCACGACGCACTCGCCACCAAGCCCCGCGCGACACCCGGCCACACGAGCCGACCACAAACACCCAAGGCCGCCTCCGCCGACGTGTCCACCGACGCCGGCAACGCCATCCCCTCCGCAACAGCGGACACCGGCCACCGAAGCCAGTCGCCCTCCACCGCCAAGAACTCAACTCCGAGGGCCTGACCACCAAGGACTCATATGCAAAAGAACAGCACGCCTCATCGCCCCCATGCCCGAATCAGCCCGCGCCCCGCGGGCAGCACCAGCCCCACCACGCAGACGCCCTACCAAAGGACGCCCTGATGACCCACGAACGCGAACACGATGACGTCCGGCGCAACTGGTTCACCGAGATCCTCAACAACGCCCTCAACGACCTAGCCCACGCCGAGCGAGTCATCACCTCCTACGCCACCCAGGAACCCGACGGATTCATCGCCTGGGGCATGGCCGAAGGCGAAGCCACCCAAGCCCACCAGGCCCTCCGCCAGGCGCCGTCCCTCCACGCCGCAACCCCGACCGACTACACCGCCGTCAACGCCACCGCCGACGTTCTCTTCGAACTCGCCCGCAAAATCTCCCAAAGCCTCGTCCGGGCCGCCGAACTGGCCAGCGACCCCGACGACAAAATGGCCTGCCTCCAAGCCGCCCTGCACGCCGGCCGACTCCAGGAATCCCTGCGGTAGCCGCCGTGGTCACCTTCGGGGAGATGAACGCACTCGCCACCGAACACCTCACCGACCTGCAACACCAGCTCCACACCAAACGCCTTACCCGCGACCTCCGCAGCCGCACCACGCGACCCGAACTCGCCCGCCTCGCCCACGTCCTCGGCCGCTACCACGACCAGATCGCCAACGGCTTCGGCGCCCCGCACCCACAGACCACCGGCGTGCGGGACGCCGCCGCCCGCGCCAGCACCCTCATCAAGCAAGCCGAACACCTCCTCGGCCCACCCGCCGACACAGAAACCCCACGATCCCGCCTGGCCCAGAACCTCCGCGCCGCATCCATCGCCCTCGGCTGCGGCCTGGACCTGCTATCCACCCACTTCCCCACCGGTCCCGACCAGACGACGTCAGCCAACGCCGTCGTGATCGCAGCCCCCGACACCGCCCGTTCCCTCCTGCGCCAGCTCAGCACCCACACCGCCACCATCGCTAACCTCTCAAGCCGCACCACCCCACCCGCCGACCAAGCCAGCCCACTCCTCCTCAAAGCCGCAGTCGTCGCCCGCATCCACAGCGAGAACCAGGCACAACCGCCCATCACCGCCATCCGCCTCCACCACACGCCGGCCCGCATCCCACTCGTGATCAGCGAAGGTGAAACTCAGGCACTGGCCGGAATCGACGCGAGCATTCACCGTCTCACCAACCCCACCTCCATCGCGTCCGTCACCACCTGGCGCTATCTCGCCAGAGCCGCAGCCATCACCTGCGACCTCAACGTCAAAACCATCCAACAACTCATCTACCGCATGAAGGAGATAGACGAACCCGGCCACCGGTCAGCTCTTCAAAAAGCCGCCACAGCCACAAAACAGACAGGCAAGAAATGGAAAGAAATTGTCCACCGCTGGGACGAACAAACAAAACACCACGGTCACCCCGCCAACGGCCCAGCAACTGACGCAAGCGACCTCATCATCCGCCTCGGCCGCCTGATCCACTCCGACCCAGCCTGGACACCAAGCCCCCGCGCCTCCTACCGAACGAAATCACCCGAAGAACTAGCCCCAGACCTCACCCAGGCAGCCCGCATCGCAACCGTCACCATGAAAACCATTGAGGCCTGCAACACCCTCGCAGCCAACCACCGCGCCGCGATCAACGACGCGGCGGTACTGGGCATCCTTCGCAAGCAGCGTAAACACCCAACTCACACGCCACGCGTCCCAGCATCAGCACACCAGCTATCCAAGGCCTATGAGGCCGCAGAAATCAGAGGCCGCCACACGATAACCACACTCGGCGAAACAATCCGAGCCCTACCTTCAGAATCTCAAGGCCATCTCAATGAAGCAAATTTGATGATCTATCGAAAAGCCGTCAACGATCAAGACCAGCCCCTCCTGGCTGCGGCCGAATTCCCAGCTCTCATTGCTAAGGGCATGGGAGATCTACACCAGCCGGCCACACCTAGCCCCACCACGATCTCGCCCACTAGAAAATCCTCTAAGCGTTAAGACCTCTGAGGTCGACGGGCCCCCTAATCTGTGCCGCGAAATCAGAGTGTTCTTCGGAATTGGCGAATTGTGCCATGTCGTTGCGTCCAGAAGCCGGATTGCTCGGGCGTACGAACCAAGTTCGACCCATCAGGCGCCGGAGCTGGCCACGACAACCATGACGCAGTGCCGAGGAAGGCCGGGAGCGGATCGACCACCACGCCTCGCCGGACGGCCGAAGCGGACGATCGTCTCACCGCCATACCGACGATCTCGGCCATATCTACCGACGGGCAGCCGGGCTGGGTTCGGTGAAGGCCAGCGGCTTCGAGTTCGACGACTAATCTTCCACCCAGGCCACGCGAATTGCGGCATGAGAGGACGTGGCCGCAGGCGTCCGGTTTGTTTGGTTTCTGGCCATGCCCGAAGCTGTCGGGGATACAACTGATGCCCGAATGGTGGTGTAGGGCCTCGGATCGAGGGGCCTCGCCCCTCGGCCCTCTACGGGGAGCGGATACGGCATGGTATCTACTGATGGCGCACGTACTGTCGAGCAGTGGCGCCGGTACCTCGCCGAGTACAGCGCCGAGGTGCTGCGGGTCGCCCCCGAGGACGAACTGCACGAGGTCAGCGACCTGCAACGGTCCGCCGGCTGGCTGGGCTTCGACGGCGCCGGCGAGGGTCGACTCGCTGTGCTCGAGCAGCGTCTGGGCGTTCGGCTGCCGCAGAGCTATCGGTCGTTCCTCGCAGCGTCTGATGGGTGGCTCAACATCGGCCCGTTCATGTGGACGATGCGCACCAGCGGCGAGGTCGGCTGGCTCCGTGATGCCGATGCCGGTTTGTGGGAGATCCTCCGGGAGAACGCCACGCCTGAGGAGACCGCGCTCGTCGACCGTGCGTTGCTGGTGTCCGGTGACGGCGACGCCCAGTACTGGTTGCTCGACCCCGGTGATGTGTCGGCGGCCGGCGAATGGGCGGCCTACGTCTGGGCCAGCTGGTATCCCGGTCTTGGGGACCGATACGACTCGTTCGCCGCGCTGGTGGATGCCGAACGCGCGTCTTTCGAAGGCCTCAGTGGGCGCGATGGCCGTCCGGTTCACCCCGGCGGTGCCGACGAGTTGGTGGCCCAGGGCCGTGAACGGGCCCTGCGGGGCGAGGTCCGCGCCGCCGCGGAGGCTTTCGCGCACGCCGCCGTCAAGGGCTCGGGTGCCGGCGCCTATCTCGCCGTCATCTTGAATGCGTTCCTTGATCCGGCCCATGCGCACCACGAGATCCGCAACGGCATCCTCGGCCACCCTCACGTGGTCGAGGAGATCGGTCTGGAACAGGTGCGCGCCGAGGCGGTGCCGCTGTTCCTGTACCGCTCGGCCCGGGCCGGATCGTCGGTTGCCCCACACCGTCAACTCTTCGCCGGGATCCTGACCGAGGAAGAGGTCGAGCGGATCGACACATTCGTGCCACCACAGCTACCAGAACCGTCCGAGTTCCAGGAGGCGCTGCAACGGGCCCGGACGCTCGCCCAAGCCGGAGCCACCGACCATGCCTGGAGCGTCCTTGCGGCCGCGCTACCCGGCTGGCACTCCGACTCCCTGTGCCGCATCGCGCCGGTTGTACTGCTCACCGACCCGATGCTGCGCGACCTGGTCTCTCCCGAACGCGCCCGAACCATCGTGACCACGCCACGCGGGAACAACCGCTACTGACGCCGATTCCGGCGTCGGCTTCAATAGCATCCGGCGATCGGTTCGCCCAACCAGGCAAGGGGCGTCCCGGAAGGCCTCGTCCAGCAATGCCAGGGGGCGGATCGAGCGAAAGGTTCGGCGGCCGGCAGTCCGGAGATGACACTCTCAACTCAATAGGTCCAGAGGCGACCGCAGACCGCCCTGAGCGTCCGATCTGCGGCATGTGCGGACGTCCCCGCCTGAAGTAAGGTCCAGGGCGGGCGTCGTCGGCCAGCAGGCATACGGTTTAGCCTTCGCTGGCTGCCCGCATCTGCCAGTACGTCAAATTGTGGCTAATGGTCAAAGTGATGGGGTGGTTCGGGCCCAGTCTTCGCCGCATGTCGTCCAGCAATTCCACAAGCGCGTCAGCCGCGCCCGCAGCATCCCCGGCTCTACCACGCATGGTCGCCAGGTTGTTTCGTGTGGTCCACGTATCGGGGTGGTCGGGGCCTAGCACACGTATCTGGTCGTCCAGCAATTCCGCAAGCGCACCAGCCGCGCCCGCAGCATCCCCGGCCTTACCTCGCCAAATCGCCTGGTTGCTGCGCGTGGGGAAGCTACTGGGGTGGTCGGGACCCAGTGCTCTCCGCTGCATTTCGAGCAAAGTCTCGAACGCACCGGCAGCGATTGGTGCTGCAGCGGCCTCAGCTACAGTTGTAGCATCCGCAGTTGCAGCATCCGCGGCTTCGATACTCCAGCTCGCCAGGTTTTGGAACGTAGAGAGGGTTAGGGGATGCTCAACGCCGAGCACCCGTGCCTGATCTACCGCCAGTTCGGCGAGCGCCTCGAACGCGCCCATAGCATCCCCGGCCTTGCCTTGCACAACTGCCAGGTTATTGCGCACCTGCAAGGTGGCGGGATGGTCGGGCCCCACCACACGTACCAGGTCGGCCAGTACAGCTTCGAAGGCGGCAGCCGCGCCTACGACATCCCCAGCCTGGTCCCGCCAGTACGCCAAGGCGCGGCGGACGGCCAGTGTGTCAAAGTGGGCGGGGCCGAGGTAGCGGAGACAGGCGTCGCACAGATCGCTGTAGGCGGTCACGGCGGCGGTCACCTGCCCGGTCTCACCGAGGCTCTCCGCAGCGCGAAGGAGCACGGTGTAGACCCTGGCCTCAACGGCCTCGACAGTCCACAGGTCGGCGCCGGCAATTTTCTGCAGGGCGATGGTGTTAGAGCGCAAGATGTGGCCGAACTGGTCGTCTTCCACCTCGGGCCACACCGTCAGCAGAGCGGTGGCGGCGAGGGCGGCGAACACAGCCGCCCAGGACGGGGCAGAGCTGGGCTGGACGGGAAGGTTTTCACGGGTGGCGCGCTGGACCAGCTGGTGGATGCGGACCTCTCGATCGGTGGCGGTGCGGTCGTATTCGATGAGGCTGTAGCGGTGCAGCAGCCGCAGCGCTTGGTCGATGGCTTCACCGGTGATGCCGTTGGCCTTAGGGAGAAGGGGCTCGATGCAGTCGCGGGCGACTTGGCTGGTGAGTACCGCAGCCGGGATGCCGTGGGGGTCCAGCACACTGGCCAATCGGATTAGTTGCCGAGCGAGGCCAGCGGGCCGGGCTTGATCGGCCCGGTCGATGGATATCTCCCACACCGCCGAGACGATCTTTTGGTGATCATCGAAGAGATCCTCGGGGGCAGGGACAGCATCAGCGAGGAGCCGTTGGGCCAACAGCGCACAGTAGCGGCCGCAGTCCATATCCTGCTGCAGCATGTAGGCAGCGGCCTGGGCCAGAGCCAGCGGCAGATGGTCGAGATCTTCTATAAGCGCCATCCGCTCCTGGTGGTCGGTGGCTAGCTCAATCAGTCGGCTGCGCAGGTAGGCATCGGCCTCTTCAGAGGAGAACAGCCCGACTTTGATCGTGGTCGATCTGGGTGGGGCTAGATCACGGCGTCGGGTCGTCACCACCGTCATTCCAGTAGCCGACACCGGAGGCCATAGTCCCCGCAGATCCCCTTGGGCTTGTACATCGTCCAGAACCACTAGCCAGCGTTGCTGGGTGATCTCCGCCCACGTCACAAACTCGCGCGCGGACCGTTCAGTATCGTCCCGGTCTGCCAACGGCAAGCTCAGCCGCACCGCCGCATCACTGTAGGCCGAGACGACGCTGTCACGGGTGGCGGCGTTCACCCACACCAGGAGCTCAACCCCCTGCTCCCAGGCATAGCGCGCGTAGGCGGCCGCCAACTGGGTCTTGCCGACCCCACCCATCCCAACCATCACCAGACTCGGTGACTTCCTAGTGGATGAATGTGCGGTGGTCTGGGTCTGCACCACCCACCCGCCCTCATCAATCGTCGCTCGCACGCGATCGGCGACCGCGCGATCTTGGAAGCAGTCCGCCGACCTCGGAATCACGCCGACCCGAATCTGCGCCGCCGGCGGTTGCCCGCGTGCCTCAGAGGGAGGTCGTGTCGCGACAGGCCGAATCCGGTCCGCGGCCATCAGCCGATCCCATTCGCGCACCGATAGAGCGCGTTCCCCCGCCCAATCCGCCAAGACAACGCCGACCGCTACGAGCTGATCCACGTCGCGGGGTGTGGCTGCGCCTGTCGCCCACCCGTTCACCGTCGAATACGGCACACCCGAGGCCGACGCGAGCTTCTTCTGGGTCACACGGCCAGGTCGGCGAGCGCAAGCCTGATCCCAGAGCCGCGCGAGCTCCGCTAACACATGGGATGTCGACCCCTGTGGACGAAACACCACAACCACGGTTCCGCCTCCTCGCCCCAAACCACCATCCCGATCCGGGACGGACCGAACGGGATCGCCACTCACCAGCAGCGTAACCTCGCAAATCCGGAGTCGTCCGGTATATCTTCCGCGAGATCGCCAACCTCTATGTCATTGCGGACATGACACACACCAACGCCCCGACGCCCCGCACCACTGATCCATCTCGGCGGCATCGTTCCACCACCCGCCGACTCCGCCGCACTATCGGCTTCGCCCTCGTCCGTGGCGCCGCTCAGGCCACCGGGACCGGTCTCATTGGTCTGCTGTTCTGGTGGTTCACCCACCACTAATCCGCCCACCATCGAGTGTTCTGCATTGCAGAGGCAGTGCAGAACACTCGCAAGCTCTGTCTCGGGTACCACGGTGGATCCCAGTTCGGGTCCCCGCGGGCCCTCCGGTCATCGGCAGACCAGCGCGTTTCTGTCTGGGACCCTGGTTCAGGTGCCGGAGGCGGCCTGCGGCATGAGCGGGAGCCAGCCGAGGGCGATCGGTCGTCATGCGCGAGGTTGCCAGGACAGGAGGTCGTAGGACATGGCGAGGTCGTCCGCCCACGCTGCGTCGTGGTCACGCTCGAAGGCGCTGATCAGCCGGTCGATTGTCACCTCGCGGCACAGCCAGGCGGTCAAGCCCCTGCGACGGGCATCAGCGAAATCGTGTTCGTTCACCAGCTGGGCAAGGTGGCGATCTGCGGCCGGATCGGGGATGGTGTCCCAGACGGCGAGGTATCTTCCGATGCTGTCGCCGGTCGTTGCAGCGGCCTGAAGGAACGCGGCGGCGTCAAAGAACGCACCGATCCTTGAGGGGAACTGCCTCAGCAGGGATCGCCAGACCGCATCGAGATAGTCGTCGATCGCTTGCTGCTCGGCCGAAGGCCAGTGGCGCCATTGTTCTTTGGTCAGAGTGGACAGGACGATGCTCCCGTCGAGCTCACCGGACGTCACCATGCGCTCGAACAGCAGAGGGAGCAGGCTCTTCACATCCTCGCGGCCGCCCACCGTGCCGCTCAGGCGGAGAGTCAACGGGAAAAGGTCGTCCTCGTCGACCGGCGTCGCAGGACGGCAATGTGGGCAGCCGTCAAGCACCGCTCGACGGGGATACGGCGCGAAAACTTGGTCGAGGCGCGCCAGCACGGCCGCGAGGTCTTCGTCCACGCCTTCAGGATTCCAGGTCGACGGATCGGTGCAAGTGCCCGCTCATCGGCAGAAGAGGATGTTCCATCACTACGTCCGCTCTCGGCAGCCCTTGCCTTCGTCTCCGACGTGCGACCCGCGGCGCGTGCCTTCCGGTCCTGTACTCACACCGCCGCCTCCCTCTCGGTACGCGCAGCTGGGCCGGTAACCGCACTCCGCCATCGACAAGATGCGCACTCACTCGGCACTCCCCGTTGTGAACTGGCTTTCCGGTAGGCCTCGTGTGCTGCCTCATCTCAACGCCGCACGCTGGCTCGAACCCCCAGGTGAGTGCACGCACGTTTGAGTAGTAGCAGCGGTCTCCCGTCCTCTTGATCGGACGGGGTGGGTTGCTACCGTCGGGTCGGTGACGCGCGAGAGCCCCACCGAACGCACCAAATGGATCGTCCACAGCGAACGGGTCGTGGACGAGAACCGCCACATCCGGGTGTCGGTCGCCAACATCGAACTGCCCAACGGCGTGGTGTTCGACCAGTACGTCTTTCGGGTGCCCCGATGCGTCATGACGGCCATCCTCGACGAGGCCGGCGAGAACATCCTTCTCATCTGGCGACACCGGTTCATCGTCGACCAGTGGGATTGGGAAGTACCGGGCGGGTACGCCGAGCCCGACGAGGAACCGGGCCTCGCGGCCGCACGAGAGGCGGAAGAAGAGACCGGCTGGCGGCCGAGGAACCTGGAGTTCCTGTTCTCGTTCCAGCCCATGATCGGTTCTGCTGACGCCCCGCAAGACCTGTATCTGGCCCGTGGCGCCGACCTTGTCGGCGAACCCCACGTCGATGAAGCCGAAGCCGTGCGCTGGATGTCGCTGGACGAGGCCCACCAGCGGATACAGCGCGGCGAGATCATCGGCGCTGCGACGGTCATGGCCGTTCTCCACGCGCTCGCAGCGCGGGCAGCCTCTCCTCCGCGTAGTCCATGAGTTCACGCACATCCCGTTCGGACTCGTAAGGGTGGAATGCGCGGGCCAGATCGCGGATGTAGCGGTAAACGCGCGCGGAGGTGAGGCCCGCCGCCATGTCGATCGCCATGCGTCCCTGCTCGCAGGCTTCATCGAGGCGGCCCTGGGTGGCCAGCGCCATCGCCAGCACCGCGACATTGAAGGTCTTGCCCCTTCGATACGCCGGGTCCATGTCCAACGACCGGAGTGCGTACTGCTCAGTCTCCGAGGCTCTTCCCAGATCACGAAAGCAATGCGCGATCTTGGCGGCAAAGTAGGCGCCATCGAAGTACATCAGCCAATCGGGCAAGTCCGAACTCGTTGCGTGCTCGTAGGCGCCCTCGGCGCGGGTCAGCGCGTGCGTGCACGCACGCGCTTCACGTTGCGCGGCGTACCCGTGCGCCTCCATGACCAGGCATTCGGTCATCAGTACGGGCAGGTCCGCGCGACGGGCGGCGGTCTGTGCCGCCCGCGCCAGGTCTACTGCGTACGCTGGCTGGGCGACGTAATGGGCTTGCTGGCTCATCGCGGCGAGAACTTCACCGCAGAGGCCGTCATCGCCGCCGAACTTCGCCATCGCGAGTGCCTGGATGAGGTACCGCTGGGCCAGCCCCTGCTTGTCCAGGTCGTGGTACAGCCATGCAGCCAGCTTGGTCAGGTCGGCGGCCGCAGCGAACAAGCTGCGCCTGATCTCCTCGGTCGAGCGGCCATCACGCAGCAATGGCCCCACGTGGGTGTGCAGGTACTCGATCACGGGGCCGCGGACGTGGCCGCCGCCGAGCCGATTATCCAGAATGCGGAATGCTTTAGTGACCTGTCGGATTTCTTCCACATCGCTTGGGCCGACGCGGCGTCCGCTGGCAGGGGCCAGCGCTGGATCCCACGGTCCGAGGAGCCAACGCAGGGCTGTGGCGGCGAAGGCTGATGAGTCAACCTCTGCATCGACCAGGACCCGTTGCCGGTCGAGATCGGCCTTCCACAAGATGCTGGCGGTACGCGCGATCCCGGCCTGGTTCGTCGGCAGCTCCAAGCCGACATTCCTGGAGAAGGGATGGGGTTTCATCCCGAGCTCGGGCACCGATACCCGCCGACCCAATTCGATCGTGAAGACCTCAGCGATGATCTCTGGCACCGGGTGCCGTGGCTGCTCACCGCGCAGCCACCTGGCGACCGAGCTGTGGTTGTAGCGCAGGTCAGGGGCACCGCGCAGTCCGCCAAGGCGGACCACACGGTCCGCCAAGCCCTTGTTCGAGAAGTCGGCTTCCGTGATCAGCCTGGCGAGTTGGTGATTGGGCTGCTTCTCCTTCAGCACCGCGGCACCTCCCTGGCTAATACCCGACAGTCTTGCACCGGCGGTTCCCAGTAGCCGAGTCGATGTCGGCGACGCACGCCCCCCTTTCACGCACCAACCCCTCGTTCACGCCTTCCACACCTCGAGTGCGTGCGATTCGCTTGCGTCCTTGGGAGGTGAACCTGCATGACGCCATGTCGGAGTTGGGTAGCAGAGCGGTTCAATTACGCCGCTGCAGGGCTTGAGCACATCGACCCGCCGATACGCCGCAATGGTGTCCGCAGCGATCACAACCCAGACAAGTGCGGCATCGAGATGCTCATCGATTCGGGCTTGGCGACGGTGCAGATCCCCCACCTCACCGTTGCCGCCCTTTCTAGGCCTCGGACCAATGTCCTTGGGGCCGGCTGCACGGCTCCGAAGCGGAAGCCAGAGTGCTGGTCCCTTCTGGGCCGTGCAGCCCTTTCGGCACTGCGGCGATACCCGAGCCGGACACGAGGCCCTGCCGCCTTCCCCACCCATCTCAGAGAGATATCCACCATGGCTACAACGCCGCTCGCCGCCATCGGCTCCGATGAGCGGATCAAGGACAGGTTGAAGCGGGACTTCCCGGGCTGGCGATTCCTGAAGTCCGACAAGGGCCGCTGGTGGGCGTTCCGCGGCCCCCTGCCCGTAGACCGCATGAACGAAGTGGACACAGTCGAGGCCAATACTCCGGACGGCCTCCACGCACAGCTGAAGGACGTCACCGCGAAGGCGACTCGATGAACGCCGTCCAGGCACGCAATGAGGCGCTCAGTCTTGATCAGTCCGGCTCGGAGCCCGTGTTGCTGAGTTGGTCGCCGTCGGTCCACGTCGGTGTTGTCGGCCAGGTCGTCGTCCGGCGGGAGGGCGTGTCGTGATGGTGCGCCGACGGCATCACCGGAGCAGCACCGAGGCCCGCGCCGCGGTCGGGAGTGTGTCGTGACCGGCGGCGACGCAGATTCCAGCTGGAACCCGTCTCTCCCGACCGTCCCGGAGTTCGACTGGCCGGCGGCCATCCGTGACCTCGGCGACCTCGGTACCTCGATGCCGTCCATGCCGCGGTTGTGGAACTTCTGGGCCGGCGGCAAGGACAACTTCCTCGCCGACCGACGCTTCGGCGAACGCGTCGAGGCCCTCTATCCGCGGATCGTGGATATGGCTCACTACCGGATCGCGTTCCGTGCCCGCGTAGTACGGACTTTGGTCGGCGAGCACGGGATCGGCCAGCTCCTGGTCGCCGGTACCGATCTACCGCTGCGTGACGAGGTCCATCATGTGGCCCAGCAGGTCGATCCGATGGTCCGCGTGGCATACGCCGATCCCGATCCGTTGGTCATGGCGCACGCCCGCGCACTGCTGAACTCCACTTGGTCGGACGCCTGCGAGCACATCGAGGCAGGGCTGGAGGATCCCGCCGCGCTGCTGGAGGGCGTTCAGGGAACTCTGGATCTGGCCGAGCCGGTCGGGGTGTTGCTGATCAACAGCCTTGACGGTCTCAACGAGACCACGGCAACTCGTGCCCTGGATGTCCTGTGTGCGGCTTTGCCGAGGGGGAGCTGCATTGCGATCTGCAATCTGACGGGCGCGACCTGCCGGGGGCTGGCCACTCTCGGCGCGGCGCAGGGCATACGGGTGGCCGGCCTACCGAACGACCGCGCCCCGGCAGACGTGCGGGCCTTGTTCGCCGGGCTGGACCTGGTCGACCCGGGTGTGGTCTCACTTCCGCATTGGCGGCCGGAGCCATCGCCCTGGCCGCGGTCAAGGCCGGTCGATGTGTGGTGCGGCGTCGGCCGCGTCCCAGGGGCGCGGCCAGATCGGAGGCGGCAGTGACTGCGTCGAACTCGCCTTCGGCTTCGTCCGCGTCGGCACACGCCTCACCACCGGCCCCAGGGCGATGGCTTTGGCCGCTCGGGGCGGTCCTGCCCGCCTGCATGGTGGTGTACGTCGTTGTGGTGTACGCCCTCAACGGCCGCACGGACGGGAAGGGCCTGGCGCTGACCGTCCTGGCCGTCGGGATGGCCGGGGCAGCGATGCTGGTGATTGCGGCTTTGGAACGCCGACACGAGGCCGTCATCAGGCGGGTCCAGCGCCGCCAGGCCGGTGAGGTGGCGTGGCTACAGCGTCAGGCCGTTGAGACCGCGACGGCGTTGCGGCAGGCGACCGCCAAGCAGCAGCACACCGATAACGAGATCGCGTGGCTGCGCGGCCACGTAGCGGGATCAGCGGCGGCCACCCGGCCGGAAACAGGCGAGCTGGCCGAGTATGCCGGACGGGCCGATGCGCGTCTCACCGCTATCACCGGGCAGTTGGAGCACCTCCTGGAGACGCTGTCGCCGGCCAAGGCCCCGGATGCCTCGGCCGTTGATCAAGGGCTTGGAGACGAGCCTGACCGTGAAGTGCTGGTCTACGTCGGGCACCGTGTGCACGCGCTGGTGAGCCGGATGCTGGAGCACCTCAAGTCGACCGAGCGGGAGCAGGAAGACCCTGATCTTCTCGATGATCTGTACCGGATCGACCATCTGGCCACCCAGTTGCGTCGCGCGGCGGAGAAGCTGGCCGTGCTCGGCGGTCACGCCGCGCGTCGGGCCAAGTCTCCGATGCCGATCTCCACGGTGCTGCGCCAGGCGATGGCCGAGGTCGAGGATTTCACCCGGGTTCGCCTGACACTCCCTGACGACGAGGTCGAGATTCCGGGATACGTAGGCCCGGACGTCATCCACGTGCTGGCCGAACTAGTCGAGAACGCGACCAAGTTCTCCGATCCGACCACGACGGTGCTGCTGTCCACTGCGCGGACACCAGCCGGGTTGAGCATCGAGGTCCGCGACCAGGGTTTGCCCCTCACGGCGGAGAAGCTGAAGGACCTGCGGCGGATACTGGCCGTCCCGCACCGCATCAGCCCGCGCGAGCAGGTCAGGCAAGGACAGATCGGTCTGCTGGTGGCCGCTCGGCTGGCCGCTCGACACGGCCTCGGGATCGAGTTGCACTCGGACGCGTCCGGAACGCGGGCCGTCGTTGTCCTGCCGCGCAGCCTGCTGGCGGTGGCCCCGGCTCCCGCCCCGGTGGCACCAACCGAGAGGGCGCCGCTCGAACCGCCGCACCGAGCCGAGTTGCCCCGGCGCCACCGTGTCGCCACTCCATCCGTACCTCCTGCGGCTCCCCGGCCGCCTTCTCCGCCGCCAGGTGACAAGCCGGCGCTGCCTCGGCGAAGTCACGCTCAACCTGCGGCACAGCCGCCGGCCGACAAGCCGACGGGTCCGGCGTCGAGTCCAGGCCGGCCGCCGACGCCGGGCCTGATGGGAGCCTTCACAGCCGGTGTCCGGGACGCGAAGGACGACCGACAGCAGAACACGCCGCACACCAACGAGCCGGAGATCGACTGACCAGCAGCCTCGGTCTCGGATTTCTCGAACGTATGGAGAGACAGACATGACGATGCACGAGCCCCTGGCGCCGGCCACCGTGGCCCCGGTCGATGACGGGTTGGGATGGCTGCTGACCAGGTTCGTCGAGCGCGTGGCCGGGGTCAGCGGCGCTCTGCTGGTGTCGCGGGACGGCCTGAAGATGGCGGTCTCCGGTCTGGACATCGACCAGGCGGACAAGGCGGCCGCGTGGATGGCCAGCCTGCACTCCTTGGCTCGGTCCGCCGGTCCCATCAGCGGGTCGGCGTCCGGCGGGTTCCGGCAGGCCGTCGTGGAGGACGACGGCGTCCTGGTGTTCGTGATGAGCGCCGACCACGCGGTGGCGGGACAGACGAGCGACCGGATCGGCCTGGTCGGCAGCGTCCTGGGAGTCCTGGCCCACCCGGACGCCGACCCCAACACTGTGGGATTCGAGATGGGCCTCCTGGTGAAGAGCGTGGCCGACCATTTGGTCACCGCCACTCGTAGCGGCGAGAGCACTGATGGCGTCCGGTGACATGGCGGCCTCGGCAGGCTGTGATCCACGGCAACCGCCAGCCCGCTCGGTAGAGAACCCGGCATGGTCGTCCGGCCGGGATCAGGCATGGGTCACCTACGACGCCGAAGAGGTGAGTCTCTATGCGATCACCGGCGGCCGCACCCGCCCACAGCATTCGATGCGGCTGGTCACCCTGCTGGAGGTCGCAGATCCTGTAGGCGTCAAGGGATTGGCGCCCGAGGCCGCTAAGGCCGTCGAGGTGTGCCGTACCCAGCCATGTTCGGTCGCCGAGATCTCCGCCCGGATCGGCCTTCCCATCCACGCCACGAAGATCGTCCTGTCGGATCTGATCGTCTCCGGTGCGCTGGTCATGGCACTTCCCGGCCCCGAAGCGCCCGACCATCTGCAGCTGCTGGAGGCGTTGCGGTCGGGTCTGGAGACGAGGCTGTCCGATGTCGCCTGACATGCGGTTCGTCGGGCGCGGCCCCGTCACCGTGAAGATCATCGTCAGTGGCGGGTTCGGTGTCGGCAAGACCACGATGATCGGCGCGGCCAGCGAGATCGAGCCACTGACGACCGAGGAGTACCTGACCGCGGTCAGCGACGGAATCGACTCTCTCGCGGGAGTGGAGCGCAAGGCCACCACCACCGTCGCTCTGGATTTCGGCCGCCTGACCTTCCGCGAACAGCAGATGGTGCTGTACCTGTTCGGCACACCGGGTCAGGACCGGTTCTGGTTCACCTGGGACGACCTGGTCGTCGGCGCGGTCGGTGCCGTGGTGCTGGTCGACACCCGCCGCTTGGCCGACGGGTTCGCCCCGGTCGGCTATTTCGAGCAGACCGGGATGCCGTTCGTCGTGGCGATCAACGAGTTCGACGACGCCCCCCACCGCTACTCGCCGGCCGAGGTCCGCGCCGCCCTCGAAGTGCCCGACCGTGTACCGGTCGTGCGCTGCGACGCCCGCGCTTCCCGCTCGGCCATCACCGTGCTACTCACCCTGGTCGACCACGCACTCACCCGTGAGCACGGGCGGCCCACCCCATCCATCGCCCATGGAGCATCCGCATGAGGTATGACGCCGACTCCGGTCTGGAGATCCCGATCTGGCACGACACGGTCCAGGAGCGCCTGAGGCTGCTGGCCGAGTTCGGTCTCGACGGCATCCCGGACGCCGAGTTCGACGGGTTCGCCGCTCATGTGTCCGGCACGTTCGCCAGCGAACTGGGCGCCGCCGGTCAGGGACTGTACGCAATGGTGAACCTGTTCATGCGCGAGGAGCAGACCTTCATCGGTCTGCACAACCCACCAGGCGCTCGGGCCGTCGCCCGGACGATGGCGCCCGATCATGGTTTCTGTCCCGAAATGCTCGACCGCACCAAGGCGCTCGTCCTGGCCGACGTGTGCGCGAAACCGCAGTTCGCCTCGAACCCGGTGGTCGACAAGCTCGGGGTCCGCACCTACGCCGGGGCGCCGCTCGTTCATGAGGGAACCGGGACTGTGCTGGGCAGCGTCTGCGTGGTGGGCGCCAGCCCCCTTCCCAAGGCAACCCGCCAAACCTCTCTCGTGCTCATCAAGCGGCACCGTGACGCACTCGTTGAGCTGCTCGGCCAGCGCACCCGCAGGAGAGGCGGCCGCCACGGCACCGGCTATCAGGACGGTTGACCAGGCGGCCGGCCCCGGCCGCAGCCATGACGTCTGCCGGCCCGACCACCGGTAGTGGCCCCCACGAAGCGAAAGGGGATGTGTCCGTGTTCGAGACCGACGATCACCAGCATCTGCGCGAAACCGTCCGGGCCTTCGCCACCTGCGAGGTCGCGCCGCGCGTGGCCCGCATGGAGTCCTCTCAAGCCATCGATGTCGAGACCTCCGCTTCGATCGCCCGGCAGGGGTGGATCGGAGTGACCATCCCCCGTGAGTACGGCGGCATGGACGCCGGCCACCTCGCCAAGAGCATCGTGATCGAGGAGTTGGCCCGGGTGTCGGGTGCGATGGGAGCCATGGTCCAGGCGTCCCAGCTCGGAGCGGCCAAGATCCTCCACTTCGGTACCGAACAGCAGAAACAGCGGTGGCTGCCGCCGATCGCCGCAGGCGAATGCCTACCGACGATCGCCGTCACGGAGCCGGGTTCGGGCGGGAACGTGCTCGACATGCAGGCCACCGGCCACCGTGAAGGCGACGAGTGGGTGCTGAACGGCCGCAAGGTCTACGTCGGCAACTCCCACATCGGACATCTCCATGGCGTCGTCGTCCGCACCGGCTCCGAGGCGAAGCGTTCCCGGAGCCTGACGGCGTTCCTCGTCGAGTACGACCGGCCCGGCCTACGGCTCGTCCCGTACAAGCCGTGCCTCGGTCTGCACGGGTTCAGCTTCGGTGACCTGGTCATGACCGACGTCCGGGTTCCGGCCGCGAACATGATCGGCGGTGAAGGCGAGGGACTCGACGTCGCCTACAGCTCCAGCGTCCTGTACGGCCGCCCGAACCTCACCGCGGTCGCGCTCGGCATTCACCAGGCGCTCCTCGACGAAACCGTCGCCTTCGCCGAGCAACGCCACCGCCGGGGCGCACCGCTGGCCAAACTGCCCACAGTCGAGCAGCGGATCGGGCAGATCAAACAGCGGGTGATGACCTCCCGCGCACTCGCCTACCAGGCCGTCCACATGCTCGACCACGGTCTGCCCTGCGACGACGAGCTCGTGGTCGCCAAACAGTACGGCGTTGAATCGCTGTGGGAGTCGGCCCTGGCCGCGATGAAAATTCACGCAGCCGCCGGACTTCGACGCGACCGCCCGATCGAACGTCTAGTGCGGGACGCCTTCCACATCGACGCGCCCGCCGGGACAGGCGACATCCAGCTGCACCGCCTGGCCGAATCCGCTCTCGGCGCCGGCAAGGGCCAGTGGTCACATCGACTCGCCCACCTGACAGCCCCACGGTCTCAGTCCAAGCCCTCCGCAGCCGCGCGGGAGAGCGCTGCATGACCCCTGCTCTGTAACCACCGCGCGGTGACTGCACCCGCCCTCCGTAAGTCGCAGTACGGCCCAGGAACCATTCACCAGGCCTCCACCGGCCCCTGGGGTCGTACGGCATCCCCTGTCCACTTCATCGAGAACACGGATCCCATGACTGCCCCTGATCTGCTCACACCGGCCGAGGTCGCCGCCCTGTTCCGGGTGGACCCCAAGACCGTCACACGCTGGGCGAAGCTGAAGAAGCTCTCCTCGATTCGGACGGTGGGCGGCCACCGCCGCTACCACGCAGCCGAGGTCTACGAGCTACTGAACACCGAGAACCGGTCCACCTCGCCAACCGCGCTGGAGACGCTGGTCGACGACAACTACGGCGGCGACCCCACCGGCGCCATGACCGACCTGGCAGACCGGTACGGCCTCGTGGTCGCCTTCCTTCATCGGGCCTGGTTCACGCAACTCGCACAACGCGACCTGACCGACATCGAGTGGAAACACATCACTGCCGAACTCGGAAACTTCAGCACCGCCCTCTACGAGGCATGCGCCGACCAACTGCTCGACTACGCCTCCACGGTGTTGCGCATCGCAGACGTTCCCGTCCAGGCCACGACAGCCTCCGAACTGCCGCCACTGCCAGTGGTGCCTCGGCGGGACGAAGACACCGATGCGAGCCCCGCCCCTCTCGACGAAACGTCCGGCAGCTGCCGTGGAACCGCAGGCAGCACCGTCGATCCCATTCAGGTCAGATGCCACGCCGACGCACGATGCGCCGTGGCGATGACCCCGCAATCCCAACCCGACCACCCGGCACCGCAGCCGCCACCAGCGCAGAAGGCACCCGCACGATGACGAACTTGCGGCTCAGCTACGTCAACGTCGAGCACGGTGGCCGGACCGAGTCCGGCTACTCCGCCTACTCCGGCGACGGCGACCCCTACGACTACGGCAAGGTCGTCGGGATGCTGCACGATGGGGATTGGCCCGACATCCTCGTCATCGGTGAGGGCGACCGGTATGAACTGAACGGGATGGAGGGGGCCTACGAGGCCGCCGCCGCCCTGCGAGAAGCAGGCGGTCTCGCCTACGTCCCGCACGCGGCCTGTGTGATTCCATGTACGTAAAGTGCCCGTCTTCGAGCTTGGGTGACCGCCCGGTGGCGGTGTCAACGGCCGAGTGAGTCCGAACGGCCACCGACAGCGTCCTGCGGCAACTCAAGGATCGATCTTTTCTCTGCATGCTTCCGGCGACCCGGTCTGCTCGGTGCACTGCTCGATCTGTTCTTCCTCCGGCGGCACCTGCTCCTCGTCCTGAGTCGGCTCCGGCTGCTCATCCTGAGACGGCTCCGGCCCGCTGTCCTGGGGCGTGGGCGGCTCCGGCTCCCCGTCCTGGGAGGGTTCTGGCTCCTCCACAGAGTCGTCGATGCCGTTGTTGTTCCGATCCCGCTCAGGCGGAACCGGCGGAACTGTGCCCACGCCATCCGGCCCGAACTCCTCGATGCAGCTTTCCCGCACACTCGCCCCCGCCGGATGCTTGCACTCTTCCGGAAGCGACCGATTATCGGTGTCACCGTCTCGCGGCTCAGGATCAGGCCTCCGAGTCGGCTCCTGCGGCTTCGGCTTATCCGGCTTCGCCGGACTCTCCACGGATGTTTGAGAGGGCTGGGGCGGGGTGGCCGGTTCGTCCGATCCGCACGCCCCTGCACCGCCCGAGATGAGCGCGACGGCCGTAACCACCCCCGCAATCTGAATTCTTTTCATCTTCATTCTCCCCACGATCGTGGGGTCCGGGGGGAGGGACCCGGGAACAGCCATCGGCGGTACTAGCCGGTAACAGGCTCAGGTCTGATATTACGCAACTCTGTCCAGACACGAAAGGGAATCTCTCCAGGTCAGCGTGCTGACGACGGTTCATCGGTCAAGCCATCCCTCGCCGTCGTACGGCCAATCAGCGTCGAGCGGATGTGGCTCCCCTACCCGCCGCTCCACCGCGGGGGGCCGCAAGGGCGCCCGGGCATCTGTCCGAGAGACCGGTATGAGCGCGTCAAGCTCATGCGCACGTACTGCACCGGCGACGGCCGACAACGTGGAATTAGGCGGCGAGTTCTTGGCGGAGTTGATCGAGAGCCTGCGCAGCGTCTGCGCGGATTTCGGGTAGGTCTTCTCCAGCGGTCCGCATGATTCTCTGCAGCTGATGCGGAAGCCGCTGCGTGATCGCTTCACGGACGGCGATCACCAGGGACTCGCGCGCTCCGATCTGGTCACCAGCCAGGAGTTGAACATTCGCCACGGTCACTCGTTCGATGACGTGCCACTGTGGGGCGACCGTGGTGGTTGGCGCCGGGGAGTGGTCAACGAGTCCGATGGCAGTGTCCGCGCGGTCCGTTGCAACCAGCCCCCTGAGCCGAATTTCGTGTAGTGCGTACGGATTGAACAGGGACGTGTGCTTCGCCTCGTCCAGGAGCGCGTCGGCCTTCCTCATCACGTGGTCGAACAGGTCCTTGTCACCGAGTGCTCCGGCAGCCCGAGCGAGTAGGGGTAGAACCGCCACGCGGGCTTTGGAGTCGGGGGCCAGGGCGAGCGCGTGTTGGAGGCGGTTGACGGCGGCGCCGCGCAGCCGGGCCTTGCGCAGTTCGTTGCCGTGCATACGCAGAACCTCGGAGGAGAACGCCGGGTCGTCGAAGTACGAGGCGATGGCGAAGCTCCTGGCGGTCCAGTGAGCGGCCGTGCTCAGGCGCTCCTCGGGCAGGACGTTGCCGAGGGCGACGCCCAGGCCGGCGCGGGCGCGGGCCAGGAGGTGAAGGACTTCGCGTTCGGTGTGCCCGTCCTCGATGCGGGCTTCGAGTCGGGCGACCAGTGGCCAGAGTTCGGCGACGGCTTCGTAGGCGTGGCCGGTCTGGCGGGCGATCTCGGCAAGGCGGACGGTCGACTCGCCGAATTGGAGCATGGCCCGGTGGTCACTGTCGGCGGGGTCGGTGACGCCCAAGACGTGTGGAGGGAGGCGGAGCCGGTCGGCCACCCAGCGGCGTGAGCCGACGTCGTCCAAGGTGCGCTTCCCGAGTTCCAACATCGAGATGTATGTCTTGTCGTAGCCGAGGAGCTGGCCGAGCGCGGTCTGGTTGACGCCGTGGATGTCGCGGTGGAATCGAAGGATCTTCCCGAGGTCACCGGTGGCGAGGACGCGCTGGGCCTCGGGTGTCGCCCAGCGCCATACGGCATGGCGGGCCGGGGCCCGCGTCGGTGCGTGGGAGCTGGCTGCCATGCTGGTCACATCCTTGCGAACCAGGTGGCGATGGATCGCCGGTAGCCGCTGGGCATGTGCAGCCCCGGAATCTCATCGACGGTGAACAGGCCGAGCTGCTTGTGCTCGTGGCTCAACACTGGTTCGACGTCCGGCGTCAGGACGGTGCACCCGTAGGTGACGATCACGACACGCCGCTCAGGCAGCGTGTGGGGCAGCGGCTGATAGATCCACACGTCCAGAAGCGGGCCTGCTTTGATGGTCCAGCCCGTCTCTTCCTGGATCTCTCGCTCGACTGCGGCCTCCGGGCTGGCATCGGACGGCTCCAGGCGGCCGCCGGGCAATTCCCATTCGTCGCGTTCGTTCTTCAGAAGTGCCACACGTCCGCCGTTTCCCACAGCGACACCTTTTATGGACACAGGCCAGGCCGGGGACGTAGTCATGGCGGTCCTTGCGGTTCGCGGATGGGCCGGGGGATACCTCGAAAAGTAGCACGCACACTTCGCACCGAGTCGGATCTGAGTGCTATGCCCGAGTAGACAATCTGTCGCTTTACCTCGCGACGGGCAGAGGCCGACAGTGAGCGCAGAGTCCAGCGAAGGAGTTGCGCCATGAGCCAGGCCCTCCAAGTCCTCCAGACCCTTGACGATGTGCTCGCCCCTCAGCATGTCGGCTCTGAGACGCCGCGCGTGATCGCGCAGCGCTTGCGGAACGCCGGCCTGGTCGTGCTTGAAGGGATGGCATCACGCGGCGAGGTTCTCGCTTTGGCCTCGCAGGTCATGGACATCACCGCGCATCGCGACGGCGACCCCGATGGCTTGACCACGATCCGAGACACCGGCCGTCACCTGGAGCGGCCCGGATTCGCCGGCTTCACCGACAAGGAGCTCGCACCGCACACCGAACGGTCGGGGACGACGACGCCGCCCCGGCTGATGCTCTTGGTGTGCGGGCGCCCGGCCAGTCAGGGTGGCGAATGCCTGCTGACCGATGCCCGCGCGGTACACGCCGAATTGGTCGAGAACCGGCGCGAGGCCGCTCTGGCGCTGTCAGACCCCCGTACGACGTTCTTCGGAGCGGGGGACGGCCACGCCGCCCAGGTCTTCACGGCCCACCCCGCGGGGCGAGTATCGGTGCGGCTGCGCCTAGACGGTCTTGCCCGTTGGAGCCCCATGGTTCAACCCCATCTCCGCGACCTGTGGGAAGCGACAATCCGGCATCAGCTTTCACTTCGGCTTGCGGCAGGCCAGGGCTACCTGCTGGACAACACCCGCTGGCTCCACGCCCGTAAGGCGTTCACCGGGGACCGGCTGTGCTGGCGTGCGCTCGGCGAGCCGAAGTTCGAGCTCCCCGTTGGGTTCCTCCCTATCCGGGACGCGGTGTCATGACTCAACTGAGCGCCGCATGGGTGAAGCTGGCCTTGCTCTCCCATGGTGTCGCGATCGACGCATCGTTCTCCGCGTGGTTCGGCCGTCAGGTCGGCTGGGTGCGTCGACGTAACTTCTACAACTCACCGGTCTGGGATCGGGACGCGACCGTCCCGCAGGAGATCCGGCTGGCGACGCCCGAGGGGCAACCTCCGGTGACGGTTGCGGTGAACGTTTACGGCGACAACACCTGGACCCTCAGGGCCGACGCGGAGAGCGCCTGGGTGGTGAACTCCGCGCTAGGGGTCTCCTGGGCGGTGAGCCTGGTCAACGATCTGGAGTGTCTGCGCGGTTCGGAGACACTCGGCCGCATCGCGAACCTGTACGGCGGCAGCGCGCTTTCGTTCTTTTCTCCTCGGGCTTGTTACTTCTTCGCCGACGGGACGCAGTGCCGGTTCTGTTCGCTGGCGGGAACGGCGGCCGGCACATCGTTCGCGAACAGGCTGTCCCCGGTTCAGGTGCGCGACGCGGTCGCGGCGGTGCTGGAGGCCGAGCCCGGACGAGTCAACCAGGTGATGATCGTCGGCGGGAATGAACGCAACCTCGACACCGGGTTCCTCCGGCACGTCGACCTGGCTGAGGCTGCCTCCGCGGCGATCAGTGCGGCAGGCATGAACGGCCAGGTCTCGGTTCATCTAGTGACTATGCCGCCGCGCGATCTGAAGGCGATCAGGAAGCTGGACGGTGTACTGGACGTGCACGTCGGGTTCAACCTGGAGGCCTGGGACCCGGTGACGTTCGAGCGGATCGCGCCGGGCAAGGCGACCGACTACGGGCACGCGGTGATCCTCACCGCGCTGGAACGCCTCGTTGATGTCGTCGGCGAGTACAGGGCGCACTCGATCCTCATCGCCGGCCTGGAGCACCCGGCTTCAACCTTGGCAGGCGCCGAGTCCCTGGCGGCCATGGGTGTATCGCCGATCATCAACGCCTTCCATTCTGACGTCCACTCGACAATCGGGCTGTCGGTGCGCCCCTCGTACCAGCAGCTGGCCGAGGTCGCGTCGGGACTATCGGAGCTGCACGCGACTTTCCCGATCCGGCCGTACTGGAAAGGCTGCGGGCGTAACGCCCTGGACTTCGAGGCATCACACCGCATGTTCGACGGTGAGCCACCGGCCCTGGACGGTGTGTCGTGACTGGCCTCGCCTCTCCGGACGAACTTCTGGACGCGACCCTGCTGGGGCTGTGCCGTGCCCCTCGCCCGTGGAATGAGGTCGAGGCGGCGCTGACCCATGGCGGTCGTCCGGGCGCTCAGCTCGGCGGAGACCCGCTCCGTCCTTACCTCGTCCAAGCAGCCCCAGAGCGCATCACCGTCGCTGCGGTGCGTCGGGCTCGACTGCCAGACCCACCTCTCATCGCCGCACTTTTGGAGGGCAGGTACGGCCTCCCCGTCCTTGAACACGCCGACGTCCTTCACCCCGACGCCGAGGTCGTTCGCATGGAGATCTCGGCATCACCTGCCCTGTCCGCCCGGCTTGCGCTGCCCGACCTCCTCCTGGTCGGCCTCGGCGACCGGGACCGCTACCGAGGTGCCCGGCTGCCATTGGGAGTGGCGCGGCTGGCGTCATGGCTGCGGTTCACCCACGCGGCCCGAGTTGAGGTCCTCGACTACAGCCTTCAGTCCGACGCTCGCGGCCGTGTCGCCGATGCCCTCGGACGGCGTCCCTCTGTGGTGGGTGTCGGGGTAAATTTCGGCCAGTGGGAGCTCTTGGCAGACCTGGCCGAGCTGGTGGAGCAAGCCACAGCCCCGTCAGCGACCTCGCCGATAGTGGTGCTCGGCAACATACTGGCGGCGTTCTCTCCGAACGAGGCTGTGGCGCAGTTCAAGCGGGCGGCCGCCGAGCGGCGAGCGCTGGTCGCCACGGGCTTGGGCGAGCGTCCGCTGGAGGCACTCTGCCGGTCCCTGCATATGCCGAAAGCCTGGGAAGCCATCCCCGGCCTACTGCAGCCGGAGCCGCCGGTCGATGTCGCAGACATCGATTCGGATACCGTGCCGAGCGCGCTGTTGGCGCCTTCGCTCGTCGCACCCGATGACTCTCTTGTGCTGGCCGTCGCCGCTGAGGGCGGCCAGGTGTCACTGGAAACCTCACTGGGCTGCCAGTACGGGGCGTGTACGTTCTGCCCTCGTGCCCACAAGGGCGATGGATGGCTCAGGGGCGAGCAGGCCGTGTGTGCGGCGATCTTGGAGCGGTTTTCGCGGCTGCGCACACCGGAGGGTTCCCGGGTGGCGGTGTCGCTGGTCGATGAGGAGTTCTTCGGATCCGAAGGCCTGATCGATCCGCCACCGAACGAGCTGGGGTCGGCGTACATTCTGGCCGCGATGGAGCGTCTCGGGCTACGGTGCGAGATCTACACGCGGCTGGAGCAACTCTTCGACCGGCACCGGTCCAGGCGCTGGAACCTTCGACGGGCGATGCTGCTCGCCGAGACCGCACCCAGCATGCGGCGTCTGTTCGCGGGCGTGGAGTCGGGATCGCCCTCACAACTGCGCCGCTACGGCAAGGGACAGACGGTCTCCCAGACCGTCGATGCGCTCCGAGTCGCCTCCACTCTCGGGGTACCGCTGGAATTCGGCTTCATCACCTTCGACCCGCTGCTCACCCCTGAGGAACTGGTCGAGAATCTGGCATTCCTGGCCCGAACAGACGTGATCTGCGCCCCACACCCCGACGGGCCGTCCGCGGCGGTCGCGCAGATCGGGCACTACCTGAACGGCGCCGATCTGCCGGGCTCTGGTGACCCCGTGTATCGGCACGTCGCCTACATGGCGACCGAGCTAGAAGTACTGGCCAACAGCCGTTATGCCGATCACCTGCATCGCCGCCACCCCGAACTCCTGGACGGATACGACCCGGCGTTCTGCCGGTTCGGTGCCCACTACGCTCATGGCGCCATCGAAAGGATCGCGGGATGGTGCCGGGTGTGGACTGAAGGCATGTTCACTCCCGTGTACCAGGCCCGGATGGCAGCCCGCTCTGCCGGGATCGGTGAAGCGGCCGAAGCAAAGGCACTCGTCCGCCGGTACCGGGACGCGACCTTCGCCCTCCTGGTCACGCTGACGGATCGGTTCCTGCCCGGCCTGAAAGTCCCCCAAGGATTCGCGCTGGCCAAGGCCCCGTCCGACGAATTGGCCCTCCTGACCGCCGAGTCGGTAAAGGTCACCGGCCACCCGGTGACCTTCAACCCGAGCTTGCTGGAGCGGCGCCGTGACCGCTGACCGGACGATCGTGTGCGCGGGGACCCTGTCCGCCATCACCTGCTACAGCGTCAGATCGCTGGTTCTACACGGGTACGGAGAGCACGCCGACATCACAACGCTGCTCGGCAACGACGCGGTGATCGCGGCCCGGCTGCTGCACACCTCCGGTGAACCTGTGTCATGCCTGCTGATCGACCCCACCAAGGCCGACGTCCACGTCCTGCGCGAGGCCGCACCAGGACTGCGGGTGCGCGCCACAGGGTGCCGTTCGGGGCCGGTGACAAGGTCGGCGGTACTTCAGGCCGGCGACGGGCAACGGTACTGGCTGCTGCCACCCATACCCACGGCTCCGGGACCACTGTCCGTCGAACCGGACATGACGAGAACGCTGTTGTACGTCGACCTATACGACGAAGTAGAAGAAGCCGTGTTCACCTGGCTGGCAGCCTCGACTCCCGGCCGTTTGACCGTAAACCTGTCGGGCTCCCGGCACGACGCGAAAGCAGCCCGGCTCGCCCCGCTGCGGCCGCTGCTGGTTCAGGCGAGCCTGCCGTACGCGGCCTCACCCGCCGGCCTGCAGGAGGCCGCCCACAAGCTGCGTTCGATGGCGTACGCCACCTACGCCCTGGTGTCGGCCGGGCCACGTGGATTCACCATGACCGGACCCGGCGGAACGTGGCACCGCACGCCGGGGCGCATCATCACCGGGCCGGCCCTAGGCGCGGGAGCCGCACTGTCAGCCGGTCTGCTAGCCGGCCTCACCCACGGGGCTGGCGGCGCAGACCTGGCCGACACGGCGAACAACAGGGTTACCGCGCACCTGTGCGAGAAGACCGGAGGCGCATTGTGATCGTGTGTGTCGAGGGCATCAACGGGAGCGGGAAAACGACCCTGGCCAATGTCCTGGTCGGCATGTGGCCCAGCGGGTACGCCCAAGCGATCGATCCGGTTCAGCACACGGTGTTCGGCGACACCATCAGAACGGCGATCATGACAGTGACAAGCCTTGCCGCCGACGCCGAGACCTTGGCGTTCGCCTCCGCTCGGCTCCATACCGCGGGCATCCTCGCCGGCAACCGCTGCCCGCCCCCACAGCACCTCGTGGTGCTGGAGCGGTGGGCAGGCGCCGTCGTCGCCTACGGAACCGTGGCCGGAGCGTCCCCGTTCCTGCTGCGGGCCCTGGAAGGCTCGCTGACCGGTGCCATACCGGTCGATGTGACCATGCTCGTGGACGTGCCAGGCGACGTCGCCGAGGACCGCCTGATCCGACTCGGCGGCCGCAACAGATTCGAGACTCTGGGGCCCGGTTACCTAGAGCGGGTGCGACGCCAGTACCTCGCCTGGGCATCGATCCGGCAGGTGCCGGTGATCAACGGACAACAGGGCATGGCCGCAGTCGCCGACCAGGCGGTCGGGCTTATCGAAGCAAGGGCCGCCGCCACCGGCGATTTCCCGCAGAACGATGCACAGGAGAGCGCGTGAAGTACACCGAAGTCGAACGGAAGTTCGCTCTGCCCAAACCGGAGGCAATGCGCACCCGGCTGATCGACACCGGGGCCGCCGGAGCCGGCACCTCCCGCCAAGTCGACGTCTACTACAACCACCCGGCCCGGGACTTCCTGGACGGCGACGTGGTGTCGGAATGGCTGCGGCTACGGCGAGACGAACCCGAATCCGGTCCAGCCGTCGCATCGATCAACTTCAAGAGGTGGCTTCCCCTTGGAGCGGCCGAGGCCACCCACGCCGACGAGTACGAATCGGTGGTCGCCGACCCCCAGGCCGTCTCTCACCTGCTGGAGGCGCTCGGCTTCTCTGAGATGGTCACCGTCGACAAGCGCCGAGAGCGATGGCGTCTCGACACCCCGTCCGGAGCCGTCGAGGTCGCACTCGACGAGGTAACGAGCCTTGGCGGGTTCGTCGAGTTCGAGTACGTCGGAGACGGAGACCTCGACCAAGCCGGGCACGCCATCACCGACGCAGTGAAGGAGACGACTTCCGCAGGGGTGACTTTGGGTGAGCGGGATCGCCGCGGATACCCATACCTGCTGCTCGACCGAGAACGCTGAACCCCGGAAGGGTCACCACCCGTACGCGCTGAACCCCTCGGCCGCCCAAATCGTGGCCAGGGCTGAGGAGACATAGTCGACTACGGGAACGCCGCCGGTCGACCCGGCCAGGTCAGCGGGATCCGCCCAGATCAATCCAGAGCATTTCTGGGGCTCGGCGTTGACGACCTCACCCCTCCACCGACGGGTGCTGAAGAAGAACGAGACACGCGCACCCCGCTCACCGGTTGTGTGGCGGTGCATGACGTGCGCGAACGCCAAGTCTGCGGGGTCAACAAGGACCCCGGCCTCTTCCTTGGTCTCGCGGATGGCTGCCGTGTCGGCAGACTCCCCCACCTCGACGTGTCCCGCCGGGAGCGACGCGTGGCCATCCATGTAGCCGGTGTTCGCCCGAACCAGCAACAGGACGCAGCCGTCGGGCCGGGTGAGAAGCATGTGCGTATCAGCGATGAGCGAAACGTACTCGCGCGCGGTCACCTGCGGCACAGTAACCCACGGTCCGAGCTGCCGAGACGACTACACGCCGACCTGCCGGCCGCCGCAGAGCTTAGGAGGTACGAACCGGCAGGAGCAGGAGCGTCGGGCGGTTGGAGCTCACTCGACCCAGGGGGCGCCGGACCGCATTATCGGTCCCAGACTATTACTCGCTGCGCTCGCGGACGGGCTTGTCGTCGGTTCCAGCGAGGTAGGGGCTGAGCCCCCAGCGTTCGGTGCGATCATCCGACGCGGCAGTGGCAGCGGCGCCGGCATCCCTCCATCCACCTCGGCACCGAGTGCTGCCACCAGGCGGGCACCCGGGCGGCCAGCTCTCGCCGAGGCGATCGCCCGCAGCGTCTCACTGCCGGACCATTGCAGGACGGGACCATCCCCGCGTGCGCGGGGAGCACAGAGCAGGCCACCCTCACTGATGGGGCGGGCGGGGACCATCCCCGCGTGCGCGGGGAGCACGCCCGAATGAAGATCGTCCAGCCCGAGTCGCTGGGACCATCCCCGCGTGCGCGGGGAGCACCTTCGGCACCGCCACGCCACCGGCAACAAGCCGGGACCATCCCCGCGTGCGCGGGGAGCACGGCGACCAGGGGGAGCAGGGCCCGCGTGGACCGGGACCATCCCCGCGTGCGCGGGGAGCACGTCAGCCCCTCCGCGCCGGTGTAGCGCAGGGCGGGACCATCCCCGCGTGCGCGGGGAGCACTTCGACGCCCTGTACGGCGCGAACATGCTGACGGGACCATCCCCGCGTGCGCGGGGAGCACGGCGGCGTTGGCCACGATTTCCCACGAGTACGGGGATCATCCCCGCGTGCGCGGGGAGCACTCAAAGTTCAACCCCACCTGCTGGGACGACAAGGGACCATCCCCGCGTGCGCGGGGAGCACGAAGTCTACGTCGACGGCGGCGGCCGGGTGGTGGGACCATCCCCGCGTGCGCGGGGAGCACCCGTCCGCGACCTCAAAGGTGGCCTGGTCCGGGGGACCATCCCCGCGTGCGCGGGGAGCACATCACCTGCCGGGGTTGCGGGCAACGCCGCCCGGGACCATCCCCGCGTGCGCGGGGAGCACCCATCCAAGGCGGTCGCGTCGACCGTGTAGTCGGGACCATCCCCGCGTGCGCGGGGAGCACCGTCTCCCTTTTCCTTTCCCACGACATGAACGGGACCATCCCCGCGTGCGCGGGGAGCACAGGCAGGGACGTTGGATGGGTGGGCCGGTTCCGGGACCATCCCCGCGTGCGCGGGGAGCACCCGGACGCTCCGGCTCGAACGCCCCACCCGCGTGGGACCATCCCCGCGTGCGCGGGGAGCACGGACGCTTTCCGGGTGGCAACCCAACGCCGGGGGGACCATCCCCGCGTGCGCGGGGAGCACCCGGACGCTCCGGCTCGAACGCCCCACCCGCGTGGGACCATCCCCGCGTGCGCGGGGAGCACGACGGCCCGGCCCCGCCGCCGCCGCTGACCGAGGGACCATCCCCGCGTGCGCGGGGAGCACTCTCCGAGGGCCATGTGATCTCTCTTTCGGGTGGGACCATCCCCGCGTGCGCGGGGAGCACCGCTGCGCTGGGTCAGAAATCGATCTCCCCGAAGGACCATCCCCGCGTGCGCGGGGAGCACGGCACCCTCCCCGAGGCCCGCGCCGCCGGGCTGGGACCATCCCCGCGTGCGCGGGGAGCACTACGGCCTGTCCCGCAACACGATCAAGAAGGCGGGACCATCCCCGCGTGCGCGGGGAGCACATGGAGACGAACGCGGGCATCTCCGTCGACCAGGGACCATCCCCGCGTGCGCGGGGAGCACCGTAGGGCGGCCTGTGCGGCGCGCGTGCGGGCGGGACCATCCCCGCGTGCACGGGGAGCACTTCCACACCGAGGAGATGACCGAGGAGACCTTGGGACCATCCCCGCGTGCGCGGGGAGCACCTCGGGCGGACCGTGACGGCGCTGACGCCGGCGGGACCATCCCCGCGTGCGCGGGGAGCACAGGCGGACGATCGACTTCAGTGCGGCGCGGGTGGGACCATCCCCGCGTGCGCGGGGAGCACCGGGGAACTCGACGTCCCTACGGCGGGTGTCCGGGACCATCCCCGCGTGCGCGGGGAGCACATGAAAGTCGATCACGAGGCGGACATGCCGACGGGACCATCCCCGCGTGCGCGGGGAGCGGAGCCTGTCAAACTCGTTGAGACAGCTCAGGCTGCGGGTTGTGCCTGGTTGTTCTCCTTGTGCTGGTCCTTGGGGGGTTCGTTGATCCAGGCCTTGTCGGGCAGCTTGGGCGGGATGGGCCTGGTGCGGAACCGTTCAGGGTGGGCGGTGTAGGCGGTGGCCAGGACCTCGCAGCGGCGGTCCCGGATCTTGGTGGCGGTGCCGTCGTGGACTGAGGCCGGGGTGTGCAGCCCGATCCCTGAGTGCCGGTGCTCGATGTTGTAGTAGGTGAAGAACGCTGCGCAGAACCGTGTCGCCGTCTGGATCGAGGTGAACCGGTCGGGGAAGGCGGGGCAGTACTTCAAGGTCTTGAAGCCGGCCTCGGAGTAGGGGTTGTCGTTGCTCACGTGTGGCCGCGAGTGGCTGCGGGTGATACCCAGGTCGATGAACAGCTGGGCGACGTTCTTGCTGGTCATCGAGGGTCCGTTGTCGGCATGGACATGTCCGGGCACGACCCCGCCGTTGGCGGCGAAGGCCTCGGCCATGAACGCCTCGGCGATCGCGCCGGACTCCGACCGCACCAGCTTCCAGTGCACGACCTTGCGGGAGAAGATGTCGATCATCACCAGCAGGTCGTAGTAGACGCCCTTGAACGGTCCCTTCAGCTTGGTCACGTCCCACGACCACACCTGGTCGGGGCCGTCGGCGACCAGTTCGGGCTTGACGCGGGCAGGGTGGGTGGCCTGGCGGCGCCGTTCGCGGACCTCGCCGGCCCGGCGCAGCAGCCGGTACATGGTCGAGATCGAGCACAGGTAGGTGCCCTCGTCGATCAGTACCGCCCACACCTGGGCGGGGGACTTGTCGACGAACCGGTCCGAGCGCAGCACGGCCAGCACCGCCTCCTGCTCGGCCGGCGTCAGCGATGCCGGATGGGGCGCCGGCCGACGATGCGGCCCCAGCGGCCGCGGAACGGGGTCGCGCCAGCGGTAGCGGGAGGCCCGGTTCACCCCGGTCAGCTCGCAGGAGGCCTTGATGCCGACGAGGGGTTCCATCTCCTGCTGGGCCGGGAGGATCACTTCCCGGGCTCGGTGTCGGAGTCCGCGCTCTCGGAGAGCAGTTCCAAGAGCTCGTGTGCTTTTCCCATGATCGCCAGGGCCTTCTTGGTCCTGGCGAGCTCGTCGGCCAACCGGGCGTTCTCGGCTGCAAGCTTCTCGTTGGCCTTGTCGGCCTCGCTCTTGCGCGGCTTGGGGCCGGTGGGCCTGGCCGCCAGGGCGTTCAGCGAGCCGGCATCGCGCAGCCGCTTCCAGTCCTGGATGTGGGAGTGGTACAGCCCCTCACGGCGCAGCAGCGCACCGCGGGCGCCCGCCTCGGTCAGCTGCTCCCATTCCTCCACGATCGCCAGCTTGTACTCCGGGCTGAACACCCGCCGCTTCGGCCGGTCGGCCCGAGGACCCTTCTTCTTGCCCACCACACCATCATCAGCGCGGAGATCGGCAACACTCAACGTCACGCTAGAAAGATCCCTGTCTCGCCCTACTTGTGTCACAGAAGACTAGTTCGTCCCCATGTCTCCCCTGAGTCTGGCAGAGAGGGGAGCACCAGCGCCGCACCCAACCGGGTCGACATGGTGGCGGGACCATCCCCGCGTGCGCGGGGAGCACACGGGGCTCGCGCCGCTGGCCGCTTCGACGTGGGGACCATCCCCGCGTGCGCGGGGAGCACGTCACACCGCCGTTGGTGGCCGTGCCCGTCGCGGGACCATCCCCGCGTGCGCGGGGAGCACGACGCGACCACATCCGGCGCCGCGTCGGTGGTGGGACCATCCCCGCGTGCGCGGGGAGCACACCCGCACATTGATCGACGTGTCGGCGCCATTGGGACCATCCCCGCGTGCGCGGGGAGCACATCAGGACTGAGTGAAGGAAGAAGAAGCAACGGGGACCATCCCCGCGTGCGCGGGGAGCACTGCTCGCCGGTGTCGCGGGCGATGTAGTCGATGGGACCATCCCCGCGTGCGCGGGGAGCACCCCCGCGACGAGAAGGTCCTGACCTACCTGGGGGGACCATCCCCGCGTGCGCGGGGAGCACCTTGGCGAGAAGCTCGATGACGGTCATGACCTGGGACCATCCCCGCGTGCGCGGGGAGCACTCAGAGTTTCGAGTCGTTCCGAACTTCACTCTGGGACCATCCCCGCGTGCGCGGGGAGCACTTCCCGAAGGCACTATCCGCAGTGGCGCAAACGGGACCATCCCCGCGTGCGCGGGGAGCACTGCTTTGTCCGGGCCTCGCTCGACACCGCCACGGGACCATCCCCGCGTGCGCGGGGAGCACTCCTCGAACAGAGACCGGTTCGCTTCGTAGAAGGGACCATCCCCGCGTGCGCGGGGAGCACGCGATGACCTCCGGTGGGGCGGCGCGGGCCGGGGGACCATCCCCGCGTGCGCGGGGAGCACCGGTGGCTTCGGCGACTCTGCGGGCTGTAGGTGGGACCATCCCCGCGTGCGCGGGGAGCACTCTCCCCGACCTGGGCGTTTAGCTCAGGGCGGGGCCGTTTTCGAGCACTTCTACAGATTCGGACATTTCGGATACAAGTGAGGGGCAGCTTCTGGTCGGGGTGGCGTCCAAGCTACGCGTCCGGTCAGGCTTGGCCGATTTTCGGGACAAGACTGCTGCACCACATCTAAGGTCAACGCATTAAGGGGAAGGAGTGAAGGAAGGTGAGGCTGGTGAGCGACTCCCAGCCATCCTTCGATCTATACACGTTCGTCATCCTGCTTTTCGCGTCTGCCGTCGCCGCTGCCACGGCTGGCCTGACGTACTGGGCAGAGATGAGCGTGCCCTTGGCGCTGTTGGCTGGAGGCGCCGCTGGTAGCACTTCGATGCTCTGGGCCATAAAGGTGTTCAAGCGTCCTTAGCTGCCTAAAGAGATGGAGAGCACGGAGATGGTTTGGTCGCACAGCGATGGTCTCCTTGGCTCCCCGGTGTGGCGATACTTTCCATCCGATGGTGGCCGCCGCTCCCCACGCATGTGGGGTTGACCCCGCATTGAGGGGTTCCATTCAAATGCTCCCCGTGCATGCGGGGATAGGGCGGCCGCTGTCGCTTGAGAGCGGCAGGACGCGGTCGGCAGCGAGTTGTCCGGTTCTGGTCTGGTCTGCCAAAGAGGCCTCATGATCTCGGGATCCGCGGATTGGATGCCGGTGTGCTGGATGCTGCGGTGGAGTTAGCGCGGCTCGGGGGAGGACTGTCTCCGGCTGCGCGTCAGGTGTGGGCGAAGCATGATCGCGATTCGGACGATTGGCTTCCGTTGTGGCGTCACCTCGCGGATAGCGGCGCGGTCGCGGGACTGCTGTGGGACGAGTGGCTTCCCGCTCAGGTGCGACGTGTTATCGGTGCGTCGTTGCCAGGTGGTGCGGATGACGCGCGGCGGCTGGTGGTGTGGTCGGCGGCTACGCATGACATCGGGAAGGCGACGCCGGCGTTCGCCTGCCAGGTCGAAACACTTGCCACCACGATGCGGGGCAAGGGGCTGGAGATGCCGTTGCATCGCCAGATGGATGATCGTCGGCTCGCTCCGCATGGCCTGGCGGGGATGCTTCTGCTTCACGAGTGGCTGATGGAGCGGTACGGCTGGTCCAAGCGGCGGGCGTGGCAGTGGGCGGTGGTCGCGGGTGGCCATCACGGGGTTCCGCCGACGATGAGTGACATCCAGGCGCTGGCCACGCGCCCTCGGCTGCTGCGGTCTCCGGGGAGCGCGGAGGTGTGGCGGGGTGTGCAGTGGGAGTTGCTGGACGCGTGCGCCGAGGTCTGCGACATGGTGGATCGGCTGCCCGAGTGGCGCCAGGTGAAGCTCCCCCAGCCCGCTCAGGCCGTCCTGTCGGGCGTGGTGATCGTTGCCGACTGGATCGCCAGCAACGCCGACTTGTTCCCCTACTCCCTGGACGAGCGGGAGCGGAGCGACTACGAACGCATCGAAGCTGCGTGGCGGGGTCTGAACCTTCCGCCGCCCTGGCAGGCGGTCGATCCGGGAACTGACGCTGCGAGCCTGTTCGCGTCCCGGTTCGAGTTGCCCGTTGGCGCGCGGGTCCGGCCGTTGCAGGAGCGGGCGGTGCAGGTCGCCCATGACATGGCCCCCGGCTTGATGATCATTGAGGGGCCGATGGGGGAAGGGAAGACCGAGGCGGGGCTGGCGGTCGCTGAGAGCTTCGCGAGCAGTACGGGCGCCGGCGGGGTGTTCGTTGCGTTGCCGACGATGGCGACGAGCAACGCGATGTTCTCCCGGGTGCTGCGCTGGTTGGAACGTCTGCCCGACGTGCGGCCAGACGCGGGTACTCGATCGGTCCAGCTCGCTCACTCCAAAGCGGCGTTGAATGAGGATTTCAGAGCGCTCACCTGGGCCGATTATCAGTCGGTGCGCGAAGTGCAGCCGGACGAGGAGACGACGGACGGCGCGCCGGCCGAGTTGGTCGCGCACCAATGGCTGCGGGGCCGCAAGAAGGGGATGCTGGCGTCGTTCGGCGTCGGCACCATCGACCAACTGCTGTTCATGGGCCTCAAGAGCCGGCATCTGGCTTTGCGGCATCTGGCGCTGGCGGGGAAGGTCGTGGTCGTCGACGAGGCTCACGCCTACGACGCCTACATGAGTTCCTATCTGGATCTGGTGCTGTCCTGGCTGGGGGCGTACGGGGTGCCGGTCGTGGTCCTGTCGGCGACCCTTCCGGCAGGTCGGCGCCGCGAGCTGGTGGAGGCGTACACCGCTGCTGAGGGCGCGGAAGCGGTCGAGCGGGCGACCGGGTATCCGCTGATCACAGTCGCTGGACGGGACGGAACGAACGCGGTACACGAGGTCGCTGCGTCCGGGCGGCGTACGGATGTGCAGGTGGAGCGGCTCGACGACGATCTGGAAGCCTTGGCCGACCGCCTCGTCCAGGAGCTGGCCGCGGGCGGGTGCGCGCTGGTGGTGCGCAACACCGTGGACCGGGTGCTGAACACCGCCGACTTCCTGCGCGGCCGGCTCGGCGACGACAACGTCACCGTCGCGCACGCCCGCTTCCTCGACCTGGACCGGATGCGCAAGGACGCCGACCTGGTGAAAGACTTCGGGCCACCAGGTCAAAAGGACGTCCGGCCCGTCGGGCCTCGCGTGGTGGTGGCCAGCCAGGTGGCCGAGCAGTCCTTGGACATCGACTTCGATCTGTTGGTGTCAGACCTGTGCCCGATCGACCTGCTCCTGCAGCGGATGGGCCGGTTGCACCGCCATGAGCGTGGCGAGGGACAGAGCGATCGTCCCGAGCGGTTGCGCCAAGCCCGGTGCCTAGTGAGCGGCGCGGATTGGAACGCCACACCGATTGAATCGGTCAAGGGCTCCCAGCGGGTGTATCAGCCGCACGCCTTGTTGCGATCGGCCGCAGTGCTGTGGCCGTCTCTCACCGGGACGGCGCCGGAAGCGCGGATGGTACGTCTGCCCGAGGACATCAGCCCGCTGGTCCAGCGTGCCTACGGAACGGCGGCCGAAGGTCCCCAATCGTGGCAGCAGGAGATGGACGCCGCTTACGGCAAGTACCGGGTGCACATCGAGAAGCAGCGCAAGAAGGCCGAGGGTTTCCAGTTGGCGGCGGTCGGCGGGGACGGGGACGCGCTGATCGGCTGGATCGACGCGGGAGTGGGCGACACGGACGACACCCCCGCTGGACGCGCGCAGGTCCGCGACGGCGAAGAGTCGCTGGAGGTGCTGGTGGTGCAGCGCCTTGCCGACGGAACGGTCCGTACGGTGCCGTGGCTGGAAGGTGGCAAGGGCGGGCAGGTCTTGCCCACCGAGGCCGTCCCCAGACCTCAGCTGGGCCGCACGGTGGCGGCGTGCGGGCTGCGCCTCCCATTCCAATTCTCCATCCCCAAGATCGCCGAACAAGCCATCGCAGATCTGGAGAAAGAGGTCATATTGGACTGGCAGTCACGGGACAGTTCCTGGCTCGCCGGAGAATTGATCTTGTTCCTTGACGAGAACTGTCGTACCCGGCTGGCAGGTTACGAACTGAGTTACAGCAAGGACGACGGCCTGGAGGTCACCCGTGTCGAATGATCCCCCTTCCTTCGACCTGACGCGCCGACCCTGGCTTCCAGTGCTGCGCACCGATGGGACCGGTGACGTGTTGTCGCTACGGGAGGTCTTCGCCCAGGCCCGCACATTGCGCCGGATCGTCGGTGACCTGCCCACGCAGGAGTTCGCGCTGATACGGCTGCTGCTGGCGATCTTGCATGACGCTATCGATGGTCCCCAGGACTTGGACGCGTGGGAAGAACTGTGGAGCGGCGACCTTCCACTCGAACAAATCAGCGAATACCTGGACGAATATCACGAACGTTTCGACCTGATTCATCCGCAGACGCCGTTCCTTCAGACGCCTTCGCTTCATACCGCAAAAGACGAAGTGTCCTCCCTCGACAAGATCGTCGCTGACGTCCCCAACGGGGCTCCGTACTTCACGATGCGCGGGCGGGGCGTGGAGCGGCTGGACTTCGCCGAGGCCGCGCGGTGGCTGGTCCACGCGCAGGCGTTCGACACCTCGGGCATCAAGTCCGGGGCGGTCGGAGACCCGCGGGCCAAAGGCGGTAAGGGCTATCCGCAAGGTGTGGCGTGGGCGGGCAATCTCGGCGGCGTGCTCGCGGCTGCCGACGACCTGCGCGAGACCCTGCTGCTCAACCTCGTCGCCTTCGACACCAAAACGCTGCGGGTCGATCCGAGCAACGACCGCCCTATCTGGACGCGCGAGGTCCCCACAGCCCGCCCCATGGACGAGGCGGAGGCCGCGCGCCGCCCTTACGGGCCACGAGACCTGTACACCTGGCCGTCACGGCGGATCCGGCTGCATTTCGACGAGGACGGTGTGCTCGGTGTCGTCCTCGCCTACGGCGACTCCCTACCAGCGCGCAACATGCACGCATACGAGCCGATGACGGCCTGGCGGCGCAGCCCGGCCCAGGAGAAGAAGCTGAAGGAGACGCAGGTCTACCTTCCGCGCGTGCACGATCCGACCCGCAGCGCCTGGCGCGGTCTGGGCGCGCTGATCGCCGGCAAGGCCGAAGGAGCCGCGCAGCGCCAGGAGGCGGCCGAGATCGTACGGCCCCGAATCCTGGACTGGCTGGCGCGCCTGACCATTGAAGGCCCGCTGACGCAGAGCCGCCTTTTGCGGGCCCGGCTGATCGGCGCGGTGTACGGGACGCAGCAGTCGATCATCGACGAGGTGATCGATGACGAGGTGGCGATGCCGGTCGTGCTCCTGCACGACCAAGACTCCGAACTCGGGATCGAGGTGATCGACGCCGTTTCCGACGCCGAAACCGCCGTCCGGATCCTCGGCGACCTCGCCGTCGACCTCGCCCGCGCCGCCGGCGACGCGGCAGAGCCCCGCAAAGATGCCGCCTACGACCTGGGATTCGGCACTCTGGATGGCCCGTTCCGCGACTGGCTCGCCGCCCTGAAACCAGAAGATGATCCTCGGCTCGCCCGAGCCGCCTGGCAGAAGGTCGCACGCGCCAAGATCCGCACCCTCGGTGAGGAGCTCGTGAACGCCGCCGGTGAGACCGCCTGGCAAGGCCGCGTGGTCACGGCCAAGGACGGGCGTGACGTCTGGCTGAGCTCTACCCGCGCCGACCAGATCTTCGCCGCCCGACTTGCCAAGGCCCTGCCCAGTGCACGGCGACCAGACGACCCGACAACGGAGGCCCAGGCATGACCTCGGCGACCCCTGCCCTCAAATGGCCCGCGGATCTGGTGGAGAACGCGGCCGACCGGTTCATCGCCGAGTTGCAGAAGGGATTCCTCGCCGACCGGCCCTCTGCCGTCGGGACGCTGGCCCAGCTCCGCCGGGGGGCGGGCAAGCTGCCCGAGGACGTACCCGAGCTGTGGGGCGTCACCGGCGCCGAACGGCTCTTCGCCGACGAATCCCTGTCCCGCGACGAAAGACTCGTGGCCCGCAGCGAGACGGCCTACTTCCTCGCCGTCACGCTGTACGCCCTTCACCAACAGTCGCAGGCCGGCCCGATGCACAAGAAGGGCGTGGACCTCGGGCAGTCCGTCCGCCGGTTGATGCCCAACCCCAGCGAGATCGACGAGACGATCCGCCGGCGCTTCGTGCGGGTGGGCACTGCCGCGACGTCGGAAATCCTGGCCTACCGGCTCCGCGAGGTCATCTCCCTGCTCCGCGGAGAGGGCATCCCGCTCGACTACGGCCGCCTCGCCCGCCAGCTCTACAAAGCGCAGACCCCGGACGGGCTGAACGAGATCCGCCGCGACTGGGGACGCGGCTTCCACACCTACAAGGCCGACGCCGATGACGGCGCCCCCACTGACAAGGACACCGCATGACGACTCGAACCATCGTCGAGCTGCACATCCTGCAGACCGTCCCCCCGAGCAACCTCAACCGGGACGACACCGGCACCCCAAAGTCCGCCGTCTACGGCGGCGTCCGCCGGGCACGGGTGTCCAGCCAGGCGTGGAAGCGCGCCACACGTCAAGCGTTCCAAGACATCCTGGACCCCAAGGACCTGGGCGTCCGCACCCGCCGCCTGGCCGAACTGCTCGGCAAGCGGATCCGTGACCTAGAGCCGTCCATTCCCGAAACCGACGCGTGGGCGCTGGCGGCCGAGACGGTCACGGCCGCGACCGGCGCCAAGATGGAGCCGCCCAAGCGCAACACCAAGGAAGAGGAACGCGCACCGGCCCCCGAGGGCAAGTACCTGATCTTCCTCAGTGCCCGCCAGCTGGACGCCTTGGCCGAGCTGGCCGTGCAGGGCCGCGATGACATCAAGACGTTCTTCAAGAACAAGGAGAACAAGGCCACCGCCAAGCAGCACGCCAAGAGCCGCCACTCGATCGACATCGCCCTGTTCGGCCGGATGGTCGCCGACGACTCCGACATCAACGTCGATGCCGCCGCGCAAGTCGCCCACGCCATCAGCGTCCACCGCGCCGATGTCGAGTCCGACTACTACACAGCCGTCGACGACCACAAGGAACGCGAAGACGACGACAAGGGCGCGGGCATGATCGGAACCGTGGAGTTCAACTCCGCGACCCTCTACCGTTATGCCGCCCTCGACGTCGACCTGCTCCGCAAGAACCTGGGGAAGGGCCTGCGTGAAAACGAGCCCGCGGACGCCCCCGTCCGCCGCGCGGTAGAGGCGTTCGTGCGCGGTTTCGTCGAGTCCCTGCCAACCGGGAAGATCAACACATTCGGACACCACACCCTGCCCGACGCGGTCGTGGTCAAGGTTCGATCGTCGCGTCCGGTCAACTTCGTCGGCGCGTTCGAGCGGCCATGCCAAGCCGACCAAGACTCCGGCGGCCACGTCCGGGAAGCCAGCGAGCGCCTCGCCAAACAGATCCCCGCGATCGAGACCGCCTTCGGTGCGGATGACGACACGCTCACCTGGGTGACGCGCGCCGGCGAGGACACCGAGCCGCTGGCCTCGCTCGGCACCGAACTGCCGTTGAAGGAACTGGTGGCGGCGGTCGGCACGGAGGTCGAGCGGCGGCAGAACGGCTCGGCATGAGCGTCTTGCTCCTGCGGCTCGCCGGCCCGCTCCAGTCATGGGGCTCCGCCGCACGCTTCGCCAGGCGGACCACCGAAGCGGCCCCCACCAAGAGCGGCGTGATCGGACTGCTCGCCGCGGCGCTCGGCAGACCCCGGACCCACGACCCGTCCGACCTGGCCGCACTGCGCTTCGGCGTCCGCGTCGACCAGCGGGGCACGCCACTGCGGGACTTCCAGACCGCGCACGACATGGACAGCGGCGGCGCCATGCCGGTATCCGAGCGGTTCTATCTCGCCGACGCCGTCTTCGTAGCAGCCGTCGAAGGACCTCACGGCCAGCTGTCCGACCTGCACCGGGCCCTCGAAAGGCCCGGCTTCCTGCCCTATCTCGGACGCCGGTCATGCCCGCCGTCGCTCCCGATCGACCTGCGACTACGTGAGGACGCCAACCTGGAAACAGCGCTGAAGGCCGAACGATGGCACGCCTCGGACTGGCATCAATGGCGACGTCGCAAGGAACAGCGGGTGGAACTCGAAGTGCTCATCGAAGTCAACGGCCAGAACGAACGCGTGGACACGCTGCGCGACCAGCCGATCAGCTACGACCCGGCGCACCGCCGGTACGCGCTGCGCGGCGTCCGCAGATTTTCCGTCACGGTGCCGAACCCACGTGCGGCCCATGACATCGAGCACGACCCAACGACCGTCCTGAGGAGCGAATGACATGTACCTGACGCGCTTCCGCATCAACACCGGACGCGTCGGCGCCCGCAAGCTGCTGGCCTCACCCCAGACCATGCACGCGGCCGTCATGACCTCATTCGCCGACGCCCCATCCGGAGACAACGGGCCCCGCATCCTGTGGCGCCTGGATCGCAACAGCGCCGCCGACACTCATCTGTGCATCGTCAGCCCGATGCGGCCCGACCTCACCCACCTGGTCGAGCAGGCAGGCTGGCCCACCACGGCCCGCTGGGAGACCTTCGACTATGCCCCATTCCTCAAACGCCTGACCAAAGGCGACACTTGGAGCTTCAGGCTCACTGCCAATCCCGTCCACCACATCCGCCGACGAGCCGACGAGCCCACCAAGGTCACCGCACACCTCGTTCCCGAGCGCCAACTGGCGTGGTTGCTGAAGCAGGAGGAAAGGGCAGGGTTCAAGGTGGCGGAGAAACCCCCGGAAAAGCAGCTCGTCCCCAACCGAGACACACACGACCTGCTCATTCACGGCCGCCGTCAGTTCCGCTTCGGCAAGAAGGGCAGCGGCGGACACGTCACCCTGGTCGCCGTAACGTTCGACGGACGCCTAGAGGTCACCGACCCTGACGCGTTCCGCACGACCCTGACCCACGGGCTGGGGCGCGCCAAGGCCTACGGCTGCGGCCTGCTGACCCTTGCGCCGAGCTGACCATGTCCACCGTCGGTAAACGCCGGGCTTCCTCCCCGCGCGAACTCACCCGGATGGGCGACCGCATCTCGTTCATCTACCTCGAACGCTGCACCCTGCACCGCGACGACAACGCCATCACCGCCGAAGACGCCGACGGCATCACCCACATCCCGTCGGCCACCATCGGCACCCTTCTGCTCGGCCCCGGCACCCGCGTCACCCACCAGGCCATGAGCGTCCTGGGCGACAGCGGCGCCGGAGTCGTCTGGGTCGGCGAGCAGGGCGTGCGCTTCTACTCAGGCGGCCGTTCCCTCAACCGCTCTTCCGCCTTGGTCGAAGCCCAGGCCACCGCCTGGGCCAACCGCCGCACCCGCCTCGACGTCGCCCGCGCCATGTACCGGATGCGGTTTCCCGGAGAGGATCCGTCCGGCCTCACGCGCCACGAACTCCTCGGCCGCGAAGGACGACGCGTCAAAGAGCGCTACCGCTATGAAGCAGACAGAGTCGGCCTCACCTGGAACAGCCGCCAGTACGTCCCCGGCGACTTCGACTCCGGCGACGCCGCCAACCAAGCCGTCACCGCCGCAGCCCAATGCATGTACGGCATCGCCCAAACCACCGTCGCCGCCCTCGGCTGCGCCCCCGGACTCGGATTCATCCACTCCGGCCACGAACTCGCCTTCGTCCTGGACATCGCCGACCTCTACAAGACCGAGATCGCCATCCCTGTCGCCTTCGAAGTCGCAGCCGACAGCCCCGACGACGTCGGCTCCCGCACCCGCCGCGCCATCCGCGACCGCGTCAACGAAGTTGGCCTGCTCCGCCGATGCGTCCACGACATCAAGCGCCTCCTACTGCCCGACGACACTGACGGCGACCCCACCGGCAACGACACCGACCACGTCACCCTGCAAAGCGACCACGGCATGAACATCGAGTCCGGACGCAACTACGCCGAAGACGTGAACTGGTGACCATCATCATCCTCACCAACTGCCCGGCCGGCCTACGCGGCTTCCTCACCCGCTGGCTCATGGAGATCTCTCCCGGCGTCTTCATCGGCGGCCCCACCGCCCGCATCAGGCAAGCCCTCTGGGACGAGGTCCACCAGTACGCCGACACCGGCCGCGCCCTGCTCGCCTACACCACCAACAACGAGCAGGGCTTCACCTTCGAGACCCACGACCACAAATGGCACCCCATCGACCACGAGGGCCTGACCCTGATTCGCCGTCCCAAAGTCCAGCCGGCCATCTCGTCGAAAACCCCGCCAGCCGGCTGGAGCAAAGCCTCCAAACGCCGCCGCTACGGCAAGCGCTGAACAGTGCTGGGACACCACTTCAAACACGGCGTCCGAAATGTCGGAATCTTATGAAGTGCTTCCAAATGGCACTGCCGCCTCATAAACCTGCAGGTCAGTCAGAGTGCTCCCCGCGCACGCGGGGATGGTCCCAGCCCCAGGGACAGCGCGTCCCCTTCCGTGATGTGCTCCCCGCGCACGCGGGGATGGTCCCACCGACGCCGACGCCCACACGCACGACCGTGCGTGCTCCCCGCGCACGCGGGGATGGTCCCGCCCAGACGGTGACGTCGGCCTTGCCGATGGTGCGGCGGTGTGCTCCCCGCGCACGCGGGGATGGTCCCAGCACACCGGGGATGACACCGGCGTAGATCGCGTGCTCCCCGCGCACGCGGGGATGGTCCCCGCGCGCCTCGTGGTCGCGCCGGTCGGGCCCGGTGCTCCCCGCGCACGCGGGGATGGTCCCCCCAGCGGTCAACCATGGCTTGCGTAGCCTGCGTGCTCCCCGCGCACGCGGGGATGGTCCCGCTGCGCAGGCAGAACTGCATGCCATGTGGGAGTGCTCCCCGCGCACGCGGGGATGGTCCCGGAGAACCCGTTCCCCAGGACCTTGGAAATGTGTGCTCCCCGCGCACGCGGGGATGGTCCCTGATCTACCGCGCCGGGGCGGTGTCCTCGGTGGTGCTCCCCGCGCACGCGGGGATGGTCCCGGGGTCAGGTTGTCTTGCGCGGTCAGGTCCTGGTGCTCCCCGCGCACGCGGGGATGGTCCCGGCAGTAGGTCCCGCACCCGCTGGACGGCGGCGTGCTCCCCGCGCACGCGGGGATGGTCCCCCTGGGCTGGGGTTTGGCCCCCGGCAGGGCTCGTGCTCCCCGCGCACGCGGGGATGGTCCCCGGGCCCGGAACCGTCTAATAAGCAAACACCCGTGCTCCCCGCGCACGCGGGGATGGTCCCCGGGCCAGCGACCCGGCAGCCGACCGTAGCGAGTGCTCCCCGCGCACGCGGGGATGGTCCCGAAAAGTCACGCTAGCGGCCCCGGCGGTCCGGGTGCTCCCCGCGCACGCGGGGATGGTCCCTGCTAGGACAGAGCGCTACAGGCTCATCGGGGGTGCTCCCCGCGCACGCGGGGATGGTCCTCTTTGCCTTCACGCCGGGCGCGACGCGAGGTAGTGCTCCCCGCGCACGCGGGGATGGTCCCGGGCCGGGCCTGAACGCGGCGCACTACGGCGTGTGCTCCCCGCGCACGCGGGGATGGTCCCGCGCCGAGCGTGGCGTCAGCGGTCACGCGGGTGTGCTCCCCGCGCACGCGCGGGTGGTCCCTCGTGGGTGGCTGTGGGCGGCTGCTCCTTGTGCATGGTCTCTGGCACCGATCAGCAGCGGTCGCGGGCCAACGGCGTGCGTACTCTCCGTGGTCTGGGAGTGCCTCGCGGCCATGCAGCCCCGGGCGTTCGGCCGCGTGGCCTTGCGAATGCGCCGCCGCGCAGACGGGATGGCGGGGTGCTCCCACCCCTGTGGCTTCAAGCGAAGCTCCTCATCGTCGTTCAGCGTGATCGTCGAATGTCATTCGTTCTTGGTGCTGGTAGCGGCGGTACTGCTTGGCGAGGACGTCGAGGGGGAGCAGGGGCCAGCGGGTGACGGTGCCGGTGGTCTTGTCGATGACGAGGGTGGTGGGGGTGTCGATGGTGGGAACGGATGGGGGCTCGGGAATGGTCGCCAGGATCGGAATGGCCTGGTAGCCGTCCTCAAATTCTTGAATATGGATCAGGATCGGGTTGTCATGGTGGCCGGGCAGGTAGAGGTGGGCTCGGCGCCAGGCCTCGGTTGCATCTACCGGGATGTGCTCATGCGGGGTGAGCGCCGGGACCTTTGGGTGAAGGCGAGAATCGGGCTGGTCGGAGGAGTCCCCGTGAGTGTGGGACGCCCCGATGACCAAGGTCAGGATCTCTGCGACATTGATCAGCAGCTCGTGAGCGTGCCGGAGGAAGACAACGGTGTCGGTGAGGTCGCCGGGTCGCATCAGTTGATCGAAGACGCGTTCACTGCCGTTGCTATCGACTCGTCCTGCGAGGTCTCTGAGGTCTTCGATGGCTCGCGCTAGGCGGGCGTTAAGTTCGGCGGCTTGGTGCATAGGTCTTCCTGGCGTGCGTGGGCCGGGGACGCGGCGTACGGGAGGTGTCGCCGCGTCCCCGGGGCTTGGCTCCGGAGCTTGGTCCGGGAGGTGTTGGGCGCGTTCAGGCCGGTGATGCGGAAGCGTGTGCCGTTTCGTGGCAGCTGACGATGCGTTCAGCGGCTTCCTGCAGGTCGATCAGCGGCTGATGGGTGTAGCCCTGGCTGCTGCGCCAGGAGAAGGCGTCCGGCTCTACCCAAATGTTCAGGGCTCCGACGTTGATGACCGAGATGCCGTTGTGGTCGCTGCGGCGGGTGGCAGGGATACCGCGGGCACGTAGGCCTTCGGAGAGCCGGCTTGCTGCGGCTGCGGAGGTGATGACGCGGTTGGCGGTCGGCCAGCCGGTCGGGAGGGGGAGGGTGAACCAGACGCTTTTGCCTACCGAGGTGGTGAGACGGGAGCGGGTGAAGTTCGTGCCCGTGTTGGAGGAGAGGGCCGCGACGATGGACAGACCCTTGCCGTGCTCGTTGAGTAGGTCGGACTCATGGGAGACGGGCCAGATCTCGCGATGAGAGTCGTACACGGAGACGACGAGTTCAGGGGCGGGGTGGGTGCGTGCCCAGACCCATAGTTCGGGGCGCGTCGTCGAGGAGGCGTGCGTGTGCGCGTTGGTGGCCAGTTCGGACGCCGCGAGCTTGGCGTCTTCGATCGCGTCGGCGGTGAAGTTGAGTTCGTGCATCGTTGCGGCGAGGAGCGAGCGCGCTTGGGACGCGCAACTCGGGTCTCGAGGTAGCTGGAACGCGCAGGCTCCGCCGGACGGGATGTCATCGGGTTCGCCGGTCAGCATCGGCCGCTCCTCCCGGGTGTCCTGGGCATGGTGTGGCGACCGCGACATCTACCCCGCTTCCTGGAGGGCCTCCGGTTGGACGAGGCATGCGCAGCAGGAGGCGGGTAAGAACCGGCGCTTCTGTGCGGCGCCCTCGGCGAAGGCTGTTGCGACCGACTGGGCCGTGGCGGACGGGGCATGAGGGAGGCGAGGCGACGGCTCAGGACCTCTGGCGTGGCGCCCTCGACCAGGCGGGGTGTGCCGTCTTGGGCGTGGGTCAAGGCCCAGTAGCTTCCGGTGTACTCGCCGAACCAGACTGTTACCCCCGGGAACTGTCTGGCGATTTCGGCGACGGCTCGGTCGGGGTCGGCGTCGCTTGTCCAGGGCGCCGGCGACGTCATGAGCGTTGTCTTCCGGGTGGGGTGTCGTCCTCGGACGGGGAGCGGTGAGTACTCCAGGGTGGGCGGCATCGCCTGGGCGGGCGACGGATTCGTACGATCATGCATAGTCGGACCTCCTGCGTCCGATCAGGCCCCGGCCGGTGTTGCCGCACCGCGTCCGGGGCCGCTTGACGTTTGTCGGGCCATCTCCGGGGGTCACGCCGAAGAGCAGCGAAACCAGCCGCTTCCGGTCTCATCACTCGCGCTCTGCAATCGGGTGAGTACGAACCCAGCATGCACAGTGAATCTGTGCCGCACAAGTGTGCCGACAAGTCAATGTCAGGATTGCAGGTATATGTCCGCGATATTCTTGGCTGGCAGCTTCGAAGCTCCTGCTTCGCGACGGCGAGTGACACTTGCGCGGGGTAGTTTGTGCCACGCAAGCAATAGGGGGATCTATGCCGCAGCCTGGAGTCACGACCGTTCGGATGCGCCGACTGGGCTCCGAACTGCGCAAGCTGAGGGAGAACGCCGGCTACACCATCGAGCAGGTCGCCGAACACCTGGAGTGTTCGCCCTCGCGGGTGAGCCGCATCGAGACGGGCAAGGCGCAGCCGCCGAAGCAGCGGGAGATCCGTGACCTGCTGGAGCTGTTCGGTGCGACGGATGCCCGGACCGGGGACACGCTTCTTCAACTGGCCAAGGAGGCGGCGCAGCCAGGCTGGTACAGCGAGTTTCAGGACGTCTTCCCGCCCCGCTTCGGCTCCTACATCGGGTTGGAGAGCGAGGCCGCCGAGCTGCGGCATTTCGACAACCAGCTCGTCCACGGACTGCTGCAGACACCCGAGTACGCCCGCGAGGTCCTGCAGACGACCCTGCCGGGCGAGGCTCCCAAGACGATCGACCGCTTGCTGGAGCTCCGGCTCGCCCGGCAGCAGATCCTCGGCCGTGCCACGCAGGCGTTCGCCCTGTGGGTGATCTTGGACGAGAACGTGTTCCGCAGACCGATCGGTGAGGCCGCGGTGATGCGCGGACAGGTAACCCGCTTGCTCGACGCGATCGAGACTCCCAACATCACCGTGCAGGTTCTACCCTTCGACAAAGGTGCACATGTCGGGCTCGACGGGCCGTTCTCGCTGCTCGGCTTCCCCGAGCCCACCGACCCGGACGTCGTCTACGTCGAAAGTCAGGCCGGCAACGCCTACCTGGAGCAACCGCACCAGGTGAGCCGCATGAACACCAAGTTCAACCTGCTGGTGGCATCGGCGCTCGACCCCCGCGAGACGGCCGCCTTCCTGCGCAGTATCGAAAAGGAGACTCGATGACCGACCCGGCCCCCTCCGCCCTGAGATGGCGCAAAGCGACGGCCAGCCAAGGCAGCCAAGGTTGCGTCGAATTGGCTCCTCTCGCCGGCACCCTCGTGGTCCGCGACTCCAAGAACCCCGACGGCCCCACGCTCCTCTTTGGCCGCAGCGCGTGGCGCGAACTGACCGACCGCGTGAACCGCGGAGAACTCGACCTTTAAAGGTGTTCGTCCGCCGCGTCTAGTTCGCGGAGTTACGGGCGAGCGTCGGCATGGACATGAGCTGGTCGAAGGCATCGGGCCTCGACAGCAGCGGCAGACGGCCGGACATCGGCAGCCCAGCGGCGTTTGCGATGACCTCGCCGCCGTTTGAGACCGTTACGGACGCTGTAGCCGAGGTCGATAGGGACACGACGACGAGTTGGCCTTGTTGATGGGCGGGGAGTGCTTGAAGGTCATCGACCTCGTCGGCATAGGTGACAAGGAGGCGCCGTGGCGGCCCCGGGCGAGCCAAGTTCTTACGGGTCTGCGCCGGGTCGTCAGTGAGGACGAGGCCGGGGATCCGGTCATCTTGCAGCGTTCCTACGTCGATACCGAATAGCCGCCACGCGTCGGTGCGACTGAGGACGAGTTCGGTGGCGTTGCCTTGGCGGCTGAGGAGGACGTCCACGGCGAGGCGGCGGGCAGCGTCTTCGGCTCCCGGGCCGGCGAGCGAAACGCTCTTCTTGGCGAAGTAGGCGATTGTACGCGCGGTTTGGGGCGGGGTGGCGCTGGAGGACGTCGCAGGCGTGGGGGGCGCTTTAGGTCGGGTATTTCGTTTGAGGCGCTCGCCTATCGACATCGCTGCCTGGACGACCTTCTGTCGCTGTCTGCCCGCGTAGGCGGCGCCGCCGATCAGGGTGAGGAGCGCGAATGCTCCAGCCCATCCTGCTGGCCCCGGCATGTAACCGTCCCGGTTGGTGGGTGAGGTTGGGATACGGGGGTCCACGGGCGCCTCCGCCGTCTTCGTTGCGACGGAAGGTTGTGTTCCGTTGGACGGCTTCACCTCGGCCCCGCCGGAGGGGCTGACGCGTTCGCCAGTGCGGGGTTCAGCAACGGCGGATGGGGACGGCGGTGTCGGGTCCGGCTGGTGCTTCTCGGTTCTGTGACGTGGATGCTTTAATGCTGGGTCCTGCCGAGGGTGCTTGGACGCTTTCGGTATCGAATCGCGGAAGACGTCGCCCCAGTCGGGGTCACGGCCGGTCCGGATGCTCCGCAGCACCTCCTTCCGGGCACGGCGGCAGATCTTGTCTCGGTCGACGTGCTCGCCAGCGACCGGACCGAATGGACCGCAAGCCGCGACGCGTCGGATAGTGAGCGGGTCTGCGTCCTCACGAAGGGCGGAGCCGGCCAGAGCGACGGTGCCGATGAGGAACGTGGAGTTGACGACGATCGGGAGCCAGCGCGTCGTTGAGACCTCACGCATACGGACCTCGTTCGCGGGTGCGGCCCCGGCCGTGCTCGAGGGGAGGCGCGGGAGGTCGCTGATAGGACGTCCGCGGAGGATCTGGAAAGCGGCGAGGCCACCTGATGGCAGTTATGAGCGCGATGGGCCAGCCGAAGACGGTGACGCAGCAGATCACGTTGAGCAGGATGATGTAGCCGATGTCGTCGGCACCGCGCATGAGCGCGATGAGAGTCGGCAGCGCCGCGAAGACGGCGAGGAGGCCGATCAGCGCGAGCCAGAAATACACGCTGTTCTGGATGGCGGTCATCACTTCGTTTCCTCCGGTCAGAGATTCCGTCGGCGGTTCCGGTCGGGAACCTGCGGCTGTGTCCGTCGCGCGGCCGGCACTTCGGAGGCTTGCCTCGAACTCATCTCCAGTGCGTCGTCGATGGAGTGAGGGAAATCATCAGCCGCCCGTTGCACGTCAGAGCCTCGGGAGGGGCCAGACGGAGAGTTCACCGGGACGGCCTTGGCGATGATGTGCTCTGGCAGGTTGGTGGCGATTTCCAGGACCGTGCGCAACTCTTCTGGCCGGGGCTCACGCCCTTGCTGGCGAAGCTTGGTTCTGAGCTGGTCAGCGATCTGGCTCGCACGCTGTTCTTGGCGGGACTCCTCCCACTCGCCACGGTCCGGGCCGTGGAACCGAGCAGCCCACTCGGCGCCGGTTCCTTCACTGAGTTGCCCCGGCTGGGTTGCGGGATCGCCAGTGCGGACGTTCGGATCCCGCGTAAAGAACGGCGCTGCCTGCGTCATCGCGTCGAGCGGGTCCTTGCCTTCACCGCGGAATCGGTCGTAGTGGCTCATCGCGTGCGGGTGCAGGTGACGCAGCCGCTCCTCGCATTTGCGGACCGCGAGGGACGCGGAGGCATTGTCCGAGGCGTACGGGACAGCCGCGCCCCATGCTTCGGCGACGTCCAGCAAAGGTGCCTGGCGTAGCCATTTCCGGTCGTGCGCACGGCCCCATCGCGAGCGTGCTTGGGCAAGTGCCGCCCTCTGGGCTTGGGCTTGTGCTCGTTGAGCCTGATCGTCTCGCGCCTGCCGAGTGGCCTCTGACCGCTGACGACGCTGGGCGAGGCCTTGCCGCGTTGCGACGGCCACCGACACGATCTGGACGAGTCGCTGCCCGCCGTGCTGGAGACCTTCGGCGATCGGGTCGGGGTGTTGCTGGCTCATGCAGTCCTCCGATTCTTGTCGGGGCGCTGGGAAGGTGTTCTGTGGGGAGAGCTGTGGACGTCAGACCTCTGCCGATCAAGCCGGCTGGGGCCTGGTGGTAAGGGGAGGTCGTCCGCTGAGGGCGCGACGTCCGGTGCAGGCTCCGGGCTGATCGTTGAGGCGACGATGGCCGTGATCTCGGCCGGGTCCATGCCCGTACGGGCCGCGACGCGGGTGACCTGGCGGGCGATCTGGTCCGGCGGGAGTTCGGCGATCAGGGTTGCGGCGGCTTGGGCGGCGGCAACGCGGGACTCGACGAACTCCAGTGTTCCCCCGAACCTCTGGATTCTCTCATCCACCACCAGGTCAGCGAGGGGAGTTACAGAAAGTAACGCCTCCCGGACAGCTGCGTGTCTCGCCGAGGACAGGAGTTCTGCCGGGTCCTGACCTTGGGGAAGGACGGCCGCCTCGACCGGCCCGGTGACACGGCGAAGCGTGGGCCAGGCTCGGATCGCTCCGGCTCGTCCAGCGGGGTCGCCGTCGAGCGCGATGACCAGACCGGACGTTGCGAGATCGGTGCAGGCGGCGATCGCCTCTATCTGTGGGGCGGTGATCGCCGTGCCGCATGGGGCGACCGCGGTGTACGTCTCCGGCACGACCGTGTTGACCGCGATCGCGTCGAGCGGCCCCTCGACCAGGAGCGGACGTGCCGTGTCGGCGAGCGAGGCCCGTCCCTCGTGGAGGCCGAAGAGGGTCTCGCCTTTACGAAAGAGCTCCGTCTCGGGGGTGTTCAGGTACTTGGGGCCTTGAGCATCATCGCGACGGCGGCCGATGAAGCCGACGATGTCGCCGTCCTGGTCCCGGAGGGGGAACAGGATCCGGTCCCGGAACAGGTCGAAAGGTGCGCCGCTCTCGCTGCGCTTTGCGAGACCGGCTTTGATGAGCGTCTGATCGCGGTGTCCCCGCTCACGTAGATGCCGGAGCAACGCGTCGCGGTTGCGGGGCGCGAGGCCGATCTCCCATTTCTCTTGCGTTGCCGGAGTGAAGCCGCGGCTGGCGAGGTAGCGGGCTCCCCAACTTCCCGGCAGGTTCCGCTTGTAGAACCGGTGAGCATCAGCAAGGGCCGCCCGGAGTTGTTGCGGGGAGACGTCCGATGATTGTTTCGATTCCGGAACCACGCTGCGGGTTGGCGGCGGGATCCGCTTCGGGCGGTCGACCCTCTCGGCAGCGACCGTGCTTGAGACGGTCGCCGGCGGATCACTGGTTCGACCAGGCTCAGACAGATCCCTTAGCTGGCGCCGAAGCCGCGTGCTCGTCCGGATGATCTGGTCTCCGACCACACGGATCGCGGCGGACGCGTCGGTCCGGCTGTCCGTCCCCGCCCACACTCGCGGTGACGGAAAGGACAGGTGCGCGTCCTCCAGCCCCATTTCAGTAAGGACGACATAGGCGATCGAGTCTGCCAGGGCGCGTCGAACGCCTCGGCATGGGGCGGAGTGGCCGCCATCGGTGTCAATATGTCCGCCGTGCCGGAGGGCGTGGGCGAGCTGGTGGGCGAGCAGTGACGCCGCTGCGGTGTCGTCCAGTTCGGGGGCGATTTGGATCCGTCGTCCAGGGCGTCCCAGGTAAGTCCACCCCTGCCCACGGTCCACATAGAGCCCAAGGTCGGCAGCGAGCCTGGACAGCCGCCGCAGGCCCTCAGCAGCGGAGTTCAGCTCCCTCTCGATCGTCTCGCCGTCGGTCTGCTCGATGTCGAAGACCGTCCGCGGCTTCCCTCGCGTGGAGATGATCCGGATCCCCGTCTCTCCACGCCGAACCTGCCGTCCCTGCTTCTGCCATGCGTCGTACGACCGGACGTCGGTCGCCGACGGTCGCTGAGCGGGGATCAACAGGGTGTTGGTGAATCCGTAGCGTCCATGCCGACTCGCCTGCTTCAGCCAGATATCCCACGCTGGCCGTCCGTCGGCGAGGCCGGCGACAGCGTGGTCCGCGATCCCCTGAAGGATGCCGAGCCGGCGCCGCTGTTCCTCGGCCTGCGCCTGCTGATCTCCACCAACGGGAACCGTCATGACGATCCTCGCCTGGCCGACTCCTCGCGCACGGCGGCGATCATCTGGGTGAGCCGATGGTTGGCGATCGTGAAGCCCAACTCGCGAAGGCGGCTGCCGAGCCGATCCCGGCTGAGCTGCACACCTTCCCGCTCCACTTCGCGCTGGAGCTGCCGGGCGACGGCCATCAACCGGTCGTCACCGTCATGTCTGATCTCGTCGCCCAGGTCTTCGTCATCGTCCCTCCGCGTCGTGAGCTGCGCGGGCAACCGGTGGAGCGCGAGCCGGTCAGCCAGCGGCGCCCGCCACCGCCAGGACCATCTGCCGTACTCCTGCTGCAGTTCCGAGACGGCCTCCAAATGGCGGTACTCCAGGTCAAGCCCCTGCCGGTACTCAGTGATGTGCCAGAGGATCATGCGGCGCCACAGCAGCAGGCTGGAGACAGGTGCGAGCGCCCAGCGCGCCGCGGGTATCCGTTCGACCCGGCCAGCGGACGTGAGTCCGACCCATCGGCGAATCAGGTGCCGGACGCCTTCGACCACCGTGATGAACAAGACCGGCATGGCCGCGTTCATGACGCTCCCGGCGAAGTCCCCGTGCGCGGCCGACACGTTCACCAGGACCGTGCCGGCGATGTAGACCCAGGCGACCCAGCGCAGCACCGGCCACGGCATGTCGAGGTACTCCATGAGCAGATCCCAGGCCAGCAGAATCAAGATCCCGACGTCCATGCCTACCGGGACGATCCAGGCGAGCCCCTCGAAGTACGGCTCGGCCATCCGCCGGATGGTGGTGAAGGAACCGAGACCGCCGAGAACCGCAAGGGCCACGATCAGCGGCGCGACCCCAGCAGCCACCCACTTGACCACTCCGACCTCCGGAGCCCCACGCCCCGATGCCGGTCGCCTGGGTTCTCGGTTCTTCGCACTGCCCACCGGAGTCGTTGCTTTCAGTTGCCGGAAGGAGGTCACCGCACACGCCTCTCGACCATCCAGACGAGCAGCCGCGCGACGTACCTGACCTCGTCGGTTGTGCCGAGGATTCGGCCGTAGGCGGTGACATAGGCGTAGGCGTCGTCGGCCCCCGCGCACAGGACGGTCTCCGACCACCCGTTGTGCCGGATCCGCAGGCGCCAGCGCCCGTTGCGCGGCTTACGGGCTCGTACGCAGGCCCCGATTCGCCTCAGCTCGAAGTGCAGTCGGAGGAGACGGGCACGCCGTTCCTCCAGGTCAGCCTGTGTTGTCGCAGCCTGCGTGTGCATCGTTCCCCCGGTGATGTCAGCCGATGAGCCGGAGCGGCCATCAACTAAAGTCCTTGATCTAGAAGATGCATCACACGCAGAGGTCAGTCAATCAAAGTAGATGATCGGCGTGTTGGTCGCTTAACAACAAACACCCGTCCCGCACCCGGCGTACACGTAGTCGACCCCGTCCCGTCTGCGGGTGTCGGATCTGGAGCGGTACCCCGAAGCCGTAGAGAACCTGCCGGCCGCTGCCCGACTTCTCACGGCCGGGGCCGATCGCAACGAAGTCGTCCAGGTGGCCCGGGCCGCGGCCTATGAGGCGGTGTTCGGGCTACTCTTCCGCCTCACTGCCGAAGGCCGCGATGTTCAGGCCCCAGAAGACACACCAGGCTGGAGCCTGATGGGAACCACAAGCCAGGACCGCCTCACCGGACGCCCCGTTCAGGGTCTCCACGAAGATTTGCTGACGATGGACCCATCAGGCCACGACGGACAAGATCTGTTTCAGTAGCGACCACACGTACGACCTGCGATGCGGACCAGGCCGAAGGGCACGATCCGTAGTGAACTTATCTGGAGAATCCTCGAAAGACCCCATCCGGGTCCACGCTCCCGGCGAACTCGAAGAAGTCCATGTTGGCCAGGGAGAGATTTACTTCGATGGAGGGAAGCTCGCTGGGGATCACTCGGAACGTTCGCCCATAGTTCCCATTCCGCCGGTTGAGGTCCACGAGCAGGATCGGCTTCTCGCGCGAGGCGAGGGTGGTCTGGTCCACCACGGCAATGAACCGACCCTGCATGGCCTCAGGGAGTCGAGCGAGGATCTCCTCCACCGAAAGTTCCTGGTAGGCGCTGTCATCGGTGAACTCGGGCGAGTACATGTATTCACTTTCGAGTTCTTCGGGTCCGTCAATCGCAGTTCGAGTCGCCTCCCAGGCGCTCTGATCAGAGAAGTCAGTACGGATCACCAGCATGGCGTCACCCCTCGGGTCAGGTCGCTGTAAATATGACCGCACGCCCGGCGTTGGCCGCTCGCGCGTAGAACGTCCGTATGCCCAGGAAGTTCTCCCAGGTGTAGTCGAAGTCCTCGTCGTCGTGCGGCCCGCTGTAGTCGCCGTCGTCTATGGCGTCGAAACGCTGTCGCAGCCACATCTTGTCGACCCGATACAGCGCCTCGGCCACGTCCCGCACCTCGGCGCCGGTGACGTAGACGACGTAGTACTCGCCATGTAGATGCCGGCCACCGAGGAGGACGTGCGATAGCGGGTATTCGCCGCCGTCAGGATCGAGCGATCCATCGCCGAGGCAGCGATGGATCGCGTCCCATGCCTTGTCACTGGACACCGACAGGCCATCGTCGTTCCAGGTTTCTTCGATGTCTTCGAGGATTTCCCCGACCTCGGCCCCGCCCCGGTCGCCTGCCCATAGCAGAAGCCGCTCATGGTCGGCGGTGATCGCGAAGTGAACTCCCAGCATGCCCAGAGATGCTATCCGCGATAACGCACCCTGATCCTCCGCAGATCTGATTCGACATCGCATTGTTCTGCTTCAGCGTCAAGCAGGTCGTTCATTTCATCGGGCACGCTGCTCCCGTCGGGTGGGCGGCACGGGCACGGCCGGTCTCTGGGTCACTGGGGTGCTGGGAACGGGAGCCCACGGATCGGGGAAAGCGGCCATGGCTTGCCGGACCGGCGAGGGCAGGATCGGCTCTTCAGGTTGTGGCGCGAGGTGGTGACCGGCAGCCGCCTTCGCGCGGCTGAGGTGCCTGTACGCCGTCCTCGCCGCGTCTGCTTGCGCCTGGCGTTGCTGGAGTCGGCGAAGCTGGGCGATGGTATCCACCAGGGTGATCAAGCGGCTGACCAGCATCAAGATGGAGACGGTCGTCCGGTGCTGGTCCCCGGCCAGCGTCAGGAGCCGGGCCGCCGTGCGCAGCGCGTTCCCGGCCGGACTGGGCCGGGGGATGCGGCCGTAGGGGGCCCGGGCGGCACGGTCGTAGGTATCGGCGGCGCGTCGCAGGTGGAGGTTGCCGGTGGCTTTGGCCGCCGCCTGCAAAGCGTCGGACGCGGCCCAGCAGGCGTCCTGGGCGGCATAGGGGTTGATGGCCAGGTGCCGTCGGAGCTGGGACGTGGCGTGAGCGGCAGCATGCGCGGCATCGTCATACAGCGCTTGGCGCTCTTCGAGCGTGAGGTCGTCCTCCAAGTCGGCGGATCGGCCCTGGGCGCCTCCAGCCGAGGTCTTCCAACGTTGCTGGATGCGCGGCAAGGTGAGGTCGTCGCCGAGACGGCCGCCGGTGTGCCAGACGGGTTCGCCGTCGGGCAGCGCAACGGCGTAACCGGTGACCTGATCGGGGTCGGACTGGCTGTAGCGACATCTGACGAGCAGTCCTCGCTGTTGGAGTAGGTCAAGGAACTCGCCGGTCGTCCAGGCTTCGTCCGCCGCGCGGCGGACCGTCGTCCGCACAATGGCCCTGATCGTCCGCGCGGACAAGTGCCGTCCAGACAATGGACGGGGCGGTGGACCGCCGGCGCCCTCCGGCGTCCACCGGCGCCGCAGTTGGGGAAGCGTCAGGTCACTGGCCAGCTTCCCTCCGCCGAACCACACGGGCCGTCCGGACGAGCCCAGATCATCGGACAGCGCGACGGCGTAGCCGGTGATCTGGCCGGCAACGCGTGTGCTCTCCCGCTTGCGGACCAGAACGCCTTCGGCCCCCAAGGCGGCGAAAAACTCGGCTTCGGTTCGGGCTCCCGCCGCCGCAGCAGCGACGTGGCGCCGCAGCACGTTACGGGCGGGTTCGCCGCGCCCAACGCGGAGGGCCTTTTCGGTCTCGGCGCGCTTGGGCCGCCGCGCCGCCGTCCGGTCCGCCGGTGCTGTGGACCGCAGACCGAACCGCTCCTCCATGGCGCGGCATCCGTCCCGGATCCGATAGCCGTCGTTCCATACGTCCGGACGCACGCCGTCCGCGCGCGCCAGCGTCGCCACGATGTGGACGTGGTCGTCGGCATGGCGGACCGCGATCCAGCGGACGGCGTCCTCGTCTCCGTCCGGGGCCAGCCCGGTGCGGGCCATGATCTCGTTCGCGACCTCGGCCCACTGCTGATCACTCAGGCTCGGATCCTCCGGCGCCGCCCGGACCGACAGATGCCACACCGGCTTGCGGTAGTTGCGTTCGCCCAGCAACGCGAGCGGCTGGGTGAGCAGGCCGTCCAGGTGCCGGAAGTCCCGGGTGCCATCCGGATGCAGGCCCGGCTCCAGCTCCCCGGGACTTCGGAACCCCGCCACGATGTGAGGGTCGCGGTGTTCCCCGTGCCGTCCGGGCCCGTACAGGTAGCGGATCAGCCCCTGTACCCGCTTGCCACGCAGAACCTTCCCGATCAACGACCGACCCTCCCCGGCGTCAGGGAAGGCGCTCGCGTAGTTCGTCAGCGAGGTCATCGAGTTTCCGGACGGTCCGCGCCGCCGAATCGGCGTACCACCGAAGCTGCGGCGGTGGATCCCCCGAGTTCAGCGCCGCGACAACCTGGTTGAAGTTCACGCCGATGCGCCGCACCTGGCCTGACGCGTGCATGACGGCCCCGAGCAGTTCCCTCAACTCGACATACTCGGGGCGAGGCGTACCGTTCGCCGCGGCCAGTAGCGCCTGGGCCGCCCATGCTCCAGTCGCCATATGCTCTCGCTGGGCAGCCGTTAACAGCGATGCATGCTCGCCCTCCGACAGCGCGATGTACAAAGCCCGACCACGCCGAGGGGTACGGTGCGCCCTCCGGTTCAGGTGCACGGCACTCCTCGGTGTCAGCTCAGCTCCGGCGTCCTCCACTACCAACTCCTCCACATCGGATCGCGCTCGATCCGCCTCGTTGCTGCGGACCGCGCCCGGTCCACAGCCATATCCTTAGGATTTCCATTTCTTGCCCCGCGCCAGCCGGGCCCGCCGTGAGCCACCCTCCCGAGGCCACGTGCGGTGTGAGGACGAGCCTTGCTCCGCTTCCCGTCACAGCCGCCTGGTCGGGCCAGCGGAACCAGATGCTCGTTCCGCTACATATCGAGGCCGCTTAGGTTGATCACATGAGTGAGGACCATGCCGGCGCCCTGTCCGATCAGGACTTCCACATCCTGGTAAACCTGCTTCGCCGCTTCTGCGAGTACGAACTGGACCAGTTCGAGCTGTGGCGATTGACCACGACCTACGGCGAGAACTACATCAACATCGGTCGAGTACCGGTCGGGGCATCTCACGATGCGTACAGCGATCTAGACACCTGGGAAGCTGCGCATGGTGGATCGCCTGGCCCGTTGAGTCCTGCCGCCAGGACGTCACCGTCGCCAGGGGTCCCAGACGGACAGCCGTCCGGTCAGGCATCCGCCGACTCAGGAGGAACCGAATGAGCACCAATGACGGCACCGTGCTGCCCAAGCTCGCCGCCCCGGCCAGGCGAGCGCTCGCAGGCGCCGGCTACAACACCCTTGAACAACTCGCCCAGACGGGCGAAGGCGAGATCGCGGCACTTCACGGAATGGGCCCAAACGCGATGAAGACCCTGCGAGAGGCCCTCCAGCAACACGGCCTGTCCTTCCGCGCCGACGGCTGACCTTCAGTCAGAACGCGATGCGGCGTTCACCGCTCGCGACGCGGGTGCGGCACCTGCGGCGAGGAGCGCGCCTCCGCCGACGCCTGCTCAGCGCGGCCGGGATTGGGCAGGACGTCGCCGATCGGTTGAGGAAAGTCCTCCCCTGCACATCCCACCTGCTCCCCGCTCTCATCGGACACGTGCGCCACCTTCGCGTCGGCTTCTGCGGGCCGGTCGAGCGACGGCTCGCGAGCGTGGATGGGCGTGAGCGCTCCTGCCGCCCGGCGGAAGGTCTCGCCGAGGTCCATGGCCTGCTCGGCAGCTCGCGACATCGCATTGTGCGCCCTCGTCACGGCGGGGACCGGGTCCTCATCTTGATCATGCCCGAGCCGTCCGGCATCGAGCTCCTCACTGAGGAACGCATCCAGTTGCTGGGTGGTCTGGACGAGGCGGAAGGCGGTCTGGGCCAGGTTCCCCAGAACCGTGTACACGGCCGCCGGCTGAGTCAGCCCCGGCGGGCTCTGGGTCAGACGGTTGAGCGCTCGGACGGTTTCATGCAGCTCACCAGCGAGCCGCTCGATGTCCTCGTCCGTACGGGTCTCGTGATCGTCCATGCGGGTGCTCTCCAACGAGGTGAGGTCGGATCATCCAGCACTCCTCCCTTGAAACGACAGCCACAGTCTTGACGTCATGTAGAGCTATCTAAGACTGTTTGCGCTCCACAATGCCTGATGTGCCATCCCGAAATCCAGCTTGATCAACGGCGTGTCCACCTTGCTCGTCGGGTCAGGGCAGGATCTTGTGCGGCTCGGTGACCGAGGACCCCGACAGCGTCATCACCCGCGTCTTCGACCACGCCGAAGCCCGCGACCCCCTCCACGCCCGGCGCTGGGTCGTCCTGGTCGACGGAGCACCTGAGCCAAGAGCGGTTCGCCGTCGACCCCAGATGGTGCCCCAGTGCCAGAATCTGCGGGCGACCTGGAGGGGGACGGCTTGAGTGAGCCTGTGGTTCGGCCGAACGAGATGACGGTGCCGTTGATGCCGTGCGCGTCAGTGGAGGAGGCCTTGGCGTTCTATGAGGCGCTGGGGTTTGAGGCGACCTACAAGCAGAGCAGGCCCTACGTGTACCTGGTGTTGCAGTGGAGCGGGTTCCAGCTGCACTTCGGCCCGGCGCCCAAGGGGCTGGATCCGGCCCGAGAAGAGTCTGGAGGGTGCCTGGTCATTGTCGACGCCGTGGCGCCCTATCACGCGGAGTTCGTTGCGGCGATGCGCCGGACGTACGGGAAGGTACTGAGGTCCGGCCTCCCGCGAATCACCCGCTACCGGCCCGGCGCGTCCCGATTCACGCTGATCGATCCGTCCGGAAACTCGATCATGTTCATCCAGCGTGACGAGCCCGCCGAGCTGGAGCACGGGGGCTCCAAGAAGCTGGTGGGCCTGGCCAAGGCGCTCGACAACGCCCGGATCCTGCGCGAGTTCAAAAACGATGATCTTCAGGCGTTCCGTGCGCTCAAGTCCGCGGTCCGCAGGCACGGCGCAGACGCCGCGATGACTGAGCAGGCCATCGCCCTGTGCCACCTCATCGACCTGGCCACGGTCCTGGGCGAATCCACCAGTCCCTGGCTCGCCGATCTGCACGATCTGGAGCTCACACAGGACGACAGAAAACGCATCGAGTCAGAGATCGGGCATCTCACCGGACTTCAGGAATGGCTCCCTCCAAAGTGACGAGTACGGCTATCTAGCAGCAGTGTGTGGGGCCAGAAGTCGTACGATGGGGCCAGCCGTCGTGCATAGAGCCACTGGTCGTCCGCCGGGCGGGGCTCTGGGGCGGGTCGGTCGGTCATCGAGTTCCTTTGGTGAGTTCGAAGGACTAGACCCTGGCTATTGCGAGGTTGCGACAGAACGCCGGCCAGGAGCATGATGTCGCCATGACGACACGAAAGGGCCATGCCTCGTAGGCGCCCACATGATCTCAGAGCCGGACGACGCGGCCGACCCGACCGGAATCCGCGGGTGGTCAAGGACGATCGGGACTGGATAGCGCTGCAAGTCGTCCGCTCCAGCCCTCCGGTGCTGTGCGGTGTTCACGTCCTGATCGAGGTCAACGACGTGCCGTTGCTGAACTCGTTCCATGATGGATTTAGCCACGTCATCGGTGTGCACCCGGAACCGTTTTTCGCCTCCACCAGTGCGCTGTTCCCAAGCGGCGAAGAACCGGCGGCCCTGCCCGTCGGTGATCCGATCGACGGTTGTGACCCCGACTGCTGTGGCGTCGGGGTAGCGGTCTGGCGGCATGGAGACTGCGTTCATTGGCGGCTGATAGGCGACCGCTGGAACCGTCGCCTGCCGTCCACTGGGCTGGCGTTCGATCGCGAGGAGTACATGTTCACAGTCGAATGGGCCCGCGGCAAATGGGCAGCCCAAAGCAGTAGGCGTGCCGTACATAAGTGATCACAAGATTGGCAGCACCATCCCCGGGTCGATAGTCCTTACCCGGGGAGTTTGGTGGGCCTAGCTGGCCTAAGTATTTTTCCAGCGGCGATGGCGTGGTCTTAGGCGCATTCGGCGGTACAGCCGAGGGGCTGAGGTGGAAACGGTGGGACCGCCATATCGGCACCGGATCTGCGTGATGCTCTTTATACGCTCGGGGGCTACCTCCGGCCCCTGCTCTCCACAAGCGGCGCATCAGCCCGGCCTCGAGCTCGAACGCTGCTGAGTTTTTCTCATATCTAGGAGGCTGATTCTTCCGGAAGCAGCGTGCTCATGGGCAGGTCGACGACCAACCATACTCAGTCCGCCAAGCCTCGCTGGACGGCGACTACACCGAGTTGGAATCGTGTTTCGGCGCCGACTTCCTCACGCAGCGTTCTAATGTGTCGACGAATAGTGGTAAGGCTCATATTCATGCGTTCTGAGATGGCTTCGTCAGGCAAGCCCTGGACGAGAAGACGCAAGATCTTAACCTGGCTTTCCGGGACACCATGGCTATTGGATCCGGTCCCACATACGGGGACGGCTTGCTCCCATAGCAAGTCAAAATAGTCCCGGAGCGCCCTCACGATCACCGAGGACTGGACGAGTAGGACGCCGCCCATCTCCGCCGATGTAAGTGGGAGGACTGCGACCGCTTCGTCCGCGAGCTTCAGGCTCATTCGGATGCGTGGAAGGATGCGCACCTCGACCCCGGTCTCGGCTATCGCTTCCAACCTGTCGCGCGTGGTCGCCTCTCGCATGCAGCGGGCATCGTAGATAGCTCTGCGGCGGACGCCGCTCTCCACCGATGAGGGCGCTGAGCCGCTATCCCTCTCCTCGACTGGTTCTGTAGGGGTGTGACTGCTCAGGGTCAGCCACTCACGCTGTGCCGACCCCAGGAGGGTGCTTGTCAGCCTGCCGACCCGATCGCCGTCGGTGATGATCTGGGCCAGTTGCCCCACCGACGGATCGGTCGTCGCGCTTCTGGACGCTGAATAGTCACACATGCGCTGGTACCCGTCCAAAAGTCGCTCATAGTCGCGCAGCGCATCCCGAGCAAGACCGACAAGCGTGCGCTGCATCACCACATCCATGGGGGCCGGGACCAGGCGGGGTGGAGGGCCAGTTGCAGTTTCATCTATCTGAGCCATTCCAGCACGAAGGAGATGGCCTACCTTGTCGGCCCCACCGAGCGAGTCAGCAGCATTTTCAGGGGGGCATCCACCTGTGACCAAGAGTCGCAGGTACGAATGAAGGGCGTCTCCTTCAACGACTCCACCAAGCAGCCGAACGGCTTTCTCTTCAAGAGAGCGCATACGATACCCCAATCAAAGTGTTCGGACGCAAGCCCAAAAGGTGATCAGTCAAAGTGGGGCGAACTTTGACGCATCAACCTCTTTGGCTTCGGTTCTCGCACCAAACTCGTGGCGAGGTGCAAGACGGAGCACGAGAAGTGTCGAAAACGTGGCGATGACGGCGGTGGTGCCCGACCAGAACGCCAGCTTCTCCGGGCCGAAAGTACTGGCAAGGGGCCCGGACGCAAGCATGATCAGTGGCATGAGGGCGTAGCTGGTGACCATGTTCCAGCTGTTGACGCGGACGAGAACGCCGGACGCGAACCGCTCCTGCAGGGTGGTGGTCCAGAGGACGTAGTAGACGGCTTGGAGCACACCGGGAGCCAAGGCGGCGATGGCGATCGGTTGCCAGGGCGCTCCACTCCCCATCAGAAGCATGGGCAGTGCCACCGACATGGGCAGCAGTGCAACTACCGGGATGGTCCTCGTGGGGCGCCAGCTCGCGCCGACCAGTGCGCCCACCAGCGCGCCAAGTGGTTCGCAGGCTCTGATGATTCCCCAGGCCAGCGCATCACCGTGCCCGTTGGTGGTGTAGAGAGGGCCGGCGATCTTGGTGTAGCAGACCACAGCGGTCGTGATCGCCATGTACTGCAGGGTCATGATCCACACCCAGGGGCGGGCCCCGAACTCGCGCCATCCTTCACGCAGATCGCGCATCGGGCCCACGCTGGGTTCGCTGGGGCGCGAGGTGGTCAGTCTGCTCAGCAGGACGACACTCACACCGCACAGCACGCCCCGCACCGACGCCGCCCAGGCCGGGCCGACCGCGGTGACCATCGCTCCGGACGCGACGAGTCCGACGAGCAGGCCAACCGACTCTGTTTGCTTGACCAGCGCATTCCCGGCCGGCCGATCGGGCGAGCCGAGCAGGTCGGCGATGATGCCGCGGAGGGTGGGCAGGAAGATCGCGGTGGCGACTCCGCCGACGGCGCCCAGCGTGCACAGCAGCGCGAGAGGTGCCTTGCCGCTGAACAATGCGCTGCCAATGGCCAGCCAGGACAAGCACGCGAGCGTTTCGGCGCCCATGAGGACGTGGTGCCGGCGGAACCGGTCGCCGATGACGCCGCCGCAGATGATCAGCAGGGCGGGGAAGGCGTTGCAGGCCATGACCAGCGACAGTCCGTGCGCACCGTAGCCCTGGTTCAGCACGCCCCAGGCCAGCGCGAGCTGCCCGAATCCGACGCTCGCGCTGGAGATGACCCGAGAGATGAACAGTGGTGCCACGGACGGGTCCCGGAAGAGGGCGAGCGGCGACAGGAATCCCGGCATGGCGTCTCTCCTACTCGCTGGTCAGGTGGGTGAGGAGGAACTCCGCAATGTCGCCATAGGCCTTGATCTCGTTAGTGCGGTTGGTGAATCCATGTCCTTCGTCGGGATACACGTCGTAGCGGACATCGACGTCGCGGGCGCGGAGCAGGGTAACGATCTGGTCGGACTCGTCCTGGGGGACGCGCGGGTCCCGTGCGCCCTGGATGACCAGCAGTGGTGCGGTGATGGCGTCGGCGTAGGTGATCGGGGATCGGCGGGTGAGGTGTTGGGCGTCGGTGTCGGGGTTGCCCAGGACTGCGTCGACGGTGGGTCTCCAGGTGGGTGGGCAGGCTCGGGCGAGGGTGACCAGGTTGGACGGGCCGCAGAACGACACCCCCGCCGCCCACCGGTACGGCAGCCGAGACAGGCAGGACAGGGCGGCGAATCCTCCGTAGGAGCCGCCCATGACGGCGATCCGGTCGGCGTCGATATCGGAGAGGGTGCGCAGGTGGCGGACGGCGTGGTCGAGGTCGTCCAGGTCGATGCCGCCCCAGTTGCGGTAGATGAGCTTTTGGTGGGTGAGGCCGTAGCCGGTGGAGCCAGCGATGTTGGGGGCCAGCACCGCCACCCCCTGGTTCAGCAGGTACTGGTAGAGCCCCGAGTAGGCGTATTCGGGGCGTTCCTGGGCTTCGGGGCCGCCGTGGATCGACAGCAGGACCGGGTGTGGACCAGTCGCATGCGGCCGGTACAGCAGAGCGTGGACGCGGCGGCCTCCGGAGGCCGGGTAGGTGATCAGGTCCGGCTGGACGGGTTCGACCAGGTGGATGGCGGGTGGGCGAACATCGGTGAGATACCGGAACCCGGCCGCCGGTTCGAGTAGCCCGATTTCGCTGGGCCGGGTGGCGGTGTCGATCTCCAGGACGATCCGTTCCCCGTCCGGGCTGAGGTCGATCGCGTCGATGACGCCCTGCGGCACGTCCGCCAGCGGGAGTTCGATGCCGTTGCGCGTGGCGCGCAGCACAGAACGCCCGCCCTGGTTGATGGACCAGACGAGTGTGTCGCCGGCGGCTTCGATTTGCTCGACATCCCACTCATCGTCGGTGATGCGTACCAGGGAGGAGTCGGTCAGGGAGTAGCGGCCGACGCAGGTGAACTCGCCCCACACGTCGGTGGCCATATAGAAGGAACTCGAGTCCGGGGTCCATGGCCCGGGGACGAAGTAGCCGTTCCCGTATCCGGCGGTTACGCACACCGCCTGGACGTCAGGGGCGGTGAGGTCGATGAGGTAGGTGGCGATGTCGGTGTTGGATCGGGAGCCGGCGGCCAACAGCCACCGTCCGTCCGGGGAGACGTGGGCGGGGGTGAAGTTGACGCCCTCGGGAGGGATGATGCGGCGTTCGGTGTCGTCGGCCAGGTCGCGGAGGAGGATGTCCTGCACGGTGCGGTCGCGGTCGTTGGCCGCGTACAGCAGATACCGGCCGTCCGCGTCGAACGGGAGATCGGCCAACACGCGCTGGCAGTCCGGGCCGGTGCTGATCTCGGTGAGGTCCTGGTCGTCGGTCCCGATGCGGTAGATGCGGTACTGCTCGTCGCCGTTGAGGTCGGCGGTGAACACCAGGCTGTTGCCGTCGGGCCACCAGGCGAGGTCCCGCACCGCCCGCCCGTCCAGCCGGGTCAGTCGGCGGGGCGGCCCGCCGGCCACCGGGATCGTCCACAGGTCGAAGGATCCGGCGGCGTTGCTGGAGTAGGCGACCGTCTTGGTGTCCGGAGACAAGGCCACCCGCTGACGGAAACGCTCGGTCGGCACGAAATCTAGGAACTCGGGCATCTCTGCTCCAGGGGTCGGGGGTCAGTCGAGCCAACCTCGGCGGGCGACGGCGGCGCCCATCGCGATGCGGCTGGTGGTGCCGAGGTACTTGCCGATCGCGCTGACGTGCCGCCGCACGCTGCTGGTCTGCAACCCGATCTGCCGGGAGATCGCCTCATCGGTCATCCCCTGCGCGAGCAGCCGCAGGATCGACATCTGAACCGGCTTGAGCGGCGCCTCCGGCTCGGTCGCCCCCAGCGGCACAGCGCGCTGCCACAGCAACTCGAAGTACTCACGCAGCGCGGCGACGATCGCGGCCGATTTGATCAGCAGCGCGCCGGGCAGGCCGGTTGGGGTGAGCGGCAGTAACGCGACCGCCTCATCGGCGAGTTTCATCTTCATGCCGATCTCCGGCAGGATTCTGGCCTGCTCACCGGCTTCGGCGTGCATGCGGATGATCTTGATGCCGACGGGGTGTTCGGCGCAGGATGCCTGGTAGATGGTCCGGCTGGTGACGTTGCCCTCGAACGCCGGAAGCGGCGGCATTCCGGCCAGCTCTTCCAGTGGACGTTCCATGGCGAAGTTCTCCAGGGTCAGCCAGTGGCGCCGCGCCGTTCCGAGCAGGGCGCGAGAAGTGTCGGTGATCTCGGTCCGGTCGGTGAGAATCCGCACCAGCTGATCGGCCTGGCCTTCCGCGACTCCGGGGAAGGGGTGCATGTCGACCATGCGCCGCTGACCGTCCAGGAGACGTTGCTGATCGGCGACCAGTTTGCGGGACAAGGCCGCGAGCACTTCCTGCAGAGCGAGATCCGGCGCGGTGGCAACCAGCCGCGGAAGAACCGCCAGGCCGGACGGCATGACATAGGCCAGCCCGGTCTCGGTCAACGCCTCCACGATCTGCGGGCCGCCGAGCGCTTCGGCCGCCTCGGACGGCAGGCAACCGTCCATGGCCAGCAACCGGACGTAGGGGACGAGTAGTTCGTCGGCGACGATCCCCTGCAGAAGCCTGGTCGCTGCCAGTTCGGTCTGCGTACTCACTCACACCTCCGATGACAGAGAGTATCGACGCGAGTGAGTGTGGTCACCAGAATGGTCGGTGAGCGTTTCGTGTCAATGAGCAAAGTCGCCATCGACCGTCCCGTCCCCCGGACCGTGCTCGCCGAGGCCCAGCCTTCGCCGGTTCCCGGGGGCCGACCTCATGGGGAAGCATGCGCCGGAGCCTGGCGACTTAGACCCATGAGGTGTTTCGGTCAGGGCTCTCACCTGGCCAAACTCGGTTTGATCAGTGCGCCCGACCCTCGATCAACCCCGGAGTGACCATGGAACGACTGCGTAAGACCACTCACGCGCCCCTGACTCGCCGACTCGTCGGCCTGGCATCTCAGCGCCGCAGCGTGCGCCCACACAACGAGCCCTCCCGCGACCCCTTCCTGGCGCGAGCCTTCAGCCACCCCATGGGAGCCGGCGTCATCGGCCCCGGTGCCCAACGCCTGCTCCGCACGGTGCTGGTCGACACCCTGACCCGCAGCACCGCGCATTGCGATGTCGTCATCGTGCGCCCGGACCTCGAACGACTGCTCGGCGCCGCGTCCTCCCGACTCCTGTCGCGCTTGACCTCCGGCCTCCACATCACCGACACTCTGGAGGACGCGATCGAACACCTTGAGAGCAGACCTCCACGCATCGACGCCGCCGGACGGGTGGAACAGTCACCGGTCCTGTGGCTGGCAACACCGGGGGCCGATGCCGACGTCGTCCACCAGACCCTCGAGGCGCAGCCCCCGGGAGAGCTCATCGCGCTCTTCAACGGGCCGTGGCCTTACGGCCCCACCCACTTCATCGACATCGACGGCCCCCGGCGCCTCCCGGACGGCCTCACCCTGCTCACCCGAGACCAAGCGATCACCACGCTCGGCGTCCTCCGCGAATCACACTGAGATCGCCACGGGTCTGTCCGGCGCGTCCAGCAAGAACGGCCAACCAGGTGTCCGAGCTCTGCAAGTTGCGAACCCTCGTAGGGGCGATGAGGACCCAGGAACCGTGTCCGCCGATGCGGAGGGATGTTGCGAACCCTCGTAGGGGCGATGAGGACCCGCAGGCCGGCGGAACCACCGTAGACCACCTCGACCGTCTTCTTCCCGCGCCGAGTCACGGTCCTGCGTAGCTGCGCGACCTGGGCCGCGCCGGTGAACCCGGTCCATGCCGGGGCGGAGGCGACCTTGATCGTGCGGCGGGTCCGGCGGCCACGGCCTGTGGTCACCGTCGAGGCCGCCGGGACATCGGCCCAGGGCAGCCTCTTCAGCCGCCGGTACAGCCCGGGCATGTTCCCCTTCACCGTCATCACGTAGTCCGCACCCCGGCCGACGACCAGTTCGGCGGTGCCGGTCTGCGTGTGCAGGGCGTCCATGGTGATCACTGCCCCGGCCAGGTCGGTGAAGGCCCGCAGCAGGTCCCGGACGGCGGGGATCTCGTTCGATCCGGCAGCGACCGCGACCTGCCCGAGTACCGCACCGGCGCCGTGCGCCAGGGCCGCGACCAGATGCGGCGCCTTCCCGCCCTTGCGCTTGGCGCCGCGGACGGTCTTGCCGTCGACCGCGATCACCAGCCGGTCACCGACGCGAGCGGCCCGTGTCCACAGCCAGGCCCCCAGGACCGCGTCCAGCCTGTCGGCATCCAGGGCGGCGAACGCCCGCCGGAACGTCGACTCCTCCGCCGGCCCGCGGGTCGCGCCCAGCGCGTGAAGCACCTGGTCACCGGCATCGGCGGCCCACTGCCCGATCGCGGCGAACGACCGCGACCCGGCCACCACCGCCGCGATCCCCACCGCGAGCACGCCCGCCAGGGTGTGGCGCCGGCCCCGTCGCTTACGGGGATCGGGCACCTGCGCGAGCAGATCAAGCAGGTACTGGCCACGAGCGGCGGAAACACAGGAGAATGTCATCGGCGGGTGGGTCCTGTCAGCGGCGATGGTGAGCGTGAGAACTTCCATCGAACCGCGCGGGCCCCACCCGCTACTTGCGAACCCCCAAACCCGCCTACCGGACCAGCGACCCCGCAGGTCACACCCTCATTTCACGACCTTGCCGGATCCCTGGCAGCACACCTGGCCGCGAACTGCCAGGTTGACCAGGGCGAGGGCGTCCACGCCAGCCAGCCGCGCCGGGAAGAACGCGCGAGGACGTTCCTGCAGCCTGCGCTGGTCGGAAGCGGCCGTGGGAGTCGGGTGCGAGGTACCCCGACCGCATCGTCCGAGGTTCCTTCCGATGCCTTGGCTGCTCCGTCTCCACTGCACCCTGTCAGTTTCTCCGGTGCCGCCGAGCGATGCGCTCGATGGGCCTGTCCTCCTCGAAGTGCCTTACGGACGACGTCGTAGCGTTCGATCAGGGCTTCGAAGCGCTGGGAGATCCACTCTCATGCCGACGAGCGAGTGTAGGGGTGAATGCATGGAGGAACCTTGGGCGGGTCATTCGGTTATGCCGTAAGGCTGATCTCGTTGGCTACCTGTGGTGATGGATCGCTCAAGCAGCGTCCCCCCGGGGACGCTCCTGAGCCTTCTCCATTGCAGACAACCAGGCTAGGTCGGCAGCCTTTCCCAAACGCTCCCGACCCTTTCCGGCTAGCTTAATCAGCCGCCCGGGGTGTCGCTCGTCATATTCAATTATCCATTCTCTGAAGCTCGGATAGTAAAACCTGGGCTCCTCAGCGGACCAGATCGCCTTCTGAATGGGCTTCTTGCTGTCGGCCTGCACAAATCGGTCGACGTGCGTCAAAGCAAGGTACAGATCACGCAGCGCGGTGTGGGCAGCCCCCATCGTTCCCGGTGGCAATGAGGCCATCACTTTGAAGACGTCGTCTGTCACCTTATCATTACGCTGATTCATCAGCAGCGTAAGCAACTCCTCATCACCGACACCTCCTGCAATCTTGGAGCGCGCTCTAAGAATATCGATCTTGTTTCGCGCGTATCCCCAAAGGAGGCCCATGCCGAGCAGTCCAATCACAGCACCTCCGAGTATGCTCTCCCGCAGATCCTCTTCAGCAACTCCCTCAACTCGCGGCAAGTCAGCTTCCGAAATGCCGACCAAGAGACCAATTACCCCGCCGACAGCCACGGCCATTACGACTACATCGCGCATATTTTGCGCGACTTGTTCGCGAGTGTAACGTTGCGGAATCGCGGTTCGAATGGAATGAATGAGATGGGGGCGGACAAGGCCGAGGTGAGGGGCCGCAAAATCGATTATCTTAAGTCGTCGCGCGTCGTCGATAATGCGATAGGCCATGGCCAAGGGCCAGGTCGTGAGGTATGCGGATACCGCGCTGGACAGCCCGTCATCGGCATTTCCTGTACAGATCAAGAATAGTGCAGGCCCGATAAGCAGGACACCCGAGAGTGCGCCCAACAGGGCAAATACTGCGAGAACCGCGGTGGCGCCGATGCCAACGAAGGGATGAATAGCGCGACCTCCGGTCAGGGTGAAGCGCAGAAAAAGTAGGCTGGCGATAATGAGTAGAATTCTTGTTTCAGAAGTCTTTGACCACTGCACCACATCGATAATGAAGAGGGCCGAGTAGATCACGACGACATAGATGGAGACCGCCTGCAGTACCCGGATGACACCCATGCTTACATCACTTAAGGAACGAAGTGCGCCGCTTCCGGGGAAAGCCCCCTGTCGCAGCACACGTCGATATATTCCAGCATCAGATACTGTCGCGGCCACCGCAATTATCCGGGCCCCTATCCCGAGCTGGTCAAACACCCCCGGGAGGCTCGTCAACTGCTCCGCCGCAACCTTGCGCGGATTCATGCCGTGATCGAGTGTGAGGCAGCCTTCGAATGCCCACTTGGCCACGTCCGTGGAACATAGTGACAGCACCCTCACCGCATCAGCACGCCCGTAGGGCATCACGTATGGCAGAAAAGCGCTCACGACAAAACGATCGGCAAGGGCAGTCAACGCGGATGGTATGGCCACGTCCGTCCTGAACCGGAGCCCTTCAGCCAGAGTCAACAGGATGTGCCGCGCGGTTGGGGGCCAGTCGAAAGTGGCCGACTGGGTATCGGGCTGTAGTCCTGCCGGGCCGAGCAAGTGGGGTTGGATGTCATTCACCAGGTTGGTGCACCCGGCGGCTTCGCGGTCCAGTAAGGCGGTGGCGGCAGTTAAAAGCTCGGTGAGCTGTGGTTCGGTGCAACGCTTCAGCACCCCTATCGCCGGGACACGCCACGCCTCGTTCGCAAGCAGCGTGTCAGTGGCAGTTTCACCGGGAACGCGAAGAATTCTGCGGGCGGCGAAGTGGGTCAGTAGTGAAGCGTCGGAGAAGCCGAGAGGCTGGTCATCTCGCACCACAAGCAGGCCTGCGCTCATCAGCGAGCCTATCAATTCTGGTTCGTCCGCCCTCCACGTTCGTCCCGCGAACCGTCCGTACGCCAGTTCCTCTGCGAGCAACCTTGCTTCCTCAGGTCGGTTCTGTCGGGATAGCCGGCGTTCGATAATTGCGTCAAGGACATCGTGGAATGAGTGCACTTCCAGCGCACTCACCTCAGCCTGTTCGAAATGCTCGGCAAGCATCCAAAAGAGGGACGGGACGATAAGGCGGCCGTGCTGGAGATCAGTGACCTCGGTCCAGCGCTGCAGCCGGGCTCGCAGTTCGGGTGTTAGGGAGAAAGAGCGGAGTACCGCCCGTCGCCAGGAGGGCGAGGTGTAGGCGAACTCCAACCGTCTGCGGACGCCTGGAAGTTCGCTGCTGGTCCGTATCGCAACGAGTGCGCGAAAACTCGATGGTCTGGCCAAATCTGCGATCGCCTGCCATGCACGTTCTCGCACGGCGGGGTCTATGGAATGGAAGGAATCCACAAAGATCACCCATTGCACATGCTCTCGCGCACCTTGCAAATGTAGGTCTAGTTCGTCGAGTAGATGCTCCCCCCGATTACGGACGATCTCCCTAATGTATTCGTGCAAGGCGTTCACCGACGGAGCCGGGTCGGAACCGAAAACCCTGGCGAGATCGATGTAGACGGGGATTACTTTGACGCGTCTGCCCCTGGTCGCCCGCTCGGCCAAGATGCGCGTGGTCTCTCGGAACTCCACGCTCTTGCCGCCGCCAGCGGGCGACTCGACCGTCACGAGGCCCATACGCGCCTTCCGCGCCCATGTGATGAGCGTGCGCGACCGTAGTGGCTTTCGGCGCGAATGCTGCTCCAACGTGGGGAGCGGCTTGTAAACCGGCGGCCGTGCCGGGCCATTAACGCCATCGGCAAGTGCCTCAACGATCTGCCGCACCGGCGCGGATTTCCGGTCGGCCGGCAACGTGAGCGCGCGCCAGGTACCCGCAACCGCAAGCACAACGCCACCGCAGAAGCCCGCGACCGGCAAGGCGTGCGTCGTCCAGCGCACGGCGAGTCCGGCCACGACGAGCTCGACCGCGAAGGTGCCGGCTGTGATGAGGCCCAGGAGGGAGAGCAGCCATCCGCTGATCTTGCGGAAATGCGGTGACCGGTCACGCCGGGAGACCACGTCCACGATGACGGAGAGAGCGAACGACAGAATCCCGGCCAAGCCCGAGAGAACGGATATGAGTTCGGCTGTACCCGCCCAATAGTGCGCCATACACCCTTGATAGCGCGCTACCTGGCTGCATGTGTCCCTGTTGCCATAACAGGCCACTCGCCGCGGCACAGTGAGGCCGCACCATGGTCGGTTGCGACGGTGGCTCCACGAGTCGCCCGCTTCGTTCTCATGCGGGTCGCCAGCCCCTTGCCCCAGCACGGAGAGGGAGGATGTGGCATGGCACCCCACGTGTAGCCTCGATCTTTCACGTTGCTGAAGCGTCTGCCTGAACGGCGTGACGAGCGTCCCCGGGAGCGGGTTTTCGGTGTCGGAGCATGCTGATGGCCCGGCTGCCGGGCCGGGTGG